>CBFGTA010000061.1:0-13349 GCA_965651595.1 uncultured bacterium | reverse complement strand
CGCCCCGTTCCGCCACCTCGACATACTGGTGGGGCCCGGGGTTTTCGTACCCCGACCGGAAACCGAAGTCCTTGTTGATCACGCGATCGAGGCGGTGGAGCGGCGGCGCAAGGTGCCCAACCCCCACCGGCAGCGACCTGTGGTCGTGGACTTGTGTGCTGGCAGCGGCGCCATCGGACTGAGCATCGCCGTCGAGGCTGCTTCAGTCGCCGTCTGGATGGTGGAAGTCAGCCCCGCGGCCCTGCCGTGGCTGGAGCAGAACCGCATCGCCAACAGTCGGGCCGCCGCAGAATCTGGATCCACGGTCACTGTCGTTCCTGGCGACGCCATCGGCATTGATCAGACCAGCCTCGACCACTTGGTCGGCACCGTGGACGTCATCACCTGCAATCCCCCCTATATTCCACGCTCGGCTCGTCCGCGGGACCCTGAGGTAGCCGCTTTTGATCCTTCTATCGCCTTGTACGGTGGCGAGGACGGCCTCGCGGTGGTGCGCCCGATGCTTGAGGCAGCTGCTCGCCTGCTCGCTCCCGGGGGAGTGCTGTTAGTTGAACACGGCGACGACCAGGGGTGGTCCGCTGGCCCGATGGGTGTGCCCGGCGTCGTCGACGCCCACCGCGAGTTTTGGGCGGTTCATGATCACCGCGATCTGTCGGGGAGGCCGCGGGTTACCGAGGCCCGTCGTCGATAGTGCTAGTCCCGGGGTGGTGGTGCTCAGCACCGTCCGAGGCATCCTCGCCGTTGGCCCCGAGTGCGGCGCACACGTGAGCTAGGCGAGCGCGGGAGACCGCGCCCTCTTTGAGGATGGTCGGCACATCTGCACTCACGTCGACAATCGTCGACGCTGGCTGCTCCGGGATCGGTCCGGCATCCAAGATCAGCCCCACCGAGTCGCCGAGTTGATCGACGACCTCATCGGCCGTGCGGGGAACAGCCAGTCCCGCAGCGTTGGCTGCGGTAAGTGCTGTCGGGCCGAGGGCGCGGGCGATTCTCCACGCCGCGGGGTGACTAGGCATTCTCACCGAGACGACGTGGGCCGCGCTCCCACCCACATTCCACGCAAGAGACGGCTGGCAGCGACCAACCAAGGTCACCATTCCCGGCCAAAACGCATCCATGAGGGCACGGGCGTCATCCGAGAGCCGATACAGCAGGCCCTCTGCCGTCGCAGGACTGCCGATCACCACCGACACCGCAGCGGAGGAGGACCGACCCTTGGCTTGGCGAATCCGATCGAGTCCGTCGGCGCGAAATGCATCGGTTGCTACTGCATAGGAGGACTCTGTGGGAAGCGCCACCACCAGGCCCCTGCGCATGGTGCTGATCGCGGCCTCGATGCCTTCTGTAAGGCCCTCGGTTGTGCCGATATCGATGCGTCTAACCACGACTGACCCAGTACCTGGCGACGACACCCGCACCCGCGCTCGCCTCAACGCCTCGGCGCCAGCAACAACCTCCTACACTTGCACCCATGAGTAACGCACCCTTCTGGGGATCCGACTTCTCCGCTCTACAATCGGAAGATCCTGAGATCGCCGGGATCGTCCTGTCAGAGCTCGATCGTCTTCGTTCCGGGGTACAACTTATCGCGAGCGAGAACCTGACGAGTCCCGCTGTGCTCGCGGCGCTCGGGTCGACCCTGAGCAACAAGTACGCCGAGGGTTATCCAGGCCGGCGCTACTACGGGGGCTGCCGGGAAGTGGACAAGGCCGAAACGATTGGAATCGAGCGGGCTAAGTCGTTGTTCGCGGCCGATCACGCCAACCTGCAGCCGCACTCGGGTGCCAGCGCGAACCTCGCCGCCTATGGTGCGTTCCTCAACCCCGGCGACACCATCCTGGCCATGAGCTTGCCCCACGGAGGCCACCTGACGCATGGAACCAAAGTGTCCTTCTCGGGCAAGTGGTTCAATGCCGTTCACTACGGAGTCGACCCTGAAACTGAGGACATCAACTACCAGCAAGTCTCTGAACTGGCTCAACAGCATCAGCCACGCATCATTGTGTGCGGCGGGTCGGCCATCCCGCGATTGATTGATTTCGCTCGCTTCCGCGAGATCGCCGACTCAGTGGGCGCAATTCTGATGGTCGACGCCGCGCATTTCATTGGACTGGTGGCCGGTCAAGCCATCCCCAGTCCAGTTCCGTATGCCGACGTCGTCACGTTCACGACCCACAAGGTACTGCGCGGCCCTCGTGGTGGAATGATCTTGTGTAAAGGCGAGCATGCGAAGGCGATCGACAAGGCAGTGTTCCCCATGATGCAAGGGGGGCCGTTGATGCACTGCGTTGCGGCCAAGGCGGTAGCTCTGCGTGAAGCCTCCTCTACCGACTACCAGAAGTACGCCCGGACAGTCATCGACAACTCGGTTGCTTTGACTTCGGCGCTAGAGGCCGAGGGTATGCGGGCGGTCACAGGTGGTACTGATACCCATCTGGCTTTGCTCGACCTGCAGGGACTCGGGGTGTCGGGGGCGGACGCTGAGGCGCGTTGCGATGCCGCTGGCATTGTCCTCAACAAGAATGCGATTCCGTTTGACCCGCAACCGCCCAACGTGGCCTCGGGTATTCGTGTTGGAACCCCCTGCGTCACGACCCAAGGAATGTCAACCGGAGAGATGGCGACTATCGCGTCGTTGATTGGCCGAGCGGTCCGTGGAGAAGACCCGGAACCGCTGCGGGCTGAGGTCGCAGACCTGGTGCATGCCTTCCCCGCCTACCCCCGTCCGTAGCTAAGTGTCAGGACGCGCCGACCACAAGTTCCGGGTCTGCCGGTCGGACGTGGTTCGATGAACCACGTCGAGGCTGGGAGGAGGTCGCTGTGCGCGAGTACTTGCTGTGCATGGCCGTCGCCGCAGCCGTGACGTTCTTCCTCACTCCCTTAGCTCGGCGATTGGCCTTGAGGGCGGGTGCGCTCGCAGAAGTACGTGATCGCGACGTTCACGACTCTCCCACGCCCCGCTGGGGCGGCTTGGCGATGTTCGCTGGGCTGCTCGCGGGGTTGCTCGTCGCCAGTCAACTTCCGCTCATGTCGGCAGCATTCGCCGCGGGGTCCGGCAGGCAAGGGCTGGCAATCGTGGTCGGAGCCACGATCATTGTGCTGCTGGGTCTATGTGATGACAAGTGGGGACTCGACGCTCCAACCAAGTTCGCAGGCCAAGTGTTGGCCGGGGGCGCCATGGCGTTGATGGGTATCCAGGTTCTGTGGCTTCCCATTGCTGGCACCTTGTTACTTGATCCGTTGACCAGCGTGCTGCTCACGGTGCTCATCGTGGTCTTGACAGTCAATGCAGTGAACTTTGTTGACGGGCTCGACGGTCTGGCGGCAGGGATCGTGGGAATCGCAGCCCTGGCGTTGTTCACCTATTCCTTCTTATTGTCCGTCGAAAACCAAATCGATCGGGCGACCCTTGCCACCTTGGTGTGCGCGATTTTGGCGGGAATGTGTGTCGGCTTTCTTCCCCACAATCTCAACCCCGCTCGGGTCTTCATGGGCGATACCGGTTCGATGCTGATCGGCTTACTGCTCGCCGCATCGATGATTACCCTTACCGGTCGGGTCGATCCGTCCGCTCTCACCGTCGCCACCGATTTCCCGACGATCCTTCCGCTCCTGCTGCCAGCAGCCGTGATCGCAGTGCCGCTGCTCGACGTGGCGCTGGCAGTGGTCCGTCGAACGCGCCAGCGCCGGAGTCCGTTCACCCCGGACAAGCAGCATTTACACCATCGGCTCCTGGAGATCGGCCACTCCCAGCGGCGGGCAGTTGGTCTGATGCACGCTTGGACGGCGCTGATCGCCTTCACGGCCGTGTCGGTGGCGTTTGTGCGGCCGGCTATTGCCATCGGCCTGTTCGTGATCGGTGTGGGAATCCTGGCGGTTGCCGTACTGCGCCCTGGCGCTCGCGTCCCCGCGCCGTGAGGTAACGTCAGAACCCTATGACGACCCCACCTTCGTCCGGCCGCACGCCCGACACACCCGACCGCCACAGTTCCGAATACAGCGAACTGCAGTTGATGAAGTGGCCTCTGCTCAGTGTTGTGGCGGTAGGTGTCGTGTGCACGGTCGTAACAACGGTGATGTTCGGCACAGCCGGACTCCTCGCTGGAGTGCTAGGCACAGTCATCGTGCTGGGATTCTTCGGGATCGGCCAGTACATCGTGTTTCGAGTGTTGCGCAACAACCCCGCAATAGCCATGAATGTCGCGTTGCTGACGTACTTGCTGCAGATGGTGGTGTTGTTCATCCTCTTGCTCATCCTCCGAGATGCAACATTCTTTGCCCCGAAGGCCTTCGCTTTCACAGTTCTTGCCGGTGCCCTAGTGTGGACGTTCGCCGCCGTCACCGTCATGGTCCGCAGCAAGGTTATCTATGTCGATCCAGGCAACGGGCCCTACGGCCCGATCGGTAAATGACCGCAGACAGGCGACACGTTGGGCCATCCGTAGTGGCCAGTCATGCCGTCGAGTTGATCTACTGCTAGTTTGCACGCAATGGCAACTGTTGACGCGAGGTCGGAGAACTCCGAACCGACACCACTAGACACCGCATGGTCGATCACGGGTCGACTCATCGCGGGGATTGTGGTGTACGGCGGGCTGGGGTGGCTGCTGAGCCTGTGGCTCGGTCACCGTGGAATATTCGTTGGCGTCGGAGCGGTAGTCGGGTTGGTTGCGGCTACTGTCCTCGTATATGTTCGCCTGAGTCACGGTGAACCGCAGGGGGTGCGGTACCGGTCCGTAAAGAAGAAGCCGCACAGCGGCACAAGCGAGACTGCTAAGGGGCAAACAGACATGAAGGCTGATCGGGAGGTAGCTCGTGGCTGACCTGTCATCCACCCTCGCCGCCGTTCCCCCCGGGTGTCACCTCGACTCTGGATGTGGGTTCCCCGCTCCAGGTACTGAGATCTTTGTTTACCCGGCGTTAGCTGAGTTCCAGTTATTTGGGATCGACTTTGTGATCAACAAGCCAGTCGTACTGATGTTCATGTGTGCGCTGGTGGTCATCGTCTTCTTCGGGTTCGCCTTTGCGAAGCCGAAGATGGTGCCGGGGAAGCTGCAGAGCATCGGCGAACTCTCTTACACTTTCGTTCGTGACCAGATCGGCCGCGAAACGATCGGCAAGAATGCTGACAAGTACGTGGCGTTCTTGTTTTCGTTGTTCTTCTTCATCTGGTTGATGAACTTCCTGGAGATTCTGCCCCTCGCGCAGCTTCCGCCCACTGCCTACTTCGCGATTCCGGCGACGCTGTCGCTAATTGTGTGGGTCGTGTACATGTTCCTCGGCATGAAACACCAAGGGCCGATCAAGTTCTACACCAACATGATGTTCCCCCCTGGCGTTCCAGCCTGGGTGCTCGTCCTGCTGGCTCCCATTGAGCTGCTGTCGAACGTCATCATCCGCCCGTTTACGCTGGCGATTCGTTTGATGGCTAACATGTTCGCCGGACACATGTTGATCACAATTTTCATCGTGGCGTCGATTTACCTGTTCAGCCCCAGCGTGATTGGGTTGGTTGGGTCGATCGGTTCTGGCGTCATGGTGTTAGTAATGACCGTTTTCGAATTTGGAATCGGTGCCCTTCAGGCCTACATCTTCACGCTGTTGGCCGCCTCCTACATTGCAGGATCGCTCTCGCACGAGCACTAAACCACAGACCCGTCCAACGTGGAACCACCACGCGGTACGAGAAAGAGAAGGAAGCAGAATGCTTGACGTCATTGCAGAAGTCTCAGGCAATCTCGGTGCAGTCGGCTACGGTCTAGCGGCCATTGGGCCAGGCATCGGCATCGGCCTCATTTTCGGTAACGGTGTACAGGCGATCGCTCGCCAGCCCGAGGCCTACGGTGTTATTCGCCAGAACATGTTCATCGGTTTCGCGCTTGCTGAAGCACTCGCGCTGTTGGGCTTCATCGCACCGTTCGTATTCAGCTAAACGCCGACCCAACTCCTACCACCGGAGCGTGACATGACGGAACTGCTGGCAGCAGCGGCAGAAGGCGCAGAGGAGTTCAGCATCCTTGCTGTGCCGATTGGTGAGGTCATCTTTGGCCTCGTCGCTTTCCTCATCGTATTCGGTGTCTTGGGCAAGATGTTGTTGCCCAAGATCCGCACTGCACTTGAGGAACGCGAACAAGCCATTGAGGGCGGACTACGAGCCGCAGAGAAGGCGCAGGCGGAGTCGGCCAAGTTGATGGCCGACTACCAAGATGAGCTTCGCAAGGCTCGGGAGGAGGCTGGCGAAATTCGTGCGGCCGCCCAAGCCGAGAAGGCGCAGATCATCGAAGCTGCGCGTTCGGAGGCCCAGGCAGCTGCCGCCCAAGTCACCGCATCGGCCCAAGCCCAGATCGAGGCAGAGAAGAACCGCGCAATGGAGGATCTGCGACATTCGGTCGGCGAGCTAGCCACCGACATCGCGGCCAAGATTGTCGGTTCCGAACTCATCGATCCGGAGAAGGCTCGCTCGGTTGTGGACTCGTTCATCGACGAACTCGAACAAGCCGCGGCAGCTAAGCCCGAGGTGGTCTAGGTGTTAGGCGCGAGTCGAGTTGCCCAACAGAACCTCGTCAGCACGCTCAACGCGCGCTACGATGCGGGTGCTGCCGAGGCGTTTTCTGTCGCGGGCGAGCAATTGCTCGAAGTGACGAACGTCCTCGAACGGGAACGGATCTTGCGCGCAACTCTGGCGGATCCGGCGATTTCGGCTGACTCTAAGCGTCAGACGATCGACGCACTGTTTTCTCACCGGGTCTCTCCTTTGGCGGTGGAGCTTCTCGAACTCGTGGCAACGAGTCGGTGGTCGAGCGACTCAGACATGGTTGACGCAGTCGAGGAGTCCGGGGTAATCCTCACGTTCATGGCTGCCGAAGCCTCTGGGCGGATTGATACTGTCGAGGAAGAACTCTTCCGGTTCGCGCGGGCGATAGATGCCAACGCTGACTTGCAGATGGCGTTGACGAACCCGGCAACCGCTGGCACTGCCAAGGCAGGAATCGTTCACAGTCTGCTGGATGCTCAGGCCGCTCCCGAAACCACTGCCGTACTCGCCCACGTGGCAGAAAGCCTTCGCGGGCGCAGGATTCAGACCGCCGTGAACCGGCTGTCAGAGCTTGCAGCGGCTCGTAGGGGCCGCGTGGTGGCGGACGTGACCTCAGCAATTGAGTTGTCGGCGTCTCAAGAAGAACGCCTGGCTGGAGCGCTCGCGCGCATCCACGGTAGATCCGTGGAACTCAACGTCAATGTCGACCCCGATGTGATTGGCGGGATCGAAGTCAGGATCGGCGACGAAGTCATCGACGGTACGGCAGCTAGCAAGCTCGAACAGGCTAGGCGCCGGCTGAGTCACTAGTTCACGCGAACTCACAACTACATATCACTCACAGACCAAGAAAACCCACGCACACAAGTGCCAATCGACGAAAGAGATGAGCCATGGCGGAGCTGACGATCTCACCGGATGAAATCCGTGGAGCCATCGAACAGAACGTGGCGTCGTTCGCCCCAGAGAACGTGCGCGAAGAGGTCGGACGAGTCATCGAGACAGGTGACGGCATTGCGCGTGTAGAGGGCCTGCACTCAGCAATGACCAATGAACTGCTCGAATTTGAAGGTGGTCTTCTCGGACTGGCCCTGAACCTTGATGTGCGGCAGATCGGGTGTGTGCTGCTCGGAGACTACTCCCATATCGAAGAAGGCCAGACGGTTCGCCGCACAGGCAAGGTTCTGTCGGTCGGAGTCGGGGACGGCTACTTGGGTCGAGTCGTCGATCCGCTCGGCAATCCCATCGACGGGCTTGGCCCGATCGAGTATGAAGGAGAACGCGCGCTCGAACTGCAAGCACCGACGGTGGTCGAGCGTCAGCCAGTGAGCGAACCTCTGCTGACAGGTCTCAAAGCAGTCGACGCCATGACCGCCATTGGTCGTGGTCAGCGACAGCTGATCATCGGCGACCGCCAGACCGGTAAGACTGCTCTGGCCCTCGACACCATCCTGAACCAGAAGAAGAACTGGGACAGTGGAGATCCGAAGAAGCAGGTCAAGTGCATCTATGTTGCGATTGGCCAGAAGGGCTCCACCATCGCTTCGGTCCGCGGGGCGCTAGCCGAACACGGTGCCCTCGAGTACACGACCATCGTAGCCTCTCCAGCGTCTGACAATGCTGGCTTCAAGTACCTAGCGCCGTATACAGGTTCTGCAATCGGGCAGCACTGGATGTACAACGGTCAGCACGTACTGATTGTCTTCGATGATCTCAGCAAGCAGGCCGAGGCTTATCGCGCGGTTTCGCTGCTCTTGCGTCGTCCCCCCGGTCGTGAGGCTTACCCAGGCGACGTTTTCTACTTGCACTCGCGGCTGCTCGAGCGTTGTGCGAAGCTGTCCGACGAGATGGGCGCTGGTTCGATGACGGGCCTGCCCATCATTGAAACTAAAGCCAACGACGTGTCGGCGTATATCCCGACTAACGTCATCTCCATTACTGACGGCCAGTGCTTCCTGGAGAGCGATCTGTTCAACTCCGGGGTGCGGCCCGCTATCAACGTCGGCATTTCGGTCTCCCGTGTGGGTGGGGCTGCCCAACCCAAGGCGATCCGCAAGGTTGCTGGCGGCTTGCGTCTTGACCTCGCGCAGTACCGTGAACTCGAAGCCTTCGCTGCCTTCGGATCCGACTTGGACAAGGCGTCCAAGGCGGCGCTAGAGCGAGGGGCGCGCCTGGTCGAACTGCTCAAGCAGCCGCAGTTCGCTCCGTACTCGATGGAACGCGAAGCAGTGGCCGTCTGGACCGGCACGACTGGTGGCCTTGATGATGTCCCGGTCGAGGATATTCGCCGGTTTGAAGCAGACTTCCTCGACTACTTGAGTCGAGAGAAAGCCGGGGTTCTCGAGACCATCCACGACACACGTGAGCTCAGCGACGACACCGTCGCTGTCCTGCAGGCCGCACTCGAAGCCTTCAAGCGAACTTTCACCACTTCTGACGGGACTCCGTTGGTTCGCGACTCGCGTGTTGACGCTTTGCCGGAGGAAGAAATCGAACATGGCAAAGTGACTCGTCGAGTGCGCGGCAAGTAGCGGCTAGGGATAACGGACTATGGGCGCGCAGCTGCGGATTTACCGCCAGAAGATCAAGGACACTCAGGCCACAAAAAAGATCACCAAGGCCATGGAGTTGATTGCATCCTCGCGTATCGTCAAGGCACAAGCAGCAGTCAAGGCGACGGGACCTTATGCCCAAGCCCTGCAGACTGCGCTGACCTTGGCAGCTTCACATGCCCAGGTCACGCACCCTCTGCTGACATCTGCTGAGAACCCACAGCGAGCGGCGGTGCTAGTTGTCACGGCCGATCGAGGACTCGCGGGCGCGTACACAGCTAATGCCATCAAAGAGTCAGAGATGCTCACGGCGAACCTGCGCGACAGGGGCCTCGAGGTTGTCCCTTACGTGGTGGGGCGAAAGGGAATCGCCTATTACAGTTTCCGTGATCGCCCAGTCGCTGACTCGTGGACGGGCATCACGGACAAGCCACAGTACGACGATGCGAAGACGATTGCTCGCGCCTTACTGGAGCGGTTCCTGCTCCCTGTCGAAGATGGTGGTGTCGACGAAATCCACATTGTCTACACAAAATTCCTCAACCGAGTCAGCCAGGAGCCTCGCGTCCTGAATGTGGTTCCTCTGGAAGTTGTGGAAGAAGTTGTGGTGTCAGAATCGTCCATCAGTGGTGGAGAAGAGAAAGGCGGCAGTGCAACCTGGCCGCTCTATGACTTCGAACCTGGTGCCGAGGAGACCCTCGACGCACTCTTGCCCAAGTACATTGAACACCTCGTTCACATTGCACTATTAGAGTCAGCGGCCTCTGAGCATGCAGCCCGCCAGCGTGCCATGAAGTCGGCGACCGACAATGCCGAAGATTTGATCAAGAAGTTTACCCGTCAAGCCAACCAGGCCCGTCAGGCCGAGATCACCCAGGAAATCAGCGAGATCGTCGGTGGTGCCGACGCTCTGGCCTCCGCCGAGTAAGGGAGTAATGACCGCATGACTGCGACAGTTGACACAAACGTGAGGGTCGGACGCGTCGCCCGGGTGACAGGCCCCGTGGTTGACGTGGAGTTCCCCGCTGAGGCGATGCCGGAACTGTTCAACGCCCTGACCACTCAGGTCAACTTGGGCGACAGTGCTGGCGACCAAGGAGCCCGAACACTGACGCTGGAAGTGGCTCAGCATATCGGTGACAACATGGTGCGCGCCATCTCGATGCAACCGACCGATGGACTCGTCCGTGGAGCGGAAGTCGTCGACAGTGGCTCGCCTATCAGTGTGCCCGTTGGTGATGTCACGAAGGGCCACGTCTGGAACACCCTCGGCGTTCCGCTCGATGTTGATGCCGCGTCCTTAGAGATCAACGAACGCTGGCCGATTCATCGCCAACCTCCACCGTTCGACCAGCTCGAAGCCAAGACTGAGGTGTTCGAGACGGGCATCAAGGTTATCGACCTCCTCACCCCGTACGTAAAGGGTGGCAAGATCGGTTTGTTCGGCGGGGCTGGCGTAGGCAAGACGGTCCTTATCCAGGAGATGATCTATCGTGTCGCTGAGAACTTCGGTGGCGTGTCGGTGTTTGCTGGCGTTGGTGAACGGACCCGTGAAGGTAACGACCTCTTCTTGGAGATGACCGAATCCGGCGTCATCAACAAAACCGCTCTGGTGTTCGGTCAGATGGACGAGCCGCCGGGGACGCGTTTGCGTGTTGCCCTCACCGCTTTGACCATGGCAGAGTACTTCCGGGATGCCCAGAAGCAGGACGTGCTCCTGTTCATCGACAACATCTTCCGTTTCACCCAGGCGGGTTCCGAGGTGTCGACCCTGCTCGGACGCATGCCTTCGGCAGTGGGCTACCAGCCCACCCTGGCCGACGAGATGGGCCTGCTCCAAGAGCGCATCACTTCGACCCGCGGACACTCGATCACGAGTCTGCAGGCCATCTACGTGCCTGCCGACGACTTGACCGACCCCGCTCCGGCCACCACCTTCGCCCACCTCGACGCCAAGACCGTGCTATCGCGACCAATCTCGGAGAAGGGTATTTACCCGGCTGTCGACCCTCTGGATTCGAGCTCCAGGATTCTCGATGCTCAGTATGTCGGAGACGAGCACTACTCTGTGGCGACTCGGACTCAGCAGAGTCTGCAGCGGTACAAGGATCTTGAGAACATCATTGCGCTTCTGGGTATCGATGAACTGTCCGAAGAGGACAAGATCATTGTTGGTCGTGCCCGTCGGATCGAACGGTTCTTGAGCCAGAACATGTTCGTGGCCGAAGCGTTCACTGGCCAGCCCGGATCTTTCGTCCCAGTTCAAGAATCTGTCGCAGCGTTCAAGGCATTGTGCGACGGCGAGTACGACCACTTGCCGGAGCAGGCGTTCTTCATGTGCGGCGGTATCGAAGACCTGGAGCGGAACGCCAAGAAGCTGGCCGAGTGACATGGCAGGCACCCTCACAGTCAACGTGGTCGCTACCGACAAGGCGGTCTGGTCAGGGGAGGCGATTTTCGTGGCCTTCGAGACGCCGGTCGGATCGATTGGGATCTTGCCTGGACACTCGCCGGTTATGGCCATCCTGAAGGATGGGCCGGTCTTGATCCGGCAGTCAGGAGAAGACGAACACTTCTTAGCCGCCCATACCGGATTCGTCGTCGTGGACAACAACGAAGTGATCATACTGGCGGAATCAGCCGAGCTCGCTGAGAATATTGACCGCGCTCAGGCCGAAGCACTCCTTGCTGAGGCTGAGGCAAGCGAGGAGAGCGAAGACAAGGAACACGCAATCGCTCGCGCTCAGACCCGGCTACTGGTGCTCGACAAAGCTGGCAAGTAGGCGATTACTCACCCGTCACCGGTCGGTGCGGGCCCACTAGCGCCACTGGCACCACGCGTGGGACCCGTTCTAAGTCTCGCTGTTCGTCCCAGTGTCTCGGGTGCCGCCCGGCTCCCACAGCACGTCCCCGACGGTCCGGTTCTCGTAACGGCTCACAATGAACAACAAGTCCGAGAGGCGGTTGAGATAGCGCGCCGTCAGTGGGTTGACACCGTCGGGATACTCCTGCAACGCCCACCAGGTTGATCGTTCTGCGCGACGCGCGACAGTTCGGGCGACATGCAGACTGGCGGCGGCCGGAGTCCCGCCGGGCAGGACGAAGCTGTGCAGCGGGTCAAGGGACTCGTTGAAGGTGTCGCATGCACGTTCGAGGCGATCTACGTAGTCGGAAGAGATGCGCAGTGCCACTGGACGTGGTCGCTGTTCGTCGGCCCCACCGTCGGAGGTCTGTAGCGGGGTGCACAAGTCAGCCCCGACGTCGAAGAGTTCGTTCTGGACACGCGCGAGTAGTTCATCAGTGACAGGGCTGATGCCAGCAGTGGCTCGCGACACGCCGATGCACGCGTTGGTTTCGTCGACGTCTGCGTAGGCGACGAGACGAGGATCGGTCTTACTGGTTCTAGAGAAATCGCCCAGGGCAGTGGTTCCGTCGTCGCCTGTTCGGGTATAGATGCGAGTGAGGTGAACCATGACGGCAGACTATCCTGGCACCGTGGAGGTCTTCACGGTCGCAGGTGGCAATCGACTCGTTGGCGATGTTCGAGTGCATGGTGCCAAGAACAGCGTCTTGAAACTGATGGCTGCGGCTCTCTTGGCCCCGGGGACCACGACAATTGCTGAAGTGCCCGACATCTTGGATGTCGAGGTCATGAGCGAGTTACTGCGGCGGTTGGGGTGCAGCGTTGATCATGACGCGACTTCTGGAATCTTGAAGATTGACGTCCCTGAGGTGCTGCACCATCAAGCCGACTACGACCTGGTACGGCGGATGCGCGCATCCATCTGTGTGTTGGGTCCATTGGTCGCTCGATGCGGGCAAGCCGAGGTCGCTCTTCCGGGTGGCGATGCGATCGGCTCCCGCGGCCTCGACTTGCACATCGCCGGACTCAATCGGCTCGGTGTTGACGTTCACAACGAACACGGCTACCTCTACGCGGTTGCGCGCGACCGCACCCAAGGTGCCCAAATCTGGCTGGACTTCCCGAGCGTGGGAGCGACCGAGAACCTAGTGATGGCGGCTGTCCTCGGCAAGGGAACCACCGTCATCGACAACGCGCCGAGAGAACCTGAGATCCAGGACCTCTGCCACATGCTGGTAGCGATGGGAGCCGACATTGAGGGTGTGGGTACGGCCACCCTGTCGGTGACAGGTGTCGATTCGTTGCACCCGACCACCCACACGACCGTCCCCGACCGCATCGTGGCGGGTACGTGGGCCGTTGCAGCGGCCATGACCGGCGGCGACGTGACTGTCACGAA
>CBFGTA010000060.1:0-13690 GCA_965651595.1 uncultured bacterium | reverse complement strand
GAATCCCGCGCCGACGATGATGACGTCGTAGTCCGGGTCGGTCATTTCTTGCCCACCAGGGTAATTGCGCGCACGAGTAGCTGCAGTGTGTCTGCCCACTGGGAGTGGGTGAGGTAGGACGGGGTCCCCCAACCGATGAGCTTCTGGTCCGACACGGTCTGTGACTCCGTGTATTTGAGGAGCCCGTCTGGACCGTGCCGACGCCCGAGTCCGGAATCTCCGAAGCCTCCCATCGGGGCACCCATGGAGGCCCAGGCGGTCCCGTAGCCTTCATTGATGTTGATCGTTCCCGCGTGCAAGTGGGCTGCCATGTCGCGCGCCTGCCCAACGTCGCGACTGAGAATCGATCCGTTCAGTCCGTACGGGGTGTCGTTGGCGAGTGCAACGGCCTCCTCGTCGGTGTCGAACGGGTAGACGCTCACCACCGGGCCGAACGTTTCGTTACTGAAGCATTCCATGTCGGACGTCACGTCGGTCAGAACTGTCGGCTCGTAGAAGGTCGGGCCCAGATCTGGACGTGCGCGACCGCCCGCCACCACGGTCGCACCCTTGGAAACGGCGTCGTCAACGTGGGCAGCAATCGTGTTGAGTTGCCGCTCGCTGATCAGGCAGCCCATGTCGGCGTCCCAGCCCACCTGGTTGCCGAGGCGCATGCGCCGGATCCGGGCGGTGAACGCGTCCATGAACTCATGCATGATGGAGCGGTGGACGTACATCCGTTCCATCGAGATGCATAGCTGTCCGGAGTTTGCGAAACAGGCGCGGACGGCAATCTCAGCTGACCGAGCGATGTCGGCGTCGGCTCTCACGATCATGGCATTCTTGCCGCCGAGCTCCATGGAACAGGCCACGAGGCGTTCTCCGCAGCGGGCGGCAACTTGGCGACCAACTCCGGTAGATCCGGTGAACATGATGAAATCACCGCGCTCAGTGATCATCGGCCCGACCACTGGCCCCTCACCGGCGACCACCCCGAACACGCCAGCTGGCAGCCCTGCTTCGTAGAGCAAGTCAATCGCCCAGAGTGCCGTGAGCGTCGTTTGAATGTCTGGTTTGATGACGACCGAGTTCCCGGCCATGAGGGCAGCCACAGCGTCACTGACAGCCAAGGTCAACGGGTAGTTCCACGGTGAGATGACACCCACCACACCTTTGGGGTGGTGGAGGGCCACAGTAGAAGAGATCACCGGGAATGGGCCGGGAATCTTCTTGGGCGCGAGTAAACGAGGTCCGACGCGCGCGTAATAGCGACTGGTGAGGGCGACGTCGAGCAGTTCCTCGTTGGCGTGAATTCGCGCTTTGCCCGTCTCGAGCTGGACGATGTCGAGGCCTTGGGCCCGACGATCTAGTACCAGGCGGTAGAACCGCATGAGTACCTTGGCGCGTTCGGAGGCCGGGGTCTGTGCCCATTCGCGCTGGGCTTGCCGCGCAACGGAGAAAGCGACGGTCACGGCTTCCTCGTTGGCGCACGGCAGTTCAATGATAGTTTCGCCGGTCAACGGAGCCGTGACGACAGCGGTGGGCGAATCGGCGGTGGTGGTGAGCCGGCCGAGCAGCCGCTGCAGAGTAGCCGAGTCCACGTGCTCGCACGCGAGACCAGCGATCGAATTGGGGGCAGGAGTGGTTGTGACAGAAGTCATGACCCGACTCTAGTCCTGCCAGAGGCTATTCGTCACGCCGTTGGCCCGACCTGCGCCATTCAGCGCGAGATGAACACCTCAACTCGCTGGAATTCTTTGAGTTCGCGGTAGCCACAGGTTGCCATGGCCCGCCGGATCGCACCGACGAGGTTCATGGTCCCGTCGGGGGCGAACGACGGTCCGGTGAGGATTTCCGCCAACGTCGCGCGGGCGCCAAACTCGACGAGCTCGCCGCGGGGCAGCTCAGGGTGGGCCGCTTCCATTCCCCAGTGGCGACCGCGACCGGGCGCGTCGCTCGCGCGCGCGAGGGGCGATCCGACCATGACTGCATCGGCCCCACAGGCCAAGGCCTTCACCATTGCCCCGCTAGAGCCCATCGCTCCGTCGGCGATGACGTGGACGTAGCGGCCACCGGACTCGTCGAGGTAGTCGCGGCGGGCCTCAGCCACGTCCGCGACCGCAGACGCCATCGGTACCCGAATGCCGAGCACCTGGTGGGTGGTGTGACTCGCTCCCCCGCCGAACCCCACCAGCACTCCAGTGGCTCCGGCGCGCATCAGGTGGAGGGCACTGCGGTACGTCGCACAACCCCCCACAATCACTGGAACGTCGAGATCGAAGACAAATTCCTTCAGATTGAGGGTGTCGTCGGTAGTTGATACATGCTCGGCACTCACCGTCGTTCCGCGAATCACGAAAATGTCGATTCCTGCTCTCGCCACTGTCTCCCAGTGCAGGGCCGTGTTCTGGGGGGACAGCGATCCGGCCACGGTTGCGCCGGTCGCCCTCATTTGGGCAACCCTCTCCACGATGAGTTCCGGGATGATCGGGGCGGCATACAGTTCTTGCAGTCGAGCGGTCGCGTCCCCCAAAGGCAACGACAAGATCGTGTCGAAAGCCGATTCCGGATCCTCGTAGCGAGTCCACAGTCCGTCGAGGTTGATCACTGCGAGTCCACCCGCTGCCGCGAAGGTCCCCACGTTGTCCGGCGACACGACCGAGTCCATGGGAGCAGCGACGATTGGGTGGGAGAACTTGTAGGCATCGATCTGCCAGTCCAGGCTGATGTCGGACAGGTCGCGGGTCCTGCGCGTCGGCGCGAGGGCAACATCGTCGAAGGAATAGCCCGGACGCGCCCGCTTACTCATTCCTAGGTCAATCAAGTTCATGTACTGATCCCTTGCAGAGTCGATAGTGGTGGGGGTGGAGGCTGAGGCACCTATGTGGCCGCCTCGGAGTCCCCGTCCTAGTGCGAATGGTAGTTGGGTGCCTCGACGGTCATCTGAATGTCGTGGGGATGGCTCTCCTTTAGCCCCGCAGCGGTGATCTGCACGAATCGTCCTTCCCGCTGCAACGCCGGAATGTTGTCTGCCCCGGCGTAACCCATGGCGGCCCGCAGTCCACCGATCAACTGGTGGGCGACGATTTCAAGCCGACCGCGGTAGGGCACCTGACCCTCGATACCTTCAGGTACAAGTTTGTCGTCGCTGAGAACATCGTCTTGGAAGTAACGGTCCTTGGAGTAGGAGCGCGCGCTGCCGCGAGTCTGCATGGCACCGAGGGATCCCATCCCTCGGTACTGCTTGAACTGCTTGCCGTTGACGAACACCACGTCTCCGGGTGCTTCCTCACAACCAGCGAGCAACGAGCCGAGCATGACCGTGTCAGCACCTGCCACGATCGCTTTGGCGATATCACCGGAGTATTGCAACCCCCCGTCACCAATCACAGGAACCCCGGCGGCAGCCGCCGCCTGAGCGGCTTCATGGATCGCAGTCACTTGGGGGACTCCCACGCCAGCGACGACCCGAGTAGTGCAGATCGACCCGGGCCCGACCCCCACCTTGATGCCGTCGGCGCCCGCATCGACGAGCGCCTGAGCGGCCTCGCGGGTGGCGATGTTACCGCCGATGACGTCGACGGAGGTGTCGGACTTGAGGCGAGCCACCATGTCGAGAACGGCACGGGAGTGCCCGTGGGCGGTGTCGACCACGATGACGTCGGCGCCAGCGTCGGCCAAGGCCCGGGCGCGCTGATAGGAATCGTCGCCAACGCCCACTGCCGCACCGACCCGTAAACGGCCCCGCTCGTCCTTGGTGGCGTGAGGGTAGCGGTCCGACTTGACGAAGTCTTTGACCGTGATCATGCCGGAGAGCTTTCCGTCCGGGTCGATGAGGGGAAGCTTTTCGACCTTGGCACGTGACAGGATCCGCAGCGCATCGTCGCCGGAGACCCCGACGGGTGCGGTCACGAGGGGCATTGGTGTCATGACGGCTTGGACCTGCTGGGAGAAATCGTCCTCGAACCGAATGTCGCGGTTCGTGACGATGCCGACCAGGACCCCCTCCGCATCGACGACCGGCAGTCCAGAAATCCGAAACCGGGCGCAGGTGTCATTGACTGCGGCCAAGGTGTCCTCGGGGCGGCAGGTGATCGGGTTCGATACCATGCCAGCTTCCGAACGCTTCACCATGTCGACTTGGGCGGCCTGGTCGTCGATCGACAAGTTCCGGTGCAGAACCCCGATCCCACCGAACCGTGCCATGGCAATGGCCATTCTGGCCTCAGTGACGGTGTCCATCGCACTCGACAGCAAGGGCACCTTCAGAGTGATTGATCGGGTCAGGCGGGCAGTCGTGTCCACTTCGCTGGGGATGACGTCGGACTGGTTGGGCAGCAACAGGACGTCGTCAAACGTCAGACCCACAGATGTGAACTTGGCAGTCCTCGCGGTATCACGAGCCGGTGTCGCTTCCATCGTGCCTCCATCGTCGCTGACCGCGGGCCTGCTCATCGATTGCGTGAGCTTCCACAGTTAGCGGTAGCCTACCCACCCGCTCGGGACTGCGAACCTGGCGGCGCCATCGCCAGCCGAAGCCGCGCCACCTGCAGTCATGACTCGCAGTTCGAGCTTTGGGAGGCTGACACGCTGCTGGCGCCAGTCCTCAGTGCAGGAGTCCCCACCGGAAGCCGAGCGCCACTGCTTGGGCGCGGTCGGCGGCGCTGAGTTTGCGGAAGAGTCTGCGAGCGTGAGTCTTGACCGTGTCTTCGGACAGATACAGTTCCTTACCGATGGCTGCATTCGACAAGCCCCGACTCATGCCTTCAAGCACCTGCTGTTCCCGCTCCGTCAGCGACGGCGGCACTCCGCCAGGACGCGACAATGCGCCTCGCTGCCCAGGGATGTCGGGCCCGCCGCCGAGGATGAGAGTCAACGTGGAAGCGAGCTCCTCCCGCGTGGCGTCCTTGGCAACGTAGCCGCGGGCACCGCCAGCCACAGCCTGGGCCACGCCATCGATGTCTTCGCCCATGGTCAGCATCACGATCGTGGCGTCCGGGTGTGACGACAGCAGCCGCTTGGCCGCCTCGACGCCGCCGATTCCCGGCATCCGCACGTCCATGAGGATCACGTCTGGACGTTCGAGCGGATAGCGAGCGATGACTTCTTCTCCGCTGCCAGCCGCCGTGACCCGATCCACGCCAGGCAAGCTAGTCAAGACGCGGCTCACTGATACGCGAGTCATCGGTGTGTCATCGCAGACGAGGACTGTTGTCACGCTACCTCCGGATTCCATGTGCGGGTAACGCTAGAACCCGGCTCGCCTCCGATGCTCGCTGAACGCGCTGCCGTCACCGGCCGCATTCACGCTGAACCGTTCACCACCCAGGGCAGACACGCCGCAGCAGGTGTCGCCAGCGGCGCGTTCAACCGCCAATGCTCGTCCAGATCAGGCGGCAAACCGACCGCGATTGCTGCCACCAGTGCGTGAGTGGACGCCCGAAACCGGGCCGTAGTTTCACTGTCTGCCGAGCTGTGCGCTGCGGATTGGGCACCCACCCAGTAGGCAGGCCACGCCAGCGGCCACCAGCCGCGGTCCAGGGCGACCCGCGCCACAGCTTCGAGGTGCCCGTACCCGCTGCTAGGCCGCTTCGTGTTCGCGTCAGCGTGGGTAGCGAGCTCGGCCACCGCTGCGAACAGTCGACTCTTCGTCGCGTGCCGGCGCGCGCCATGGTTGTGGGCCAGCGTGGCCGCGCGCAACGCCACGGTCTGGGCTAGGGCGGGTTCACCGTCGAGGAGTGCACGTTCAGCACGAACCCACCGCAAGCGCACCTGCTGACGCCAATCGGCCGGATCCGCCGCCCGGTCGGCCACCCCCCACCAACGACGCGCACCCGCAGGGTCACTGAGACCGACATGGTCAGCTGCTAGTCCCAGGGCTGCCTCGTGCACGAGGGTGGGATCGCCGCTCATGTTGGCTCGGCGCCACGCATATTCGTCTACTTGTCTCGAGTGATTGTGGCGAGAGAGTTGGCGATAGATTGAGCTGAGTAGGACTCCGTAGGCCACAGCAACCCGATCCGAGTCAAAGTCTGCGAGTCCTTGCGGGGTCCTGGCACCAAGGATTCGCAGAGCACTGCCGTAAGAGCCTCGAGCCACTGCGTCGACCGCGACTAACCAGCGCAACCACTGCATGTCCGCCCAGGTGGTTTCGGGCCAACGGCGACTCGGCAGCGCCACCGGCATCCCCTGTTCGCCGCTGCCGAACGCTCGATCCCATGCGCGGCCAAACAGTCCCGACAACGGCGAAGCGACCCCGGCGATATGTTCGCCGAAGTCGCTTCGCAGTGGGTAGGTCGAGTCAGTGGTGATGCCCGTGGCCGTGGCCATGGCCGTCGTCCTCGTCCTCTTCGGGCTTGTCAACCACGAGCACCTCGGTGGTCAACGTCATGGCCGCAATTGAAGCGGCGTGTTCGAGTGCCGACCGAGTGACCTTGACTGGGTCGATGACGCCAGCGGCAACCAGGTCCCCGTACTCGCCCGTCGCAGCGTTGTAGCCTTCGCGAGGACCCATCTCGGCAACCTTAGACACCACAACCTGCCCGGCATCGCCCGCGTTCTCGGCGATCCAGTGCAGAGGCTTGGAGATCGCCTTGCGGACAATCTTCACGCCCGTGGCTTGGTCACCGGTCAGCCCCAGGTCGTCAGTGATCGCGGCAGCCGCATGGATCAGCGCAGCGCCACCGCCAGCGACGATGCCTTCTTCGATGGCCGCTCGAGTAGCAGACACAGCATCCTCGATGCGGTGCTTCTTCTCCTTGAGTTCCACCTCGGTGTGGGCGCCCACCTTGATGACACACACTCCGCCAGCGAGCTTAGCGAGACGTTCTTGGAGCTTCTCCCGATCCCAATCGGAATCAGTTGCCTCAATCTCACGACGAATCTGGGCGACGCGATCGGCCACTTCGGCGTGATCTCCTCCCCCATCGACAACCGTCGTGGTGTCTTTGGTGACGACGATCCGTCGGGCCGTGCCCAACACGTCAGTGTCGACCTGGTCAAGCTTCAGGCCGACTTCGGCCGAAACGACCTGCGCGCCGGTCAACGTGGCAAGGTCCTGCAGGATCGCCTTGCGGCGATCTCCGAAGGCAGGTGCCTTGACCGCGACGGACGAGAAGGTTCGACGCATCTGGTTGACCACTAAGGTCGACAATGCCTCACCCTCGACGTCTTCGGCGATGATGAACAGCGGCTTGCCACCTTGGGCAATCTTCTCGAGCAGCGGCAACAGTTCGCTAACGGCACTGATCTTGCCTTGTACCAGCAGGATCTGTGGATCCTCTAGGACCGCTTCCATGCGCTCGGGGTCGGTCACGAAATAGGGCGAGATGTAGCCCTTGTCGAACTGCATACCCTCAGTGAACTCGAGTTCCATCGCCGTCGTGCTGGATTCCTCGACGGAGATAACGCCGTCTTTGCCAACCTTGTCGAAGGCGTCGGCGATGAGGCCACCGATGGTGGCGTCTTGGCTGGAGATGGTGGCAACCTGGGCCACCTCGTCACGGCCATCGACTTCGCGGGCCGTGGCATGCAACTGTTCGTTGATGGCCGCCACAGCAGCCTCGATCCCCTTCTTCACGTCCATCGGGGCAGCGCCAGCCGAGACCACCTTGAGGCCTTCGTGGACCATCGCCTGGGCCAGCACGGTGGCCGTGGTCGTCCCGTCGCCAGCTACGTCATTGGTCTTAGTGGCAACTTCTTTAGCCAGCTGAGCGCCCAAATCTTCGTACGGGTCTTCGAGTTCAACTTCGCGGGCGATCGTCACACCGTCGTTGGTGATGGTCGGCGCGCCCCACTGCTTATCAATGACCACATTGCGGCCCTTGGGGCCGAGGGTCACTTTGACTGCGTTGGCGAGAGCGTCAACACCGCGTTCTAGCGACCGGCGGGCGTTCTCGTCGAATTCCAAAATCTTTGCCATGAACTGTCCTTAGCGAGTCGGAAAGAGTTGCGGATCAGTGAGAGTCGTGAAATACGGCAAGTGCCGCAGACTTCGCGCCCTTCGGCAGTTGCCGAAGGGCGCGAAGTTCTCGGTTTACTTCTCGACGATGGCCAGCACGTCGCGTGCTGACAAGATCAAGTACTCTTCACCGTTGTACTTGACTTCGGTTCCGCCGTACTTGGAGTAGACAACTACGTCTCCGACCTCGATGTCGAGGGGGATACGCTTGTCGCCATCCTCATCAAAGCGGCCCGGACCAACAGCCAGGACCTTGCCTTCTTGCGGCTTTTCTTTCGCGGTATCCGGAATCACCAGGCCAGACGCTGTGGTCTGTTCGGCGTCGAGCGTCTGAACGAGGATCCGGTCCTCAAGTGGCTTGATAGAGACAGACACGTCCCTAACCTCCCCATACGGGTTGATGGATATCTGACAGTTGATTGTTGTGCGTGAGGAGTTCTCGTTGTCGTCGCGGGTCCAACGATTCCCCTCTAGCACTCCCCGGCGGAGAGTGCTAACCAACAGTATCGTAGGGACAGCGGCCGACGTCAAGGAGACTCCCGTTTTGGGTCGCGCAACATCCTCAACCGGCCTGAACTCGTTGTCAGAATCAACGGGTCTCCTGCGGCTGCCCCTCGTGCTGCCACAACTCAGCGGGAGACTCAGTGGCAGTGGTGGCTCCCTGGTGGATGCGGAGGGAAGTACGGAACGTCGATAGGCATCGTTGAGCGTGTCGGAAAGTCCAGTGGACTCGGCTCCATTCCTGCTCGCACCATGGCCGATCCGAGCGCTGCCACCATCGCTCCGTTGTCGGTGCACAGCCGGGCTGGCGGAATCCGCACACGCACGCCCCGAGCCTTCCCCTGTTCGATCGCCCACGCCCGCAGGCGACTGTTGGCCGCAACACCTCCTCCGATCATGAGTTCGTTGACCCCAAAGTGCGCACACGCCTTCAACGCCTTGGTCACGAGGACGTCCACCACGGCTTCCTGGAAAGAGGCCGCCACATCCGGAACGGAAACGTAAACCTGGTCGGCCTGAGCCCGCTCCACCCACCGCGCCACGGCAGTCTTGAGTCCACTAAAGGAGAAGTCCCAGGCATGCTCGGCCTGATCCGATGCCCGCGACAGTCCGCGTGGGAAGTCGATGGCGCAGCGATCACCGGTCAGCGCGTGGCGATCGATTTCAGGCCCCCCCGGAAAACCCAACCCCAGCAGTCGCGCAACCTTGTCGAACGCCTCTCCGGCAGCATCATCGAGGGTGGCCCCCAGGGGGACAACCCGCTCGGCGATGTTGTCAACCAGCAGCAAACTCGTGTGGCCCCCCGACACGAGTAGTGCGATGCACGGACTGGGAAGGTCGCCGTGGACGAGCTCATCCACTGCCACGTGCGCGGCGAGGTGGTTGACCGCGTACACGGGGCGATCGAGGGCCCACGCCAACCCTTGGGCCGTGGACGTTCCCACCAGTAATGCTCCGGCTAGACCGGGCCCGGCTGTCACCGCTATTGCATCAAGATCGGTGGGCACCATCCCCACCCTGGAGCAGGCTCGCGAGATACCTGACATGATCGCTTCCAGGTGGGCGCGGCTCGCGATCTCAGGGACCACTCCTCCGAAGCGGGCGTGCTCGTCAACGCTGCTGGCGATCTCGTCGACGAGCAGCTCTTGGCCGCTCACGATACCGATTCCGGTCTCGTCACAGGACGTTTCGATTCCGAGGATGACTGGTGCATTCACTGTTGCATCCCCTCCCTGCGATCCGTTGCACGTGGGCTTGGACTGGCAGTGACCTCGTCAGGTGACCCGCCAGCCCAATCTTGATCGATGCTTCGCGCCATGACGAGCGCATCGATATTGGGACGGTAGTAGCCCGGACGGCGGTGGAGCACCTCGAACCCGTGTCGACGATAGAAGGCAATCGCCCCAGGGTTGTCTGCCCGCACCTCTAACAGCATTCGTGACGCCTGCGCCTCGATAGCGCTCTGGATCAACGTACCCAGTAGTTGTGACGCGATGGCGTGCCGCCTATAGCTCGCTGCCACGCAGACCGTGCGGATTTCCACGTCAGTGCCGAGTTGGCAGCCACCGGCATACGCCACGATTGGAGCGGGCAAGCCAGACTGGCCGGTGCCTGCACTAGCGACCTCGGCCACCAGGTAGTGGGCCCGACCGGTGAAGCCAGCGAGTTCCGACCAGAACGTCTCGGCTGGCCACGCTTCCGCCCCGAACTCGGCTTGCTCGATAGGCAGGACGCATTCGATGTCGCGCCACCGCATGAGCCGGATCTGCACGTCAACAACGGCTCCGCGACCCGCCATCACGGATTCCCCTGACCGGGAGCGCGAGCATCGGGCCTACGCAAGTACACGGGTTGCGGAGTGAAGATTGTCGACCCGTAATGGACGAGTCCCCGTCCGTCCCGACCATGTGCGGCCAAATCGGGCTGGGCGGGCATGCGGGCGCCGTGGGACACCCACTGGCTCACGGCCCACGGCAAGACCGCAGTCGGCACGACGGTCAGCGGATGGTGTTCCTGAGACAACCCGGCGAGAGCGTCGGCCAGGCGTGGCCCGCTGCTACCCCACCAGGGCCGCCCGGCTGACAAAGAGCGAACATCGGCCGGCGACGACACCGCTGGGCCGTCGACCCGCTCGAAGCAGCCCACCTGCCCCGGCGGCGCTGCCCAGCGGTACCTCGCCCAGTAGATCTCTCGGCGCCGCGCGTCCGTGAAAACGATGACTTCTCCCTGCGGGTTGCGAGGGTCGTGCGCCAGCGATGCGGCGAGAGCATCAAGCGTCAGAATGCCAATCACGGGTGCTGACGACGCCCAGGCGATCGCCCGACCTGTCGCGACTGCAACCCTGGTCCCGGTATAGGGTCCCGGCCCCACACCCACGATGACACCGGCACAGTTGCCAGCGAAATCTGCCCGTGACCATCCCGCTCCCGCCACGACGTCGTCGAGCAAGGGAGTGAGGACTTCCCCGGCGTTGCCCTCGGGTAGTGACTGGCCCCAGGCAGCCACCACCTCGACCGAGCTGGCGGCCAGATCAGCGCCCGGGCCATCGATTCGGGCCGGGGCCCTTGCGGCCTGCGGGCGTATCTGGGCCAGACCGACAGCAGTGTGGTCGGCTGCCGTGTCAAGGTAGGCCACTACGGCGCGATTCGGATTCAGTTGCCAGGCAGACAACCGACCATCAGCAGTGGTGGTCCCCGCTCCTGTCCCGGCGTCTGAGGCGCCCAAGTGACTTACCCCATTGGCGCCGTTCACGAGAGTTCTCCGAACTTGTGGCGCAACCGCTCGCCACGGTTCCCGCTCCACTTCGGACCGGTGACGGTGACCATCACGCGGCGCGGATCTGTCTCGACTTCGCCGAAGTCACTCTGGGAAGGGCCCTCTGCGGCGCGGTCGATAGTGATCAAGACGTGAGAGTCACTCAACCACTCGACCCGACCTCGACCCCACTCGACCACCACAATCGCCGAGCCAGGCGACCTGTCGAGCGCTTCTTCGAGGCCCAGATCGGCTCCCACGTCCTGGGCGTCGAGTCGGTAGACGTCGACATGAATCAACGGGGGACGACCCGGGGCCGTTGAGTGCTCCCGGGCCAATACAAACGTGGGACTACTCACCGGAACTTCGACGCCGAGACCGTCCCCGAGGCCTCGCACCAACGTCGTCTTGCCCGCCCCTAGCGGGCCGTCCACAATGACGAGGTCACCCGCGTCGAGGATCTCGGCTAGAGCGACTCCGAATTGGTGCATCTGCCCGGCATTACCTACTCGAGCGTCAGCCATGACGGTACCGGACTCGGCGGTTTCACTGACCGGACCGAGCGGCTCCCGTGCCGTGGGACCCTGGCTCACTGGGCTGCTGGCTCTGCCGGGGTGACCACTGCCAGCAGGTCGTCGATGGCCTGGTTCACCACGTCGGCGCGTTCGAGCATCAGCATGTGGCCGGTGTCGGGCAGGAAGTATGCGTCTGCGTCCGGCAGATGCGTGAGGATTTCGCGCGAAAACCGCGGTGGGGTCATGCGATCGACAGTCCCCACCATGACCAGTACCGGCAGGTCAGCCAGCGCGTCGAGGGCATCGCGCTTGTCGTGGGCCTCCAAGCCTGGCAAGAAATCAGCAATGACGTCCAGGTGAGTTGCGTTGATCATCCGGGACGTGAACTCGATGGAAGTCGTGTCCACTTCAGACCCGAAACTGTACCGCACGACAAGCCAATAGCCCAGGTCACTACCGGATTGACGACTGCGATCCACCAAGCGCGGATACCGAGCGAGAGTGGCCAGGGCCGAAGGAGCCAGTGCCAGAAACACCTTCGACACGCCAGCAGGTAGCCCAAACGCGGCCTTCCCCAGTCCCCCGGCAGCTGTCCCGAGCAGTCCAACGCCCGCGATTGGCCCCTCGGCCGCAAACAGGTCGGGTCGTTCGGCCGCCGCCGCCATGACGGTCATTCCGCCCATGGAGTGACCGATCAGCACAACTGGTCCGGACCACCGATCGCGCACGAAGTCGACGACGCAGCCGAGGTCGCGGCCGAGCTGGTCGATGGTGTGCGAGCCATCCACGCCGCGGGTTGATTCTCCGTGTCCTCTCTGATCCACGAACACCAACCGCGCGCGGTTGCGCAGATGTTGCCGCTGGAAATGCCAACAGTGGTGATTGAGGGAATATCCGTGGGAGAAGATCACCGTCACCACTGGCCCGTCGGAATCGTCGCAATCGTCGACTTCGACGAACAGTTCTTCACCGTCGTCGGCCCGGACCCGATATTCGTCGCCGTGCAGGGTTCCGAATGCTCCCAGATTGTGGCCAATGCCAGCGAATTGTTGGCCAAGTGTTCGTCGTTCCCACCATGCACCGAGCCCGCATCCGATGCCGAACGCCACCACGCCCGCTGCAATCGTTGGCCAACGACGTTCGGATCTGCTCGCCCTGCTCATCTCTTGATTCGTCCTTTCGCCGTGCCCCGTCGTGGCCGCTGTGTCGTCGCCGTCCCTATGGTGCCGGGGGTGGTTGATGAAACTCGATCCGCCTGACCCGCGGGCCGAGACGGGTAACCAACTCGTAGCCGATAGTCCCAGCCGCATCCGCCCAGTCCTGAACACTCGGCGTGCCCGGTCCCCCGATCGCCGGATCTCCCCACAGTGTCACCACATCTCCTGGCGCCGCTTCCGCAGCACCCAGATCAACGACGAACTGATCCATGCACACGGTACCGGCCACTGCTCGCCGACGGCCAGCGATTGCCACCGGTCCCGCGCCACTGGCGTGGCGAGGAATTCCGTCTGCGTAACCGAGTGGAACGAGCGCGACGCAACTATCACCGGAGAGGTGGTGACGATGGCCGTAGGAGATGCCGTGGCCAGCTGGCAACTGCTTGCTCTGCACCAGGCGTGCCTGAACGGTCATGACCGGCTGCAGGCCCCAGTCGTGCGGTTGCCCCAGATCGGGTCCGGGTGATACGCCGTAGGCCGCGATCCCGGGTCGGACTAGATCATAGTGGGCTGCCGGAGTGGCCAGGGTTGCCGCCGAGTTGGCGATATGGCGCAACCGTGGCCGGACACCCACTCTGTGAGCACTCGCTACGGCCTGCTCGAAGGCCTCGATTTGGGAACCGATCGTCGGGTGACCCGGGCAATCCGCGTAGGCCAAGTGAGACCACACCCCTTCGACGGCGAGTACACCGTCGGCTTGAGCCCGTGCTGCCTTTTGGAGAAGGCGATCCCACGCCTGCGGGGCAACACCACCGCGCCCGAGT
>CBFGTA010000059.1:0-14239 GCA_965651595.1 uncultured bacterium | reverse complement strand
CTGTGCCTGTGGCCAATCGTCATCGACGCATCGATCGTGTTGGTGGTCGGGGGACCGGCCGACGACTTCCGCCACATCATCGCTACCGAACGCGGCACCGACGCGGTGGTGGGACAGCGAGTTTAGAGGCAGCCACCAGCAACAATTGTGACTAACCTCACGCGAATCCGGGTCGACTGGTTGGAAGATCGTAAGAGCTATCGCTCTCGGTGCTGTCGCGTGAGTCATTCGCACCGTACAATCGGATCCGGGCTCCCTGACAGCCCCTGGTGCCATTGCACCGCACCACGTTGATCGATCGATGACTCTAGCCGAAGGGCGGGTATGACTCACACAAACGGAGTGGACGTCCCTCGCCGCTGGCCCAGAACCGTAGCTATGGCCGCCTCCATCGCTGTATTGGCGGCGACGGCCGTTACCGGCACCGGTGGACTGTTCGCGAAGTACTACACATCGAATATTGCCGTCGGCGATGACGGGAACTGGACCAGTACGGGCGTCCGACCCACGCCCGGGGACCCAATCAACATTGTCCTCATGGGTTCCGACACTCGCGAAGGCCGCAACGAAGGCAAGGGCTACGGCAACACCGACGTCCACCAAGGTGCGCGCAGCGATACCACGATCGTTGTGCATATTTCGGGAGATCGATCGCGTGCAATCGCAGTGAGTATCCCCCGTGATTCGATCGTCACGATTCCCACCTGCGTAAACGACGCAGGCGTTACGGTCGGGCCCTCCACCGAAAAGTTCAATGCAGCATTCGACCATGGCGGCCCGGGATGCACCGTGAAGACGATCGAGAGTCTCACTGGCCTGACAATCGACCACTACGCAGTGGTTGACTTCACCGGGTTTAAGAAGGTGGTCGACACGCTTGACGGCGTTGAAGTGTGCGTCAACAAGCCTGTCAGCGACTGGCGCTCCAAGCTCGAACTACCGGCTGGCACGTCCACAATCCGCGGCGAACAGGCGCTGGCGTTCGTCCGTGCGCGCTATTCGCTCGGGGACGGTGGAGATCTCGGCCGTATCGAACGCCAACAGCAGTTCTTGAGTTCGGCCATCCGCAAGGCGACCTCTATGGGGATTGTTTTCAACCCGTTGAAGCTGCACCAAGTTCTCGACTCTGTCAGCCGCACGCTCACTGTCGACGCCGGGCTCGCATCCACCCAGGCCATGCAAGAACTCGCCATCAACGTGTCGGGCATGAACCCGTCAGACATCACCTTCGCGACTGTCCCCGTGATGGACAACAACGACTTCTCTTCGTACTCGTGGATTCCTTCTCAAGCGACTCAACTATGGAATGCCATCAAGTACGACCAACCGTGGCCGCCGAAGGCAAGCGTTGCCCCCGACGGAGAACCACTGTTTACCGCTCCGGCAGACGTGTCTGTCAAAGTCGTCAACCGCACCGGAGATCCGGAGGCTGGCGAGCGGGCTGCCGAGCAGTTGCGGTCAGAGGGATTCGTGGTCACCAACGTGTCTGATGCCAGTCCCCGTGAGCGGTCACGCATCCTGCGCAATGCGGGAATGGACAGCCAATTGCAGGCCGCTCGCACCTTGGGATTCGCCACAGGAGTCGAAAAGACTACTAACGAACCATACGATTGGACGTCGACCATCACTCTGGTTGTGGGCGCTGACTATCGATTCGAAATGCAGCCAGTCAAGGTGACTCCCCAAGTGTCTCGTGACGCCACCAAGTCGTCGAAATCGCGTACGGCCGATACCGACATCTGTGCCGAAGTCTAGGGCTCGGGACGTTCTGCCAGTTGAGTGTGGGAAGCGATAGGGCTTCCTCAAATGACAGGTGGTCGCCCAGCTGCGGCCATTCTCCACATTGTCGACCATTTTAGACGTTTGACGCCAGCAGGACGGACCTGCCAGCCCTCAACGATTCCGTCCCAGTAGGCTCGGCGGTCTTCAGAATCCCGGCGGCGTTGCCAGGTAATTGCAGACCACACGCCCACATACGTAGCAGCCAACGGCACGGGCAAATTGCGGCGCGCGGTCCACACTCGGTTGCGGGCGTCGAGTTTGACTGCGTCGGCGTGCCGTTTCGGATCAACCACTGGGTGGTTGGCGCGCAAGTCTCCCGCGTACCACACGCTCAGCCCACTGTCCCACACCCGCCAAGCAAAGTCGATGCCTTCGTGGGCGTAGAAGAATCCGGGGGCCCAGCCGCCCGAGTAGTCGAAAGCGTCCCGCCGGACCGCTATTGCCATTTCCACCACAGCCGCGACAGGACTGCTTCGGTCAGGGTCGCCGACCCGTAACCTGGGCACCCACCGGCGCGGTGCGGGCAGGCCATCTGGATCAACGATGTGCGGCTGCACCATCCCCAAGGTAGGAAGTCGAACAAAGCGGTCTTGGATGCGGCGGAGGAACTGGTCGTCGTCGAGAAAACAGTCGTCATCAAGGAAGAACAGCAGCGGGCCCTGAACGTGGGGGACGCCCGCGTTGCGTCCGTCGGGTATGCCGACGTTTTCAGGTAACGCGACGACCCGCACCCGCTCGTCAAGCCCGGTTGGGTCCCAACCGTTCCCGACCACGACGACGTCCACTGTGACGTCACGCTGCATCAGCACCGATGAGACCGCCCTGTCCAACTCCGCCGGCCGAGTTCCCATGGTGAGGATGACGACCCCGATAGTGGAGTCAGCCGTGACCGGATTCATTGCAGCCTCCTAGACGAGAGGATTGCCGCGAGGTGGCCAGCGATGACTAGCGGCACGGCGCACACGAGGACTAGAAGGACAATCTGGCTGGGGACCGAAGATCCGACGACGACGTCGAACAGTGCCGCTATCACAATCACTAGCGACAGTTCGATGGAGTGCAGAAGCCGGTGGATCGGGATCAACCGCGCCCACGACTTGGCCTGCGCCACCAGAGAGCGATTCGGCTCGTAGACGTGGGCGGCCTCCGAGCCGAGTGTGAGGCCCGCTCGCAGCCGGGCGCGCCCCACCATTTCGTTCATCGCTCGGTTAATGACGACTCCCACTGCAAGTAGCGCGCCGAGATAAGACCACCAACTCGGTTCACCGAGCCCACCCGCCACACTGATACCGAAACCGATGCAAAGTGCCGCCTCAGCCGTGTGGTGCGCGAATGCGTCAAGGAATATCCCTTTCGGGCTGCTCGTCCCGCGCCATCGGGCAACCTGCCCGTCACAGCAGTCGATCAACATCTGTAGCTGGATCAGTACCGCCGCCAGGAGGGCTCCGATGAACCCGGGGAGAAGCAGTGCTGCCCCCGCAGCGATACCGACCCCAATCATCAGCCACGTGACGGCGTTGGCTGACCAACCCGCAGCGATGAACAGTTTGGTCAGTGGCAGGGACGCCGACCGCATGTACAGGTCGCCTGTCCAATGTTCGGCTTTGCCTCGGCCGGTGATCTCTGGTGGCTGGCACACAGCCCGAATCTGTGCGAGCGACGCGTGATTCGAACGCCCGGAAGGGTTGCGCAAACGACTCATGGGCCAGCCACCTCAGTCTCGGTCGACGGCTCATCTCGTTGTCGGGCCCGAAGCATCAACTCAGCGAAAACCCGCTCGAACTGCGCCCATTGATCATCGACAGGACTGGCCCCCAACAGCCCACCACGTAGTTCTGCGAGGGCGGAAACATCAGGAGAGTTCAGGGTCCGTGTCACCACATCGGCGGCATCGGCGGCGTCGGCCCGGCCCAAGGTCGGTACCGCTTTTAGGAATCGCATCAATGACTCAGAGGGCAGTCGTGCTGATTCGGTGGGAGTCGACTGGTGACTCGCGGCCAACGCGGCTGGCGTACACGCAAGAATCAGCGGCCGGGAGGTGGCGAGCCAATCGACGGCCATCGCTGATACGTCGACGATGGCGATATCGGCAACCTTCCCCAGCCACCGCCCGTCGGCAGACTCGTCAGTCCAGTGGCCAGATCCCGGTTCCACAGCGACCGCCTGCCGAAGATCATCAGCGATGACTCTTACCGCGGTGCGGTAGCCTGGATCTCGTTTGCCACTCAACGGGTGGGGACGAAATATGACTCGAATGGTCGGGTCACGCAGAAGCGAACGTACTGCAGCGACCCCAATGTCTACCGCTGAGCCGTAGCTGGTGCGGGAACGATCGCCTTCCCAGGTAGGGGCATAGGCGACGGTGACGGGCCGGGTGGTCCTCGGGTAGGCCGGCATGGAAATCGGGGCCGACAACTGTGGCCGCCCCGCTTCGAGTACCCACCGGTCTGCGTCGTAGAAACGGACTCGACGGGCAATCTTCTCTCTTCCAACCGGACCCGCCACCAGGACAAAGTCGTAGGCCTTGAGCTGATGTGAATCAGACACACCCGGTTTGTCGGATTCCCCATGGCCACAGAACACATGAACGGGGCCGTTGTGCCACAGTGCTTCGAAGTTTCGGACGTGGTGATTGAGGTAGACGATGACGTCTGGTCGGCGCCGTGCCACCAGTTCGTCGAGTTCACCATGGGTGTGGCAGAAGTCGATCGGGATGGGTGAAGAATCGCGCAACAACTCTTCGGCAGTTCCCGCATCCCGCGTCACGATGCACAGCCGGTACGACTCGGCCAGTCTTCGGAATACCCACTCCCAGCCGTCGAGCTGATAGCGGTTGTCAGCCTGGTCGGCAAAATAAATCATCACATCGACTGCGTCAGGGCCGTGATCCTGGACATCTGCGGCATCCGAGCCGACGAGCCTAGGTGCACTGCGGTTGGCAGTCTGGATCGCCTCCCGAACCCGACGCCTCCGACGGCGATCTCGGACCTTGTCCAGGACGTAGCCGATCGTGTCGCCCAAGGATCCACTCAGGGCCACCATCACTGCTCCGAAGCGATCGACTCCACTGCATCCTCAGTGGCGTCCGACAGTCCCGCTTCGAGGGCCGTGGCCTCCTCCAAGATCTGTTGTGGCGACAGCGGGTCGACCCGTCGCACATCGATCGTGTGCCCGGTGAGTTCCCCGATCAGAACGTCGATTGAACTAGCGGCGACCTTCTCCGAGGACAGGAGGCTGCCCGGCGGCTCCACTCCGAAGGCATTGGTTCGCATCGGCGTTCCCGTTCTCTCGGGATTGATGCAGTTGACTCTTACGCCGGACGCGGCCCACTCGTCGGCAAGGGCTTGGGTGAGGTTGACAACTGCGGCCTTGGCGGAGGAATACAGGCTGTATCCAGCGCGCCCACGCGTGTACGAGCTCGACGTGAACAGCAGTAACGATCCGCGCGTCTTGGCGAGTTCCGGGAAGAATTCCTGGGCAACCAAGATCGGCGATATGTAGTTCACGTCCGTGACGGCATGCAGGGTCTCCTCCGACACATCGACGAGGTCTCCCCGATGGAGCACTCCCGCCGTGTGCACCACGAAGTCCACTCGTCCAGTCTGTTCGAGTGCTGCCTCGCGAGCCTTGATGATGTCGTCGCGCCGCTCAACATGGGTTCCCGTCGACGAGCGGGAGAAACTCACAACGTTCGCCCCGTAGTCGGCTGCTAGCCGTCCAATGTCTCGACCGATTCCGTACGAACCACCGAGGACCACGACCGTCTTGCCGGCGAGTCTCTCCCGGTATTGGTCGTCGGTCATGCGCTCGGGCGCATCATGTTCTGTCAATTGAAACAACTTGTCCGCGATGAACAGATCGATCGGCTCGGTAACCTTCATGTTTTGTTCAGCACCTGCCACAACTGCGATCGGCACGTCCGGCAAATAGCGCAACACGACCGTGCAGTCATCTGTGGCCTGAAATTCCGGATCTTGAGTGGCAAGTGCGTAGGCCTGTCGAATCGTTGACAGGCGGAAAGCCTGGGGCGTCTGCCCCCGCCGCAAGAGATGACGCGGGAGGACGTCGGCGATGGTCTCGTAACCGTGGACGGTTGGCTGGACATCCGTCGAGTGAACCGACACGATCGTGTCGGCCGAGGGGATAGCAGTGTCGACTGCCTCGAATCGGGCTAGAGCTTTGACGACATCACTGATGATCCGCTGGGACACAAGAGGCCGCACCGCATCGTGGAACAACACGTTGCATTCCGATTCTCCACTGGCGGTGAGCAAGTCGGTCACGGCTTCAATCGCGAGGGCAGTCGTGCCATTGCGAGTGGTGGCGCCTTCCATGACGCGGGTCACTTTGGCAAAGTTCCCGGAACGGACAATGCGATTGATGTCGTCGAGGTAGCCAGGAGTCATCATAATGACGATGTCGTCGACGTCACCGGACCGCTCAAAGACGTCGATCGTATGCTCCACGATCGCCCGGCCGGCAACCTTGATGAGTTGCTTGGGAATGGTCAGCCCGACCCGAGATCCGACCCCGCCAGCAAGAACGACAGCTACATTCCTCAACTCGTTACCTCATCTACCCGTGGCGACGACCATCGCAGCCGAGCCTACGCGCACCAGCGATGCTTTCGCCGGATTGACCCGTTCCCTCTCAGCACCTCTCAGCGCGAAGCGCCGAGCCCTTTGGCAACCGCTCGCGCCACGACTATGCGTTGAATCTGGTTCGTTCCCTCGTAGATCTGGGTGATTTTTGCATCACGCATGAATCGCTCAACCGGAAAGTCTTTCACGTAGCCGTAGCCACCGAAGACCTGTACCGCGTCCGTGGTGACGCGCATGGCCACGTCACTAGCGAAGCACTTGGCAGCGGCCCCAAAGTACGTGGCGGTGGACTCCCCCCGCTCAGCCACAGCGGCCGCTCGATAGACGAGTTGCCGGGCGGCCTCAACCTCGATCGCCATATCCGCAAGCATGAACTGAATTCCCTGGAAGTCGGCGATCGCCTTGCCGAATTGCCGCCTCTCCTGAGCGTAGGCCGCAGCCGCATCGAGTGCTCCTTGAGCGATGCCGACTGCCTGGGCTCCGATCCCAACCCGGGTGATGTCGAGCGCCTTCATGGCCGTGGTCCACCCCGTCCCTTCATCACCAATCATGCGGTCGGGGCCGAGCCGGACGTTGTCGAAGTACAGTTCCGCAGTCGGTGATCCTTTGACCCCAAGCTTGCGCTCCAACGCACCGATCGAAAATCCGGGGTCGTCGGCGTGTACAACGAACGCCGAGATCCCGCGGGAACCAGCCTCCGGGTTGGTGGATGCCATGACCGTGTAGTACTTGCTGATTCCGGCATTGGTGATCCACCGCTTGACGCCGTTGAGGACCCATTCATCTCCGTCACGAACCGCCCGCGTGCGCATGCTGGCCGCGTCACTGCCCGCTTCCGGCTCACTGAGCGCATACGAAAACATGGCCTGTCCGGAAGCAACCTCCGGCAAGTAGCGCTGCTTGATGGCTTCGGATCCACCGACTAACACCGGAGTGGTTCCGAGCTTGTTCACGGCTGGAATCAACGAGCTCGACGCACACACTCTGGAGACCTCTTCCACCACCAGGCAAGCAGCCAAGTTGTCTCCACCGGAGCCGCCGTACTCCTCCGGAATGCTGATCGCATGAAACCCGGAGGCTGCCAGTGCCTCATACACGTCCCAGGGAAACTCTCCCGCCTCGTCGATCTCGGCCGCTCGGGGCGCAATCTTAGTCCGCGCCAAGTCTCGGACAGCATCCCGCAATGCAGCATGCTCTTCAGACAACTGGTAGAGGTCGAAATCCGGGGACTGTGACACAGTGCGACTCCTCGCATGGTGGGTGACGCCCGCCGGGTCGGGCGGGGTCGGTGACGTTTCAGGAAGTTCGGGACATATTCTCACGCAACGCCCTCGGCCGCGGGCGCCCGGGTCAGAAGTCCTCCATCGCAGCAGCTGAATTCGCGTCGACGTTGCTCGCCGACACGTACTGCTCGACGACCTCTTCGGTGGGCCCGATCGCGCGCAAGTTGCCCGAATCAATCCACACGGCCTGATTACACAACTGCTTGATTGTGCGCATTGAATGAGAGACGAGAACCATGGTGTGCGCCATCTCGCGCAGCTCGTCCATCTTGGCGGCAGCCTTGGCTTTGAAGTGGGCGTCACCCGTCGACAGTGCCTCGTCAATGAGGAGGATGTCGGGCTCCATGTGGACAGCAACAGCGAACGCCAAGCGGGAGTACATTCCGGCCGAGTAGGTATTGACGGGAACTTCGAGAAACTCGCCGAGTTCGGTCCACTCTGCGATCTCGTCAACCTTGGATTCGATTTCTCGGCGAGAGTACCCGGCCGCGAGCCCCCCGAGAACGACGTTCTCATATCCGGTGAGCCGCTTATTGAAGCCCACCCCGAGCGACAGCAGCGTGCTCACCCGGCCTCGAACCTCGATGCGCCCGGCCGACGGTGGCAAGATGCCCGCGATCGCTCGCACGAGGGTCGACTTCCCGGCCCCGTTGCTGCCAATCACCGCCAGGGACGTCCCGTGAGCAACATCGAAGGTCACGTCATTGACGGCCTTGATCTCGCGGACGATTCGCTTATCCTTGCGCAGCCGGCTGAGTGCCGACTTGAGTGTCGGGCGCTTCTCGAACGTGGTCCGGTAGCGCACGGATACGCCCTGCACAGAAATCGTGGGGAGCTCAGATTCTGACGGCAAAATCGCGCTCCCTTGAAATGAAGAGGTACCCGCCGATCAGAATCAGTGCAATCGCCCAGCACAACGGTGAAAGCAGTTGGATCGGCGTCGGCCACTGGTTACGGATGATCGCGCCGTCCCAGGCCAGAATCAACGAATACATCGGGTTCACGATCTGGTACCACCAGTAGGTCGGCAGGAGCAACTCGCCGGGAAACAGGATGCCGGAGCCGTACATGAGGAGCCGACCGAAGTGGCTGACGAAACTCTTGGCGTCTCGGAAATAGACTTGCACTGTCGCGAGCAGCATTGCCGAACCGAGAGCTAGCATGATCGTAATGACCAACACCGGAATCGTGGCTACTACTGCGATTCCCGGACGTACGCCGGTGCCGTACACGATGACGACTAGGACGATGAGTGTGGGCCAGAACATTGCCAGTGCGCTGCGTACCGATGCGACCGGCAACATCACTCGCGGGAAGGGGAGATTCAACACCATCTTGCCCGAACTCACCACTGACCGCGTGCCCTTTGTGACGGCGTCGAAGTAGAACGTGAACAGGAACAGGCCTGCCATCAGGTTCGCGAAGAAGTACGGGTAATCACCACCCTTGACCTTGAGGATCTGGACCAGGAGGTAGAACGTCAAACCCAGCAGCAGCGGGTTGAGGATGTTCCAGATTCGGCCGAACCAAGTATCCAGGTTATTGGCACGAATCGTGGCCCGCGACATCTCAGTGATGAATGTGCGCCGTTTCCACAGTTCGCGCAGATAGGGGCGCATCGGCGGAAGACCTGCACGGTACGGCAGGTAAACGTTGTGAACCGGAGCGATCGAATCTTCCTCGGCAGGTTCAACTGTCGAAGGTGAGCTTGACTTGAACACTCAGCATCCCTTCGCTCCTTGACGCCCAGACCCGCCCATTTGCAACACCCACGCCAGCGTGGTTTCCGTCGTTATGTCTCGCTGTCACACGAGCCCTGAACAAAGCCCATGCCCCAGGACATGTGCATCGTAGCCAAAGCGACCGGCACCAGCACTTTGGCGCGCCTTGGCAGACGGCGGCCAACATATAGGCCACCCACGACAACGGCCCCAGCATACGCTGCCGGAGGCAGCGCCCCGGCGATCGACAGCACCTTAGCCACTCGACGTGTTCGTGGCGATTCAGTCTGACCCACGACCAGGCCGGCCAGCGCGGCGGTCGTGCCAACGGCTATGGCGATTACGGCGGCCGGAGGAGCAAGGTAGCGCGTCGACACGGTGTCGGGGTATTCCTTGACCATCCTGCGCCGCCAGCGGCCGTAGTTCAGGTACTGGCGGGAAAGCTTAGACACAGACTCGCGTGGGCGGTAGCGAACTTTCAGTGCGGGCACGAACCAAACCACGCCGCCGGTCTGTCGCAGGCGATAGTTGAGTTCCCAGTCTTGGGCCCGGGAAAATCGAGGATCGTAGCCGCCGACCCGCTCAAGAGCCGCGCGCCGGAACACTCCCAAGTAGACGGTATCGACCGGCCCCTCTTGACCACCAACGTGAAACGGGGCATTTCCCACTCCCAGTGCCGACGTCATCGCGCAGGCAACCGCTTGCTCGAAGGCGGTCACTCCGCGGGCGGACATGATGCCTCCCACATTGTCCGCCCCAGTTCGTTCTAAGGCTTCGACCGCGGTAGCCACATATTCGACCGGGAGGGTGCAGTGACCGTCGACACGTACCAAAATGTCGCCCCGGGCTGTGGCGAGGGCAACATTGAGCCCATCGGGCGTACGCCCAGACGGGTTGTCGACAACGACCACCCGGGAGTCGGACTGGGCGAGTTGTTCGGCAATTTCTCGCGTGCTGTCAACGCTCGGTCCCACAGCGACGACCACCTCAAGCGGCCCGTCCCAGGTTTGGCCGAGGATCGATTCCACTGCATCCGCCAGATGTGCTTGCTCGTTTTGAACAACCATGAATGCCGATACTCTGGGAGAAGTTTCAGACGTCGACAAATCGGGAACAGATGCCATGAGCCGAAACTACCGCCCGCCGGAGCAGGACAGGACGTTGATGCGGCGAGTTGCCGCTCGGGATCAGCCGGCGGCACACGTACGATAGGAACGGCGCCGCGGTTGTTTCAGTGCCGAGTCCGCAGACCAGACGAGTGGCAGGTCGAGCCGGAGTCGACGCGTGAACCGGGCTGATCCGTAGGCCGCGCCACAACGCAGTCCGCCAGAAACTCCCCGAGGAGGCAGAATGTCCCAGGATGGCCGATCGGCATCCCGCTCTGCCCAGAGAATTTCTCGGCGAGGCGTGCTCGCTCTGATCTCTGCAGGAATATTGGCGGTCAGCGGCATCAGTTGGGTGTCCGCCACGAGCATCACCGAGCAAGTTCAACATGAAGAAGTCTTCGCTGGGTTGACGGCCCGACCGGCGAACGATTCGGGGACCAACATCCTGCTCGTCGGATCCGACGACCGCACTGGTCTGACCAAGAAGGAACGACGCAAGCTGCATGTAGGACAGGATGACTACGGTCGACAGACCGACACGATCATGATTCTGCACGTCAGTGACGACGGCGGGATGGATCTCGTGAGTCTGCCACGGGACACCCTGGTCGACATCCCCGCGTACACCGATGCGCAAGGCCGGTCGACTCCAGCTAGTCGCCAGAAACTCAATGCGGCGTACGCCATCGGCGGACCGGGCCTGGTGGTGAAGACAGTCGAGAACGTTACTGGCGTTCGCATGGACCACTACGCCGAAATCGACTTCGCTGGGTTCGTCAATGTTGTTGATGCCTTGGGCGGGGTGCCGATCTGCCTGCCGAACGCCATCCAGGACGAGAAGGCTGGCCTCGACATCAGTGCCGGTGAACATACGCTCAACGGGACAGACGCCCTCAAGTACGTCCGAGCCCGCTACTTTGACCCCACCGCCGATGTCGGACGAATGAAGCGCCAACAGGGATTCATGGGTGCAGTTTTCAGCAAGATTCTGAGCCCAGCTGTCCTACTTAACCCCGCCCGGATCCTCGAGTTCGGTCACGCTGCTGCCGCCAGCATCACCACCGATCCGGAACTCAACCGGAGCGAAATCTGGAACTTGGCGGCCCGAGCCCGGGCCACTACCCCGTCAGACATTGCCCTGTACTCGATGCCAATCGACCGCGAATTCATGGATCCCCAAGCTGGCGCGGTGGTCACGTGGGATCCGGCCAAGTCAGAGGAAATTTTTTCTGTCTTGCGGACCGGGGAACGTCTCGATCGCAAGACCGGCAAGGTCGACGAGGTAACGGTCGAAATCCCCCCGAGTCAGATCTCGGTGCGGCCTTATAACGGCACGTCAACGGCAGGGCTGGGTGGTGAACTATCCGAGTCGTTGTCAGCGGCCGGTTTCTCGATTGCTGGGCCAGCTCTCAATGCGAGCACGCCTGTCAACTCGCTGACGATCGAGTACGACCCGCGCTACAACGAGTCCCTCAAGACTCTACAGGCAGCGATGCCGCAGGCTGAGACTCGCGCAGTGGAGGGACTCGGCCGCACATTTCGCGTCATTGCCGGACCGGCAGACAATGCTGTGCGGACAGTCAAGGTGCGGGCCGCTTCAGATTCTGGCGACCCAGACCGGCCCCGTACTGCTGCCGACAACCCTTGTGCCGACCGATAAACCACCGGGTACCGCTAGTTCCGTTTACACCTCACGGCGAGAGCGTGGCGCCCTTGGCCCGAGCCGCATCCCGCATGGCTATCTGTGATTCGGCAATTCTGGCAGTGAGTTCCGAATTGTCGATACCGAGCATTCGGACAGCGAGTAAGCCCGCATTTCGGGCATTTCCCACACCGACCGTGGCAACTGGCACCCCAGCGGGCATCTGGACGATTGACAGCAGCGAGTCCATTCCGTCCAAATAGCGCAAAGGCACCGGAACGCCGATAACCGGCAGTGGCGTCAAGGACGCCAACATCCCAGGCAAGTGGGCGGCGCCGCCTGCCCCGGCAATGATGACGCGCACACCATCTGTATGTGCTGACCGGCCAAACGCCACCATGTCTTCGGGCATGCGGTGGGCCGACACAACATCGGCCCGGCAGTCGATGTCGAATGACGTGACAGCGTCATAGGCCTCTTTCATGACCGGCCAATCCGAGTCCGAACCCATCACCACCATGACGGTCGCGACCGGCCTGGCCGGAGTCGGCTGGCCCGGAGTCGGCGGATCGGGGTAAGTGGTCATGAAAGATCCTCCTGCTGACGTTTTGCGGATGGGCGGGCCTGTTGGGGGCCATTACCAATATGCCGCGCAGCCATCCGAGCCTGGGCAAGAGCTGCAACTGGGTCAGTCCCTACCACCGTCACGTGGCCGAGTTTACGTCCAGGCTTGGCAGCCTTGCCATAAAGATGGATCTTGACGTGGGGGTCGTGAGCCATCACATCAATGGCCGCGGTCGATAAATCGGTGAAGTCACTTCCGACGATGTTCACCATCACTGCCACTGGCCCCACGAGTTCAGTCGATCCCAGTGGCCAATCCAGAACGGCCCGCAAGTGGTTCTCGAACTGACTCGTCACGGCACCTTCGATGCTCCAGTGGCCTGAGTTGTGGGGACGCATCGCCAGCTCGTTGACGAGGAACCCGGAACGAGTCACGAACATTTCGACGGCCAGCATTCCTGTCACGTCCAATATCTGAGCGATCCGCAGCGCGATCGAACGTCCATGTGCTTGTTGTTGATCGTCAAGGCTCGGCGCTGGCGCCACGACCTCGCGACACATTCCATCAATTTGGGTGGTTTCTACCACGGGGTAGGCCACTGCCTGCCCACTCGGGGCCCGCGCGATCTGGGCGGACACTTCCACTTCGAAAGCCACATGTTCTTCTAGCAGCCACACGGCCCCGGCCTGCAGTGGTGTGTCAGCCACAACCTCTCGCGCCTCGACCAACGAGTCAACGACCCACACGCCGCGGCCGTCGTAACCGCCGCGCGAGGTCTTCATGACGATGGGCCAACCGGTTCGCTCGCCGAAGTCGGCGATAACTTGCTCTGCGGCGTGAGGGTCCCCTGAGGGGTCCAGGGTGGCCCACGCTGGACATGGAATTCCCGCATCTGACAGCACTCGGCGCATATGTGCCTTATCTTGAGCCGCTAGCAGCGCGCCAGGGCCTGGCCTGACCGCGGTCTTGCCCGCCTCAACTGCCCGCAAGACGTCAGTCGGCACATGCTCGTGGTCAAACGTGATCACTGTGCATCCGGCTGCAAGATGCTCGACGGCCACAGCGTCATCGGGGCTGCCGATGACGCTGTCACTAATCACCTGAGCGGCCGACTCGGTCGGGTCGGCCGCGAGCACTCTGATGCCGATTCCTAGGTCGGCAGCCGGGTTGGCCATCATACGCGCCAACTGTCCGCCCCCTACGACTCCCACCCGCGGCGCCTCGGAACTCATGCGGCATCACTGGAACTGTCTACGGTTATCGAAAACACGGCTGAGTAGGGCTCCCCGGGGCGCGCCCGATGGATGGGGAAATGCCCTGCAAACGGATCCGTCGGTGCAGTCATAGGTTCGATGGCGACAAGGTCTTGATCAGCGGGGGCAAATAGAACTCCGTAGTTGTAGCCAGATTCGTAGCCCATCGTGACCCGCAGGTCCGCGCCTTCGAGCCACCCTTGGGTGCCTTCCGGCACACCCAGATACAAGTCGTCAAAGGTAGCGCCCCCGCGCTGCGGGTCACCGAGTTCCACGACGCTCGGTT
>CBFGTA010000058.1:0-14305 GCA_965651595.1 uncultured bacterium | reverse complement strand
ATGGCGGCCAAGGCCACCGACTCGCGGCGGTTTAAGGCTTTGGCGGGCTTGTTGTAGTACGCCCACGCGGCGGTCTCGACCCCGTAAGCACCGCGACCGAAGTAGATCGTGTTGAGGTAGTCCTGCAGAATGTCTTCCTTGCTCGACGACACGTCGAGCTTGACGGCCAACACCAACTCCCGCAGTTTCCGCGTCATGGTCTGGTCGTGGGTGAGATAGGCGTTCTTGGCGTACTGCTGAGTGATCGTCGAACCTCCCTGGACTGATCCCCCCGTCACCGAGTTCCAACCGGCCCGGACCAGAGCACCAGGATCGAATCCGCCATGGTCGTAAAAGCCGCGGTCCTCGGCTGCGAGCACCGCCTCCTGCAAATGCTCGGGGACCTCGTCGAGTCCAATACTCACCCGGTTCGCTTCCCCGAATCGTCCTATCTCCGTCTCACCATCGCGGTAGTAAACAATGCTGCGTTCAGCGATAGCTATGTCGTTGGGTTCGGGCACGGGAACAAATGCGACTGCGGCCGCAAACCCCGCTAGGGCCAGGAGCACTGCCGAGAAAGCTGTCGCGAGCACCAAGCGCACAGACGGAATCCAGCGGCGGAAGCCGCGACGGTTCGCCCGTGGATAGTTGATTAACCGGCGACGGGCACGGGTCGACGCCCCCGGCCCTCCGCCTTGAGTGGCCTTGGCCTGCGATGTTGCCATGTCGGTCTATCCTTTACTCTCACGTGGTACGCCAGGCACCACCGGACACCCAGTCGCCTCGGGCTCCCGGACGTCCGTTCGTCTCGCGCTCAGCCACATTCATGTGTCGGTCATAGCGTCATGCGTCGGTCACAACGTCACGGGGCGTGACCGGCCGGGGCCGGACGACGCCGTCGCCGAGTACGTAACTGAGCCGAAGGTGGTTCCAACCACAGCTACGACACACCTCGACTTCGTATACCCGAAAACGCCCAAACTGAAACGCCATCTCACGCAATTCGTGTGCGGTGCGCAGGCGGCCCGTCAGATAACCGAGCTGATCGCCGTAGACGTAACGCAACAAGACCAAGACGCCGTCAGTTCGGCAGGCGGGGCAGGGCTCCAGGGCGGTTTCGCCGTGGAAGCGGGCCGCGCGAGCCAAGTCTGGGTGGGGGTCTCGGTGTTCGCTGGCCCCGGCCGCGGCCAACAACGAACGGCCGAGCGTCGCCCGGCGCTGAAGTGCGTAGTCAATCACTTGCCGCGGACTGGCCGGATCAGCAACGTCCTCGGGCTCGTCACGAACAGGCTCGCTCGACTCCCGGCGAGGGGCCTGGGTGGGTGACCGTTGTCCCCGGACAGACAGCGGCGCTCGCGGAACAGCCATTCAACGAGGGTACGGTGTTGATGGCCAAGGCAGTGAATCTTTGTCGCCAACGCCACACCGTCACAGCATGCCGCAGCAAGGCCACAGCGAGGCCAACTCACGGCGCTATCCGCGTGTCGGGCCGTGATCCGTACTCGTCGTGCGGTTGGCTGGGTCAGTGTCCAACAGCAAGGAACCCGGGCCTTCTCCGAACCCGGGCGCCACATTTGCCGTCATTTTGCTCGTAATCGCTTCGTTCATCCTGATCGTCAGCGCCGCCCGGTATCCGTCGATGGGGGCCATCGTCATCACCGGAATTGTGGTGATCGCGACGATAGCGGCGATTGTCTGGCGAATCCTTCAGTCCAAGAGCCGCTGACGCGGCTGCCAACCGATGGTCGGGCGGTCCTCGCGCTGCAACGCTCGAACAATCGCGCCAAGCTAGGGATGCAGTGAAGGACGCTGGCTCACCCACTCATCGCCGGAAGCCACGTGTCGCGCGAGATCAATTGAAGGAGTGACCAGTGGATGCAGATGTGATTGTGGTTGGTGGCGGCCTGGCGGGACTCGTCGCAGCGGCAGAAATCGCCGACCGGGGCAAGAAAGTAGTCATCGTCGACCAGGAGCCCGAACAGTCCCTCGGTGGCCAAGCGTTCTGGTCATTTGGCGGACTCTTCTTCGTCAACAGCCCCGAACAGCGGCGGCTTGGAATCAAAGACTCGTACGAACTCGCCTTGCAGGACTGGTTGGGTTCGGCAGGGTTTGACCGAGATGACGAGGACTACTGGGGCCGCCAGTGGGCCGAAGCCTACGTCGACTTTGCTGCGGGTGAAAAGCGTTCGTGGTTGGCCGCTCAGGGGATGAAATGGTTCCCGATCGTGGGTTGGGCCGAGCGAGGTGGTCACTTGGCCAGCGACCACGGCAACTCCGTCCCCCGATTCCACATCACATGGGGCACTGGACCGGGCGTCGTGGAGCCTTTCGAGCGGCGTGTGCGCGAATCGCACGAGCAGGGCAAGATTGACTTCCGATTTCGCCACCAAGTCGACGAATTGATTGTCGAGGGCGGAACCGTCACGGGAGTGCGTGGCACAGTCCTAGAGCCCAGCGGCGTGAGCCGGGGCCGCAAGAGCTCCCGCCGGTCTGTGGGTGAGTTCGCCTTGCGGGCCCAAGCAGTGGTCGTGACCAGCGGCGGGATCGGCGCCAACCACGAACTGGTTCGCCAGAATTGGCCCGAACGCCTCGGGCCTCCCCCGCGAAACATGATTTGCGGGGTACCTGATCATGTCGACGGACGCATGTTGGGCATTTCAGAACAGGCCGGTGCTCGCATCACCAATCGTGATCGCATGTGGCACTACGTCGAGGGCATTCGAAACTGGAATCCCATCTGGACTGACCACGCCATCCGAATCCTGCCGGGGCCTTCATCGTTGTGGTTCGACGCCGAAGGCAATCGAATGCCGATTCCGTGTTTGCCTGGATACGACACTCTCGGCACGCTCCAGCACATCCAGCAAACCGGACACGACTACTCCTGGTTCATCCTCACCCAGAAGATCATCGAGAAGGAGTTTGGGCTGTCAGGCTCCGAACAGAACCCTGATCTCACTGAGAAGGACATGCGCCTGCTCGCCAAACGCGCCCTGCCAGGGGCGCCGGGACCTGTCGAGGCTTTCAAGAAGTACGGCGAGGACTTCGTGGTGGCCGAGAACATTGAAGACTTGGTGGCCGGGATGAACAACCTGACCGACGAGGCACTCCTCGAGATCGACAAAGTTCGCCGCCAGATCGAGGAACGTGATCGAGACCTCGACAACGACTTTGGCAAGGACTTTCAGATCATGGCGATCCGTGCCTCCCGCAAGTACAAGGGAGACAAGCTCATTCGGACGGCCAGCCCACACCGGATTCTGGACCCGAAGAACGGTCCGCTGATTGCCGTGAAGCTCAACATCCTGACCCGCAAGACACTGGGCGGCCTGCAGACCAACCTTCAAGGCCAGGTGCTGCGTCCCGACGGCAGCGTGTTCGACGGCTTGTACGCCGCGGGAGAAGTAGCTGGCTTCGGGGGTGGCGGCGTACACGGTTATCGGGCCCTCGAAGGCACGTTCCTCGGCGGGTGCATCTTCTCTGGTCGCTCAGCCGGTCGGGCAGTCGCCAACGCAGTTAACTGATCCACCAGCGTCCGGCCCGGATCAGTTGGGCACTCCAGCCTTCGAGCCTCCACGCCACCTGACCCTGTCAGGAACTTGCCGTTGATACCCCGCCGACTGCGGGGTATCAACAATTCTGCAGCAGTGTCCCGTTTGCCGCGTGTCCTAGATCACAGACCGCTTCGGTGGGCCTGCTCCCGCATCAGGGTATATGTCGTTATCGTAAGGTCACTGATATATCGATTCGATACATCTGGCACGATATAACGACAGCCGGTTGGCGGAGACCGCCTCGGCGAGCATACGGATCCGGAAGGAGAAACCATGGCACGACGCTCCAACGTCTTGGAATTTGCCGTCCTGGGCCTCCTCCACGATTCGCCGCTACATGGCTACGAACTGCGCAAGCAGCTCAATGCGGTGCTCGGCAGTTTCCGCGCCATTTCTTACGGATCTTTGTACCCATGCCTCAAGCACATGCTCGCTAGCGGACTCATCCGTGAAGTCGGCCCGGCCGATGCCGGAGCGCCAGCGCTGTCCGGCCGTCGCTCCAAAATTGTTTACCAGCTCACCGCCGACGGCAAAGAGACGTTCGAGAACTACCTCGCTGAAGCGGGCCCCGACGCCTGGGACGACGAACGATTCGGAGTTCATTTCGCATTCTTTGGCCGCACTACCAGTGACGTACGCATGCGCATCCTGCACGGGCGTCGCAGCCGCCTCGAAGAACGTCTCAGCGAGCTCAAGCAAGCGATGGGCCGAACGGCCGAACGGGTCGACAGCTATACCGCCGAACTCGCTCGCCACGGACTTGACAGCGTCGAGCGCGAAGTCCGTTGGCTCAACGAGTTGATAGCCAGCGAACAAACTCATCAGCCCCGGCACACCCCGGGCGCGAACGAACCAACTGATCGTGTCAACGCGACCGATCAAGGAACATTGAAGGAGTAACAATGGGATCCATTCGAGTCGCCATCGTCGGCGTGGGCAACTGCGCGGCCTCGCTCGTACAGGGTGTTGAGTACTACCGCGACGCGGACTCAAACGATCGCGTGCCCGGCCTGATGCACGTGCAGTTCGGCGATTACCACATCGGCGACGTGGAGTTCGTGGCTGCGTTTGACGTCGACGCAAAGAAGGTCGGCCAAGACCTCGCCCACGCGATCGTGGCCAGCGAGAACAATACGATCAAGATCTGCGACGTTCCGCCGACAGGTGTCGCGGTCCAACGAGGCCACACCTACGACGGACTCGGCAAGTACTACCGGGAAATGATCACCGAGTCTGACGATCAGCCAGTCGACGTCGTCGCTGCCCTGCGTGAGGCCCAGGCAGACGTTCTCGTCTGCTACTTGCCCGTCGGCTCTGAACAGGCCGCCAAGTTCTACGCCCAGTGCGCGATCGACGCCGGTGTGGCCTTCGTCAATGCCCTGCCCGTGTTCATTGCTGGCACACCCGAATGGGCCGACAAGTTCACCGCCGCCGGGGTTCCGATTGTCGGCGACGATATCAAGAGTCAAGTAGGAGCCACGATTACCCACCGCGTGCTCGCGAAGTTGTTCGAGGACCGTGGCGTCACCGTCGACCGCACCTACCAGCTCAACGTGGGCGGCAACATGGACTTCATGAACATGCTTGAGCGCGAGCGCCTCGAATCCAAGAAGATCTCGAAGACCCAGTCAGTGACGAGCCAACTGCGCGACGGCATCCACGACCGCAACGTCCACATCGGGCCCAGCGACTACGTTGCCTGGCTCGACGACCGCAAATGGGCTTTCGTTCGCCTGGAAGGGCGCAACTTCGGCGACGTTCCCCTTTCGCTGGAATACAAGCTCGAAGTGTGGGATTCGCCGAACTCGGCCGGAATCATCATCGATGCTCTGCGGGCGGCCAAGATTGCCAAGGACCGTGGCATCGGTGGTCCGATCCTGTCGGCATCGTCGTACTTCATGAAGAGCCCGCCGGTTCAGTATTCCGACGACGAAGCGTACGCAGCCGTCGAGGCTTTCATCCGCGGCGACATCGAGCGCTGATCCTCACAGTCGTGATGTGATCACGACTGACCACTCCTTCACCTTGAGGGGCCAGTTTCTGACTGGCCCCTCAAGCGCGTTCGGAATGAAGTCACCAAGCCAACTGGTCTGGGGCCGTGGTTGGACCGATCACCGCAGCCTGATTCCTAGCCTTGGGCAAGATTCTGATAAGCCTGACCTCGCGATGCCACCGAACCAGGCACAATGGGCTGCGACCACCGAGCAGTAGCGAGACCTCCTGAAGGGAGCGGCGTGAACCCAGCCAGCAAGTGGACCTCACAAGCGCCGGTTGCCGATGCGGCCACCAGCGGACGTGTTTTGGTGGTCGACGACGATCCGGCTCTGCTCGAGTCCGTTGCTCGGGCCCTTACCCTGCGCAACTACGACGTCTCCACCGCCACGGACGGGCTCGCCGCCCTCGAACAGGCCACCTCGACGCCCTTTGACGCGATTGTGCTTGACCTCGGACTCCCCGGGGCAGACGGCATCGTCGTCTGTGAGCTGTTGCGTTCACGCGATGTGATGACGCCAATACTGATTCTGACGGCTCGCCACGAGATCGGAGATCGAGTCCAGGGACTCGACGCGGGCGCCGACGACTTCATGACGAAGCCGTTCGCGTTGGCAGAATTGTTCGCCCGCATCAGGGCCCTGACCCGCCGGTCTTCCCTCACCCCGAACCCGAACCCGGCCTCAGGCAGCGAATCCGCCACCCTCACCTTGGGAGAACTCGAAGTCGTTCCAGCCTCACGGCAGGCCCGCTTTCGCGGCGAGCGGCTCGACTTGACTAAGACCGAATTCGACATTCTCCACCTGCTCGTGTCGCATCCTGATGTAGTTCTTGACCGCAGCACAATCTACGACCGCGTATGGGGCTACGACTTCGGCCCAGACTCCAAGAATCTCACGGTCTACATCGGCTACCTGCGTCAGAAGTTGCGTGACATCGGAGCCCCCGAAATGATCTACACCGTCCGTGGAGTGGGTTACACGGCAAGCCTGGAGCGATGAGTCTGCGAGTTCGGGTCACCCTGGTGATCGCGGTGATCGGGTTTCTCATCACCGCTATCGTCGTCTCGAGCGCGGTGATCCTCACGGGTCGTCACCTCGACGAGGCCCTCGATGAGGCCCTCGTAGCCCGCACCGAACAGAGTGCGGCTGCCCGTTCAACCCCTCCGAGTCAAGGATTCTCCGACGTCGACCGGTTTGGCCAGGTGGTCAGCCCGACAGGTCACGTGCACATGCTCTACGGCACGTCCGTGATCCCGATTCCGGCCGGCCTCACCAGCCAACTTCCGCCCGGCCAAGTCGAGCTTTATTCGACCACGATCAACGGTGAGCCCGCGCGAGCAGCGATTCGACGCGTGTCCGGCGGCTGGGTGGTGTTCGCGGAAACGACCACCCGAATCAGCCAGATCTCCAGCAGCATGGGTCAGGCGCTCGCGTTTGTGGGCATTGCGGTCAGTGCGTTGGCTGCGGGTTTGGGATGGATCCTCGTGTCCTACTTCCTGCGACCCCTGACAACCCTCACCCGTCTGACGCAAAGGATTAGTCGTGAAGGCGTACTAGATGCGCCGGATCCTCCCGCCACCGACGACGAAGTCGGGCAGTTATCGAAAGCATTTGGAACCATGATTCGTTCGCTCGCCGAATCTCAACGCTTGCAAAATCAGCTGGTCCAGGATGCGGGGCATGAACTCCGCACGCCGATCTCTTCCATCTCAGCCAATGCCGAGACACTTCTGGCGTTCCCGGACTTGTCGCGCGCCGACCAGACTCACATTGCCGGATCGATTGTGAGCGAGGCGTCTGAGCTTGGCGACCTGGTGAATTCCCTAGTGGAACTGACCACCGCAGAAGACGAGGAGCCGACCCGAATCACAGTCGGAGAGATCATTGGCGAGGTCGTGCAGAGGGTTCCCGCGCCCGGTAGATACCGCCTGTGTGTCAACGGAGTTCCCGTCCACGCGATCGCGGATCCGGCTGCTCTACCTGAAATGACTACACCGTTCCTTGTGCGACCACGCGGATTTATCCGAGCTCTCCTCAACGTGATCTTCAACGCCCTCAAATTCGACGCAGGAGACACCCCCATTGACATCACGGTCGGTCGCGTCTCGAAGTCCGACCGGTTGGCTGTGACCGTTGCCGACCATGGCCCCGGGGTTTCCAGCGAAGAACTCCCCCACCTGGTTGAACGTTTTTGGCGCACTCCGAGTGCTCGCGGCAAGCCAGGGTCAGGGCTGGGGCTGTCCATCGTCGCCGACATCGTCAGCCTCCACCAGGGAACGATGACGATTGATCACACTCCCGGAGGAGGTCTTACCGTCAGGATCGAGGTGCCCACCGGCCTCTGAGGACGTGGTTAGCTAGGCTCGTGAAAAGTCGCGAACTCGGCACGGTCCTGCGGCAACCCCTGTTCCGGCGACTCATTGCGGTCCGGTTTACCGGGCAGTTCAGCGACGGCCTCTTCCAGTCAGCCTTGGCCACCTTCATCCTGTTTTCTCCGGAGCGTCAAGCAACTCCGGCCGCCATTGCTGTCGCATTTGTCATCCTCTACATTCCTTACTCAGTCATCGGTCCCTTTGCCGGGGTGTTTTTGGATCGCTGGGACCGGCGTCGCACGCTGTGGGCGGCGAACCTAGTGCGAGCCGCGATCGTTGTGGGCATCTGTGGGTTGACGGTCGCAGGCCGCGACGGTCTCGACCTGGGCATTGTGGTTCTTGTTGCCTTGGGCATCAACCGCTTCGTTCTCGCTGGACTCTCCGCCTCGGTGCCTCACACCGTGCCACGATCGGCTCTCATCACCGCCAACGCCTTCGCCCCCACCGCTGGCACGCTGTGTGCGGCCATCGGCGGGCTCGTCGGAGTGGTGGGCCGAGGCCTGGTCGGCGGAGGCGATTTCGGGTCAGCGATCATCCTGATCGCGGCGGCGTGCGGGTTTGCCCTGTCGGGACTGCTCGCCTTGCGGTTTCGGGCCAGGAGTCTGGGACCCGACGGGGCGGAATCATCGCGTTCCTTCACTGACGTGTTCCACGAACTCGTTGACGGCGCCCGAGTGGTCCGAGCCCACCGCGACTCATGGCGTGCCATCACTGTCGTCACCATTCATCGGCTCGGATTCGGGGCCATCACTCTGGTCGCCATCATCATGGTCCGCAATACCTTGACCGACACGGCCGATCCAGATGCCGCTCTCGCCAAGCTGTCACTCGTGGTGGGCGCTACCGCTGGTGGCGCCCTACTCGCTGCCGTGCTCACACCCAGCTTGGTTCGCCGCATCGGGGTGGTTCGGTGGACCGTGTTCCTGCTCCTCGCCGCTGGAATCATGACCCCGGTGGGCGCGGCCAACAACTCTCTTCAGGGATTGATTGTGGGCGGTTTGTTCTTGGGGATGGCCGGACAAGGCCTCAAGATCAGCGCCGACACGACCGTTCAACGGGAGATCGCCGACGACCATTTGGGCCGCGTGTTCGCTCTGTACGACATGGCCGTCAACTGCGGTTTGGCCGCCGGGGTCGTGGTCGCGGCTTCACTCGCCGCTGTCACCACCTCGAACAGCGCAGTCTTGGTCGGCTTCGCCGTCACCTTCGTTGCCGCCGCCTGGTGGTATCGCCGGGGACGAACGCTCGTTCCCGGCGAACTCGCAAGCCGAGCCGATGCGCCCCCAACTTTGTGATCGCGTGGTGGGTCACATCCGTGCCTGTGAACGTGCAACGTCCGACTAGTTTGTGCCACCCTCACTGAGTAATCGTGATCATTACTGATCCACCGCCCAGGTGATCCGCTCAGGGGAGGCGCACGTGTCGACAGCCAACAGTTCCGGTGGAACGGGGCGCAAGTACTCAGCATCCGAGGCTATCGACGCTCTCATCGAAGATGCAGACGCCGACTCTGACGGCCTCAAGCGCGAAGTAGGCCCCATCAGCCTGACGTCAATCGGCGTCGCCGCAGTTGTGGGAGCGGGCATTTTCGTCGTGACTGGCCAAGCAGCCGCCAAGCACGCTGGCCCGGCCGTCATCATCGCGTTCATTATCGCGGGTGCAGTGGCCATGCTCTCGGCCTTGTGCTATTCGGAACTCGCAGGAATGATCCCGGTGTCCGGATCCACCTACTCCTACGCCTACGCCTCGATGGGCACGTTCATCGCCTGGATCATCGGCTGGGACCTTCTGGTCGAGTACTTATTTGGCGCGGCGAACGTCGCGAACGGCTGGTCGGGATATTTCACCAACCTGCTCGGCAACATGGGCGTCGAGTTACCGCGAGAACTCATCACCCCGCTCGTCGGCGCCGACGGGGAAGCCGGTGGCTTCCTCAACGTTCCGGCCATGGTCCTGATTGGCTTGCTGACGATCATTCTGTACCTGGGTACGAAAGAGTCGGCCGGGGCCACGACGATTTTTGTCTGCGTCAAGCTCGTCACTCTGTTGATCTTCGTGGTCATGGGTTTGACCGCCATCAACACCGACAACTACTCCCCTTTCATTCCGCCCAATGAGGGTAGTTTCGGAGCGTTCGGCTGGACCGGAATACTCGCGGCCGCTGGCGCCGTGTTCTACAGCTTCATCTCTTTCGATGCCGTTTGCACAGCTGCCCAGGAAGCGAAGAACCCGCGCCGTACGGTGCCAATCGGTGTCTTGGGCTCGCTGGGAATCGCGACCGTTCTCTACGTCATTGTGGGCGCAGTTCTGGTCGGATTGGTGACCTACTCGGCCCTCAACGTGTCTGACCCATTGACGGCCGCCCTCAATGCGGCCGGGCTCAGTTGGGTGGCAACCATCGTCGATATTGGCGCCACGATCGGCTTGGCCGCGTCCGTTCTGGCGTTGCTGTACGCCCAGACTCGCATCATGATGCGAATGTCCGAGGACGGCATGCTGCCAGGAGTCCTCGGACGCGTCAACAAGCGCACCCGAACGCCCGCCGGAGCAATCATTCTGTGCGGGGTCGTGGGCATGTTGATGACTGGAATGCTTCCCTCCAGCATCCTGACTGAACTCATCAGCATCGGCACACTGTTGGCTTTCATCATCGTCGCTGCCGCCGTCATGGTCTTGCGGCGGACGCGACCGGATTTACCCCGCAACTTCAAGGTGCCTGGCGGACCGATCATTCCGATCGCCTCGATTGTTGCTGCCCTCATCATCATGTTGTCGTTGCCGTTCGCAACCTGGCTGCGGCTGCTGGCTTGGCTGGTAGTCGGTGTCATCGTCTACTTCGTCTACTCACGCTCTCGCGCCCAGCGAGTGATGCAGGAACGCGTCGAGCGAGTCGAGGCCGAGCGGGCTGCCGGGGAATCGAAATAGCTGATGCGCTGCCAGCGGGCTCGCTCGCGGCACATCTAGTCACAGTGAGGGCTGTTGGCTCGCCGGAACGGCACGTAGGTGCCGTCACGCCTCGCTCTGGTTAGCCCACCACGATCGCAGTTCGGCGATCGCGGTGGCCTCGTCAACCGGACCTCGATCCAGGCGCCGATCCAGGAGGAAACGGTAAGCGCGACCAACGTGTGGCCCGGGACCAGTTCCCAACACCTGCATGATCTGGTTACCGTCGAGGTCAGGACGAATCGACTGCAGTTGTTCCTGTTGGTTCAGCTCCTCAATGCGTGCCTCCAAGTCGTCGTAGGACGCCCGGAGTGCGGCCGCCTTGCGGCGGTTGCGGGTCGTGCAGTCGGCGCGCGTCAACTTGTGGAGCCGCACCAGTTGATCGCCGGCGTCTCGCACGTACCGGCGGACCGCCGAATCCGTCCACCGTCCTTCCGAGTAGCCGTGGAACCGCAAGTGCAGCTCAATCAGGTGGCAGATCTCGTCGATTTCGTCGTTGGAATAGCGCAGGGCCCTGAGGCGCTTGCGGGCCAGCTTCGCCCCCACCACTTCGTGATGGTGGAAAGACACGCCGCCTCCAGGCTGGAATCGGCGGGTCTTGGGTTTGCCTATGTCGTGCAGCAGCGCAGCAATCCGCAACACCAAGTCGGGTCCGCTGGAAGGCGCGTGGTCGGTTTCCAAGGCGATGGCCTGTTCCAGCACAATCAGCGAATGCTCGTACACGTCCTTGTGGCGGTGGTGTTCGTCGATTTCGAGGGCGAGAGCGGGCAGTTCGGGCAAGAAGTGCTCGCAGAGCCCCGTCGTGACCAACAATTCCAGACCAGCCCGGGGGAACTGTCCCAGGAGTAATCGGTTGAACTCGTCTCGAACCCGCTCGGCGGACACTATCGTTATCCGGTCGGCAAGATCGGTGATTGCCTCCACCACTGTCGGTTCGACCTGAAATCCGAGTTGAGACACGAACCGGGCCGCCCGCATCATCCGCAATGGGTCATCGCTGAACGAAACAGCTGGCGAGCCTGGCGTTCTGATCAAGCCGGCGGCCAGATCGGTCACGCCTGCGAACAGGTCGACGAACTCAAAGTCGGGCAACCGCATGGCCATCGCGTTAATGGTGAAGTCCCGCCGGGCCAGATCTCCATCGAGCGACGTGCCGAACTCGACGTGGGGTTTGCGTGACTGCGGGTCGTAGGCTTCCGACCGATAAGTGGTGATCTCCAGGTCAAAACCGGACTTGCGCGCCCCCACCGTCCCGAAACGAATCCCGACATCCCACACGGAGTCCGCCCACTGCCCGAGCAAATCGGCAACCTCGGCAGGGTGGGCGCTGGTAGCAAAATCAAGGTCCTTGCCTGGCTGTTGACGAATGCGATCTCGAACAGCTCCACCCACAATTGCCAACTCGTGGCCTGCCTCAGCGAACTGCCTGCCGAGGTCAGTGGAGATATCACGAATGTCGGCGAAAGCCTGCAACGACAGGTTCAGGGGCACAGAGGCGGGAGTTCCTGTCACGGAGTGCAACGATAGCCTGACCGCATTTCCGCGTCGCGGCGACTATCCTTCACATCATGGACGCCTCCGCTGCCGGTACCCCCCGCCCGCGGCGGGTACCACTGCCTTCGGAATTGCGTCCGCGTCGGAGCTCGACGGCCCGAGAAGAAACCAGCGCGGGCGGCCTTGTTCTGGACTTCACGTCAGATCCGCCGTGCGCTGTTCTGATCGGTCGGCTTGATCGCCGAGGGCAACTCATGTGGTCGATGCCGAAGGGCCATGTGGAACCGGGGGAGACGATCGAGGAGGCCGCCCGCCGGGAAGTTCGAGAAGAGACAGGCATCGTGGGCGACATCATCGCCCCGCTGGGAACCATTGACTTCTGGTTCATGGCCGAAGGTCGACGAATTCACAAGACGGTGCATCATTTCCTCATGCGCAGAGTCGGAGGCACCGTCAACACCGATGACCCCGAGGTCGTCGAAGTGCAGTGGGTGGACTTGTCGGCTCTGCCCCGCCGTCTCGCCTACGCCGACGAGCGTCGGCTGCTGGGGAAGGTCCCCGAAATCCTGGCGGATGCTCGGTGAGTGGTATACGCCGCGCTCGCCGCCGACTACGAACGGCAGCTCTAGCCACTGCCGTAGTGGGGGTGCTCTTAGGCACCCCGGCTCCCGCCTCCAGCGTCGACGGTACCGATCCCACGTCCGGTGACGTGGCCCTCGTGGCAGACATGTCCGCCTTCCGACCGCTGATGCCGTGGACCGGATCGCGCCTCCGACTCGCCGGCACTGTCACCAATCACTCGGCCGACGACTTAGCGGGCGCTGCTGTCACGGCGGCGGTCTCACAGTCTCCGTTGACCACCTGGGCTGAGTTCGAAGCCCTCGGACGGCAGGAGCTTGAGACCTTCACTCGCTCGGTCGACCTGGGCAACGTTGAGGTGGCGGAAGACTTGGCGGCGGGAACAGCGTCACCGTGGACGGCTAATCTGCCAGCTGCCAACCTAGGCTTCGACGCTCCGGGAGCTTACCTACTGGAGCTGTCGTTTACGTACGCCTCACCCCTGCGCACCACCCGCCTGCAGACGATCGTTCCGTGGGTCCCGCCTTTGGACTCTCGCGACAGCGCCGTCAAGGTGCTTTGGCTGTGGCCCGTGAGCGACTGGCCCAATCGGGATGCCGACAGTACTTTTCTCAATGACGAGACCATCAAGGAGCTAGCCCCCGGGGGTCGGCTCGGCCGAGTCATTGCCGGTGCCGCTCGCAACCCAGCGGCCGTCTCGTGGGTGATTGACCCACAAGTGCCCGAGTCGGCGAGTGTTGCCAGCCGCCCTCATAGCATCGTGGGCGTCAACGGTGGTGTTGAGCAGCGCGCGGCAGACCCCGCAGCCCAGTCGTGGCTCGATGAGTTGCGGCGGTCCACGTCGAACGCCCGGACCTACCCCATGCCCTACGGCCATCCGGACGTGGTTGGCCTCATGTCAGCCGACTTGAGCCAAGACGTCACCTGGGCAACCACCGCAGCCAGTGTTGAACTGGAATCCTTCCTCGGACCCACGGCTGGCAGGACTCTCGGCTGGTCGGTCGGCTGGCCTGTGACGCGCCAGGCGCTCGACCTGTTCCAAGTCAGCGGGATCCGGTCAGTGGTGACCGGCAGTGACGGCCTCGCCAACCCAGAGCCGGATGTGCTCAACCGAGGCGGGCTCCTGCGTTATCAAGCCGAGGCAGGAGAAATGAACCTGCTGGTAGCTGACTCGCGCATGACTGAACTCGTATCGACTGCCCGCTGGCCAACACCGCATCCGTCAGGGCCGTATCCGGCCGGGGGCATCGGGCAACGCCAAGCATTCTTGGGGGTGACGGCGGCGCTCTGGGCGAGCGGTGCGACCGAGCAGCCCCTGATTGTGGCACCCACTGCAACTTGGGACCCCGGACCCACCCTCAACAACATTGTCGACTCCTTGCAGCGCGGC
>CBFGTA010000057.1:0-14309 GCA_965651595.1 uncultured bacterium | reverse complement strand
GTCAACCTTCAGATGCACACGGGCCGCCACCCCCACCGTCCGCACTGCGGACACAATGGCATCGAGCATCCACGGATCCCCGATACTCAGGTCGATTTGTTGTCGGACACATTCAGCAATCGGATCCTGCGGGACAGGTAGCCAAGCCAAGATCCGGCCCGTGTCTCCGGCAGCGCGCAGCTGCAAGGCTTCACTGAGCAGGGCGACACCGAGCCATTCGGCTCCCCCCGTGCGGGCCGCCGCGGCAGCAGCGTGTAACCCGTGGCCGTATCCATCAGCTTTGACGACCACCAACATGGCCGCGTCCGGAGCCCTTTCCCGCAGGTTTCGCACATTGTTAGCGAGGGCAGACGTGTTAATGACCGCCCACGCGCGCTCCGGTGGCGGATCAAAATCGCTACCAGTCGAGCTAGACATCATCACTGCCCGGGTCGTTGCTGAACCCGGCGGTGGTCATCTCGTTGATCGCCGTCGGAAGATGCTCGAGGATCGATCCGGCCGTGACGCTGACGGATCCGTCCCGAGCCGCGAGCTGGCCCGCGCGCCCGTGAACGGCAGCAGCGGCAGCAGCAATGCGCGCCGCGTCAGCGGATGTGACAGCCTTGCGGCGGGCGTGGTGGTGAGCCATCATTGCGCCCAACAGCCCGGTGAGGATGTCGCCGGAACCGGCGGTGGCTAGGCACGGATGGGTGTAGTCGTTGACGAACGCGTGTTCGCCGTCCGAGACGATCGTGCGGTAGCCCTTGAGCAACACGACGCACTGGAGATGTCGTGCGGCAGCTGACACGTCGGCTATCCGGTCTCCCGACAGGGTGAATCCGAGCCGCGCGAACTCTCCCTCGTGCGGCGTGACCACAGTCGCCAACCCGCTGTCAGCCCGCGCTGCCAGAGCTTCGTGAAGGTCGCGGTGGTTGGCCAATAGCGTCAGGCCGTCAGCATCGACGACGACTGGCCGGTCCGATCGCAAGACCTCGTATAGACGTGCGGCAGCCTTGTCGCCAGTGCCGAGTCCCGGACCTGCCGCGAATGCGTCGGTGCGTCCCCCCGCCAGTGGCCCCCCGCTGTGGAGCACGACTTCGGGCCAGTGCCCACTCACAACTGCTCCGATTGGCCCGTGGTACCGCACCATACCCACTCCGGCTAGTCGGGCGGCTCCCGTACACAACACGGCCGCGCCCGGATAGGGCTCGGAACCGGCGACCACCGCGACTACACCCCGCGAATATTTGTGATCTGACGGCAGTGGTGAATCGATCCACTCGGCTACGTCAGGCGCTTCCAGGACTGTGGCCGTGGCATCTGAGGCGGCGAGTTCCGGAAGCAAGCCAATGTCGACCAGGATGAGCCGGCCGACGGCCTGGGTGCCCGAATCAACGAGCAGTCCGGGCTTGAGACAGCCGAACGTGACGGTCAGATCGGCCTGCACGCAGCGGTGAACGTCTGTCACGGCGCCGGTGTCGCAGTCCACGCCACTCGGAACGTCCACTGCCACGACGGTGGCCACCGATGCGGCAGCCAAGGCCGCAACTTCGGCGGCAGTGCCAGCGAGTGGGCCCCGACCGCCGATTCCCACTATGCCGTCCAGAACGATGTGGGCGCGGCCAACTACCGACTTCGTGGGTTCGGTGACTGCGGCATCGGCCTGGAGTAGGCGGCCTCCAGCCCTCATACACGCCTCTGCCGCATGGCGGTGGTACCGAGTTCCTACCATCACGGCCTCCACCGCCGCACCCCAACTGGCGAGTCTGGCGAGCGCGTACAGGGTGTCGGCCCCGTTGTTGCCGGTGCCGATGAGGCCGACGACACGAGAGCCGTAGACGCCACCGTGGGCCCGCAGTTCGTCCGCTACCGCATGAGCGAGCCCATCTGCCGCCCTCTGCATCAAGACTCCATCGGGCAGGTCAGCCATGGCAGCGGCTTCGGCGCGGCGCACATCCTCAACTCGGTAGGCGAAGCGCATGTTCCTCAGTGTGGCATTGACGCCGCCGCGATGCCGAGCCCGCGGCGTCACCCGCTGACCAGTAAGCGATCAGCGCACGCCTCTTCACCGACTGTGCTCTCCACCCGGTTCCCAGTCAGCCCTCGATGATCGCTACGGCCACCGCTTGCCCGGCCGAATAACTTACCGACACGTGAATTGCACCGTCTGAGTCGGTTGGCATACTGTCCCGCCAGGTTTCGTGCACAACCACATCTACCAGCCCCTCCCAGTCGGTGATCTCACAGGCGTGCCAGTCGGCCTCATCGGGCACACTCAATGCCTGCGCGACTGCCTGCTTGACCGCCCAGGCCGCACTGAGGTGTTCGCCAGTGGTCCGTAGCATGCGGGAATGCTCTACGGGGGAAAACAGGTCCGCCAGAAGTTGCGGATGTTGCCGCACTTTCCACTTGAAGTCCCCAATGTCTACTAGGTGGATCCCCACTCCGACAATCACACGATCCTCCTACTCCTCAGACCTGTCGCGTCCGGCTCGACCAAATGCGACCCTCCTGGGCAGCAGCAATCCCGACCGCGCGGAACGCTCCCTTCCCGACACTGGATTGGCCCTATTCCACCGTGACAGACTTCGCGAGGTTGCGGGGCTGATCAACGTCATGGCCGCGCGCGGTGGCGAGTTCACAGGCAAAGACCTGCAGGGGGACGGTCGCGAGGAGGGGTTGCAGGAGGGTGGGACATTCAGGGATGCGGATGACGAAGTCGGCATACGCCGTCACAGAGTCGTCTGTCTCCTCGGCAATCACGACTGTGCGCGCCCCACGGGCCCGCACCTCTTGCATATTTGAAACGATCTTCTCGTGGATGATATTGCGACCTGTGGGGCTCGGCACCACGGTGATGACAGGCATTCCGTCGTCGATCAACGCGATCGGGCCGTGCTTCAACTCGCCAGCAGCGAATCCTTCTGCGTGCATATAGGCCAGTTCTTTGAGTTTCAGCGCCCCCTCCAGCGCTACCGGAAAACCAACATGCCGGCCAATGAATAGAATGCTGGCACTCTCGGAAAGTTCGCGCGCAAGTTCACGTACACCCTCGGTCGTGTCGAGAACAAGATCGATCTTATTGGGCATGTCAGCAATGTCCCGCGCGATTGCCCGAATCTCGTCGTCAAATTTGTCACCTCGCACTTGGGCGAGATACAGAGCAAACAGGTAGCAGGCCGTGACCTGGGTGAGGAACGCCTTGGTGGACGCCACCGCGATCTCGGGTCCCGCATAGGTATACAACGCGGCGTCAGACTCGCGAGGAATAGTTGATCCCTGGGTATTGCAGATGGCCAGGACTTTCGCTCCCTGGGCCCGCGCGTGACGCACGGCCATCAGCGTGTCCATCGTTTCACCGGACTGAGAAATCGCCACCACCAGAGTCCGCGAGTCGACGATCGGGTCTCGATAGCGGAATTCACTGGCTAGCTCGACCTCGGTCGGAATTCGGGTCCAGTGTTCGATGGCATATTTGGCGATCATTCCGGCGTGGTAGGCGGTTCCGCAGGCAACAACGATCAACTTGTTGGCGTGGCGAATGACGTACGGGTCGAGCCCATCGAGTTCAAGGGTGAGTTGACCATCATCGTCGATGCGGCCGCGTAAGGTGTCAGCCACCGCCTTGGGCTGCTCGGCGATCTCCTTGAGCATGAACAGGTCGTAGCCGCCTTTCTCTGCAGCGGCCGCATCCCACGTCACCGTGAACGGAGTGACTTCCGCCGGGGCCCCATCGAACCCGATGACCGAAATGTCGTGGGCAGTCATCGTAACGATTTGATCTTGACCTAGTTCAATGGCGTCCCGGGTGTGGGCAATGAATGCCGCTACGTCGCTGGCTAAGAAGTTGTGACCTTCTCCGCGACCAACCACCAGTGGGCTGTTGCGGCGAGCACCAACGACCATATCGGGGTGATCCGCATTGATCACGACAAGAGTGAATGCGCCTTCTAGTCGGCAGCACACGCGGCGAACCGCTTCGGTCAAGTCGGGAACGCCGTTGTCGATTTCAGCCGCCACCAGGTGGGCGACCACCTCGGTATCGGTCTCACTGAAATACTCGACACCGCGCTCTTCGAGTTCGCGACGAAGTTCGGCAAAGTTTTCGATGATTCCGTTGTGAATGACGGCCGTCTTGCCGTCGTTGCTCACATGGGGATGTGCGTTAACGTCGCTCGGGGCGCCGTGAGTTGCCCAGCGGTTGTGGCCCATCGCAATCGTTGAAGTGGGTAGCGGGTCGGAACCGAGCAGAACTTCGAGGTTCGCCAGCTTCCCTACTCGTTTGCGCGTATGCAGTTGCCCATCGGCGACAACTGCCACGCCAGCGGAGTCGTACCCCCGGTACTCCAGACGCCTCAGCCCATCGGCAACGACTTCGAGGGCCTGGCTGTCTCCTACATAGGCCGCGATTCCGCACATGCCCACAGACTAGCCGTACCACCATGCGCGGCGGAACGTGCTCAGCGCAGGGCGAGTTCCTGGGAGACCACTGCGGCGAGTTGCTCGGCGATCTCGCGGGCAGTTTCTTCATGTTCGGCTTCGACCATCACCCGCACCAAGGGCTCGGTGCCGCTCGGACGCAACAAGACTCGGCCCTTTTCTCCCAAGACAGTCTGGGCATCCCGCACAGCGTCGGTGAGCAACCGCGAACTGTCCACCCGGGTGCGATCTACGCCCGGCACGTTGACCAGAACCTGCGGCAAACGCACCATGACCGCTGCGAGTTCATCGAGGCCAACCCCTCGTTGGGCAACCTCGGCCGCTAGTAGCAGGCCCGTGAGCACTCCGTCACCGGTCGTTGCGTAGTCGCTCACGATGACGTGGCCGCTCTGTTCACCGCCCAGGCTGTAGCCGCCCGCTCGCATCGCCTCGAGGACATAGCGATCGCCGACGGAGGTCTGCAAGCAGTCGATCCCGCGATCTCGCAGCGCCAGACGCAGACCCTGGTTGCTCATCACGGTCGTTACCAGCGTGTTGTGTCGCAGCTTGCGAGCTTCATGCAGCGAAATCGCCAAGATCGCCATGATCTGATCACCGTCGATGATGGCCCCGTGCCGATCGACTGCCAAGCAGCGATCGGCGTCTCCGTCGTGAGCGATTCCCACGTCAGCTCCGCGGGCCACCACGGTCGAGGCCAACTCTTCCATGTGGGTCGAGCCACAGGCCTCGTTAATGTTGAGACCGGTCGGGGAGCAGTTGATGGCGACGACTTGCGCGCCGAGCGCGCTGAATGCTTCCGGACTCACTGTCGAGGCCGCCCCATTGGCACCGTCGATCACAATGGTCAGTCCATCGAGGCGTTGCGGCACAGCCGCGACTAGGTGGTCAATGTACTTCTGAACTGCGTCCGCACTGCCATCTGTGACTCGTCCGACTTGGTCGCCGGTCGGCAAAGCGTGATCCTGACCGACAGCTCGTTCAATGCGCTCTTCGGTCTCATCGGCGAGCTTCACCCCTCCAGCGGCCAAGATCTTGAGGCCGTTGTCAGGCATCGGGTTGTGCGAAGCTGACAGCACGATTCCGAAATCTGCATCGAGTTCGGCCGTCAGATACGCAATACCCGGAGTCGGCAGAACTCCCAGCCGGATGACGTCGACTCCTGCCGCAGCCAGTCCGGCAACGACCGCGGCCTCCAGGAATTCTCCCGAGGCCCGCGTGTCACGGCCAACGACTGCCCGCGGACGCTCAGAGCGATCGGATGGGTCACCTGCCAGCACTCGGGCAGCTGCGACCGCCACATCGAGCGCCATTGGCGCAGTCAGATCGCGGTTGGCGAGTCCCCGAATACCATCGGTCCCGAACAAGTGGCCCATGCAGACTCGTCGGTGCGGTTTAGCGCTTGCTGTACTGGGGCGCCTTGCGGGCCTTCTTGAGGCCGTACTTCTTGCGCTCCTTGGCACGGGGGTCACGGGTGAGGTAGCCAGCCTTCTTCAATGCTGGCCGGTTCGCTTCTTCATCAATGTCGTTGAGCGAGCGGGCAACACCCAGACGCAAGGCCCCAGCTTGTCCTCCGGGTCCACCACCAGCAATGTTGGCAATCACGTCGAAAGCACCTTCGGCGTTAACTGCAACGAACGGCTCATTCACGATTTGTTGGTGCACCTTGTTGGGAAAGTACTCTTCCAACGTGCGGCCGTTGATCGTCCACTGGCCACTGCCAGGAACGATGCGCACTCGCGCGACGGCTTCCTTACGGCGACCCAGTGCCGCCCCAGGCTCAATTTTGCCGTTGGGCTTCGACGTCGAGGCCTGCGGCCGATCCGACGATTCGGTGGTATAGGTCTTGGTCTCGGTATCGAGATCGGTCACGACCGTGATTCCTTTCCTGGACGCGACTACGCGGAAGCGCGAGCGCTAGCGTGGGCCGGCTGATGAACTTGGGAGATTTCGTAGGGTTGTGGCTTCTGAGCAGCGTGGGGATGTTCCGGTCCGGCGTACACCTTGAGCTTGCTCAGCATCTGACGTCCCAGAGTGTTGTGGGGCAGCATGCCCTTCACGGCCTTCTCGATGACGCGGCGCGGATTCGTCGCCAGCAGCGTCTCGTAATCTGTTGCCGAAAGTCCGCCCGGGAAGCCTGAGTGACGGTAGTCCATCTTCTGCTGGCGCTTCAATCCCGTCAGTGCCACCTTCTCGGCGTTGACAACCACGACGAAGTCGCCGGTGTCGATGTGGGGGGCAAAGACAGGCTTGTGCTTGCCGCGCAACAGCGTGGCTGTTTGAGAAGCCAACCGTCCGAGGACGACATCGGTCGCGTCAATAACGTGCCAATGGCGTTCAATCTGACTTGGCTTGGGGCTGTACGTGCGCACGGGACAACCTTCGATTCGCGTAGTGGATGGTTCCGGGGGTGGCGACCTGACGGACGCTCGCCAGAGAGCTTCCGCTTCTGGCCACGAAGTATCAGACTACAGCGCAGGTGCCCAGCCGGTCAAAGGAGGTCGCGAATATCACACCAGGGGCTCACGGCGGGCGCGTGTCATTTGAGTCCTCTCGGCCAGGTTCGGGTCCGCCGGGTAGTCGACTGACATCAGGGTGAGCCCGTGCGGCGGCGCAACCGGAATGTCGGACAACCTTTCACGGGACGCTAAGCACTGTGTCAACCACGAGCCGGTGCGCCGACCAAGTCCGACCTGCAGGCAGGCTCCCACCACCGATCGCACCATGGAGTGGCAGAAGGCATCCGCCTTGATCTCGCAGCGGATCACGTTCACATCTCGAACCCACTGCGCCTCCAGGACCGTCCGGATAGTGGTGGCCCCGGACCGGTGTCGACAAAAGGCCGCGAAGTCGTGATACCCCACGAGAGTCTGGATCGCATCGTCCATGGCCGTGACATCAAGCGCCGCCCGCACCTGCAAGATCCGTTGACGATCTCGCGGATCCCACGGGCACGCCGTGTCAGCAACCGCATAGTGGTAGGCGCGTGACAGCGCCGCGAATCTGGCGTCAAACCCCGGCGGCGCAAGGTCCACCGAATACACCCACACGGTGTCGGGGAGCACACCGTTGAGCCGCTGTTCGAGGTCATCGATGCCGCGGGCCCTCAGGCGATCAGTGGGTAGATCTGCATGGACAACTTGGCCGAGAGCGTGGACACCCGCGTCAGTTCTCCCGGCACACACGGTGGAAACTTCGGACTCTGGCATTGCCAAGACTTGCGCCAACGCTCGTTCAAGCGTTGCCTGGACACTCGGCAGTTGAGGCTGCCGGGCCCAACCCACATAGGGGCCGCCATCGTAGGCCAAGAAGCAACGAACGCGAACAGTGTCAGGCACCATCACGAAGCCGATTCCGTTCCGTGATCCGCCCAACACCATCCGCGCTCGTCATGATGGTTCAGGTAGCGTGAATCGAGAGCACTACTTGGTATCAGAGTCGACTTCCGAATCGCTTGCATCGGCTTCGGCGACTTCTGCACCCTCGACACTCTCGGCAGCAGCGGCCTCCGCCTCGCCGGAATCTCCAGCAGCATCGTCTGGAGTCGCAACCGCTTCATCGTCGGACGAGTCGGCAGCGTCCGAGGCTACGCCAGCCTCAGCGGGCGCTGCGGCAGACTGCTCTCGGGCAGCCCGTCTAGCCGCCGACTCAGCCTCAGTGACCACTTGTTCCGCCAGCGGCTCGACGAGCTCGATGACCGCCATCGGCGCGTTGTCTCCCTTGCGGGGGCCAATCTTGGTGATCCGGGTATATCCGCCGGGCCGGTTAGCGTACATCGGGCCGATCTCGGTGAACAGTTCGTGCACGACGGACTTGTCGCGAATCACCCGCAACACTCGGCGACGAGCGCTGAGATCCCCTCGCTTGGCGAAAGTCACCATCCGCTCAGCCAAGGGTTGCATGCGCTTGGCCTTGGCCTCCGTCGTGGTGATTCGCCCGTGTTCGAACAGCGACGTCGCCAAGTTCGCCAGCATCAAGCGTTGGTGCGCCGGGCTTCCGCCGAGACGGCGGCCTTTGGTGGGGGTAGGCATGACTTCTCCTCTTGTCCTGTCTGTCGGTGCTGCTTAGAGCTCGTCGTTCTCCAGGAACGCAGAGTCGTCCTCGTAGTTGGCCGCTGCCGCACTGGGATCGAACCCGGGAGGGCTGTCCTTGAGGGACATGCCCAGGCTGACCAGCTTCGCCTTTACTTCGTCGATCGACTTCTGTCCGAAGTTGCGAATGTCCATCAGGTCCGCTTCGCTGCGGCCGAGCAGTTCGCCCACCGTGTTGACGCCCTCGCGCTTGAGGCAGTTGTAGGAACGCACGGTGAGGTCGAGTTGTTCGATCGTCATGCTCATCTGTTCTGCCATGAAGGTGTCCGCTGGTGACGGACCAATGTCAATACCTTCCGCCTCCACGTTGAGTTCGCGGGCCAGCCCGAACAATTCGACGAGCGTCTTGCCAGCTGATGCAACCGCATCACGAGGGCGGATCGACGGCTTGGTCTGCACGTCGACCACGAGCCGGTCGAAGTCAGTCCGCTGCTCGACACGGGTTGCTTCGACCTTGTAGGTCACCTTCAGCACCGGCGAATAGATCGAATCGACGGGGATGCGACCGATCTCCTGGTCCTCAGAGTTGTTCTGCGCCGCCGAGACATAGCCGCGGCCGCGCTCCACTGTCAACTCAATCTCCAAGTGGCCCTTGTCGTTGACCGTCGCGAGATGAAGATCCGGATTGTGTACCTCAACACCGGCGGGCGCCGTGATGTCTGCCGCGGTCACGACGCCAGCACCCTCTTTGCGCAAGTACATCGTCACTGGCACATCGTGTTCGCTAGAGACCACAATCTCTTTGATGTTGAGAATCAACTCAACCACGTCTTCGACAACGCCAGGGATCGTGGAGAACTCGTGGAGCACACCGTCGATTCGGATATTGGTGACCGCAGCACCGGGGATCGACGACAGGAGAGTCCGCCGCAGCGAATTCCCGAGCGTGTAGCCGAAGCCGGGCTCGAGCGGTTCCAAAACGAATCGGGCACGCGTATCAGAGATTGTCTCTTCAGTAAGTACGGGACGTTGTGCAATGAGCACTGGATTTCCTTTCCGCGGCTACCGCCATATGAAACCGCGAATGTGAGCAGGGTGATTACGGGATCGAGTCGGAAGGGGTTACTTGGAGTACAACTCAACGATGAGCTGTTCTTGAACCTGGGTGTCGATTTGCTCGCGGACAGGCAACTGGTGGACGAGGATCCGCATCTGCCCCGGAATCACTTCAATCCACGCTGGCACCGTCTTCTCTCCGGCTTCGGCATGAGCAACCACGAAAGGGGTTAGTTCACGCGACTTGGCGCGAACTTCGACCACGTCGCTGGCCGACACACGGTAGCTCGGGATATCTACCTTGCCGCCGTTGACAGTGATGTGGCCGTGGCGAACCAGTTGCCGAGCCATGTCGCGGCTCTTAGCGAAACCGGCTCGGTAGACAACGTTGTCGAGGCGACTCTCCAGAATGGTGAGGAGGTTGTCGCCGGTCTTGCCGGTCAGCCGGTTGGCCTCGTCGTAGTAGTTCCGGAACTGCTTCTCCAACACGCCGTAGATCCGGGCACACTTTTGCTTCTCGCGCATCTGCAGGAGGTACTCGCTCTCCTTGGTGCGCGCGCGTCCGTGGTCTCCCGGAGGATAAGGGCGACGCTCGATCGGGCAGTTGGGTCCATCGCATTTGGATCCCTTGAGGAATAGCTTGGTCTTCTCACGCCGACAACGCTTGCAGTCGGCACCTGTGTAGCGGGCCATGGCAGATGCTCCTTCGCTCAGACCCGGCGCCGCTTGGGCGGGCGGCAGCCGTTGTGGGGGACGGGGGTCACATCGGCGATAGCGCCCACTTCGAGGCCGGTGGCCTGCAGTGCGCGGATCGCCGTTTCGCGTCCCGAGCCGGGACCTTTCACAAATACGTCGACCTTGCGCATGCCGTGCTCCATCGCTCGACGGGCGGCAGCCTCAGCAGCTTGCTGGGCGGCATACGGGGTAGATTTCCGGGAGCCCTTGAATCCGACCTGGCCCGATGAAGCCCAGGCGATAACTGCCCCTGAGGGATCAGTAATCGACACGATGGTGTTGTTGAAGGTGCTCTTGATGTGGGCCTGGCCGTGGGCCACGTTCTTCTTCTCTTTGCGTCGAACTTTCTTGACGCCTTTATTGGCTGGGGGCATTCGCCGATCTCCTGTGCAGTCTCAATGGGTACTGCGGCCGTGGCTGCGACCTGCAGTAGGTGGTCTGTCGGTCAACGGTTGGGTTACTTGGTCGCCTTCTTCTTGCCTGCGACGGTCTTGCGCGGACCCTTGCGGGTGCGCGCGTTCGTGTGAGTGCGTTGGCCCCGGACGGGAAGGCCGCGGCGATGCCGGAGGCCCTGGTAGCTGCCAATTTCGACCTTGCGGCGAATGTCTGCTTGGACTTCTCGACGCAGATCGCCTTCGGTCTGGAAGTTGGCTTCAATGTAATCGCGAAGCTTGATGAGGTCTGACTCGTCGAGATCTCGAACGCGAACGTTCGGATCGACACCGGTCGCGCTGAGCGCTTCGCGAGAACGCGACCTTCCCACACCGTAGATTGCTGTCAAAGCGACCTCGAGGCGCTTATCGCGCGGAAGGTCGACACCGACTAGACGTGCCATTGAGGCGTACCTGTCTTTCTGTCTCGTCCCTGGTTGGAAGACATCAACAGTCCGGAGAAATACTCACCGGTCTCTGGCCAAGGGTCCCAGAGGTAGCGTCCTGACTGGCTGATCCTCGAGAGGGAGGAGCGAGCCAGGGGTCGGATGATGCCCAATCGTGTGTATTGAGTTGTCGGCAGGCTGAGGACTAGCCCTGACGTTGTTTGTGCCGCGGGTTCTCACAAATCACCATGACGCGGCCATGGCGACGGATGACCTTGCACTTGTCGCAAATCTTCTTGACGCTCGGCTGAACTTTCATCGTCTTCCTTTTGGGTCACACAGGCCCCGCCCGGTAGGCAGCGCGCCTGTGTCAGTCAGTTGGGCTACTTGTACCGGTAGACGATGCGTCCCCGGGTGAGGTCGTACGGCGACAGTTCCACGACCACACGATCGTCGGGGAGGATTCGGATATAGTGCATCCGCATCTTCCCTGAGATGTGGGCGAGGACCTTGTGGCCATTGTCTAACTCCACCCGGAACATCGCGTTGGGTAGAGACTCCACGATGGTGCCCTCAAGCTCAATGGCACCTTCTTTTTTGGCCATACCTGTCCACGCACTCCTTGTACTCGGATGAGTCTGCACTAACTTCGCAGCCCGGCTGCTTCAGCCGCGTCCGGTCTCACTGTCAAACCAGCGGCACAATCCGTACTGGTCATTTCGTGTGATTCCCGAACAGATAGCACCCGCGAGCGCCACTAGTCAGTACATAACTGTCACAGTCTAGGACATGGTTGACCCAAATGTTAAGGGAGGGTGGCAGAGATTACACCCGATAGCGCTCGTCACCGTCTCCGAAGGTCGTCACGATCGGCCCGTCAGCGGTGATGACGACAGTGTGTTCCCAGTGTGCAGCCCACGAACCATCTCGACTCACGACCGTCCAACCGTCGTTGAGCACGTCCGTTTCGTGTGTCCCCAGGGTAATCATCGGCTCGATCGCAATGGCCATTCCAGCGTCGAGCCTCGCGCCCTTGCCCGGGCGTCCCACATTCGGGACATCAGGATCCATGTGCATGGCCGAACCAATCCCATGCCCGACGTAGTCACGCACGATCCCGTAGTTGGCCTGGTCCGTGCTGGCCGCCTGTCGCACGACTGATTCGATCGCGTGGCCGATGTCGCCGAGGCGAACTCCTGGCTGGCAGGCGATGATTCCGGCCCACAGCGCCTGGCGGGTCACTTCACTGAGCCGGGCCACCGGTTCAGCTACAGCGCCAACTTCAACTGATATGGCCGCATCCGCGTGCCAGCCGTCCACGATGGCACCACAATCGATCGACACGAGGTCTCCGGACCTCAGAACCCGCTCACCGGGGATTCCGTGGACGATCTGCTCGTTGACGGAAGTACATAAGGCGTGGTGGTAGCCGGGTACCTCTGCGAACGACGGCCGAGCGCCGTGACGCCGGATCGTGTCTTGGGCGATCTCCTCAAGGTCGGCTGTCGTTGTCTGAGGAGCGACTGCGGAGCGGACCGCGGCCAAGGCTTCCCGGACGACCACTCCCGCGGCCTGCATTCGTTCGATCTCCGCGGCCGATTTGCGCTCAAACCGTGAACGGCCAATCACTCGGCTAGTCTTCGAGCGCGGCGAGCAGACGGCTCGTCACATCGGTGACAACACCCATTCCGTCAACCTGGACGAGCAAGTCCTTGTCTCGATAGATCGCCGTCAGGGGTTCAGTCTGCTCTGCATAGATTTCCATCCGACGCCGAATGACCTCTTCGGTGTCGTCGGCCCGGCCTTCGATTTCGGCCCGCTTCAACAAGCGAGCTACCACCTCATCGGTGTCGGCTGTTATCTCAACGGCCTTGTCGAGCGGAGTCCCGAGCCGATCCAAGATCTTCTCGAGCTCGCCGACTTGTTCGACAGTGCGGGGATAGCCATCGAGTAGGAATCCAGGGGCCGTATCAGACTGGCCCAGACGGTCAGCCACCATAGCGTTCGTGACCTCGTCTGGGACATACTCCCCTTTGTCCATATACGTCTTGGCCTGCTGGCCGAGTTCGGTGCCTTGAGTCACGTTCGACCGGAAGATCTCCCCGGTGGAAATATGCGGAATCCCCAGCCGCTCGCTCACGACTGCCGCCTGAGTTCCTTTGCCAGCTCCGGGGGGGCCCATCAAGACAATCCGCATTCGTTCCTCCTGAGATCGGGGTATCGACATGAGTCAATCGCCTACCGAACCCGTTCGCAACCCGAGGCAGTCTAGTGCCCCAGCCAGATCCAGACCGGGGCCCTGAACCGTGGCGAAGGAGAGAGCCAGGCAGGGACAGCGAAGGCTCTAGCGGAGGAAGCCTTCGTAGTTGCGTTGCTGTAGTTGCGACTCAACCTGCTTGACCGTGTCGAGACCGACGCCGACCATGATGAGCAGGGCTGTACCGCCGAACAGGAAAGCCTGCCCGAGACCAAGGCCACCGAAGGCGATGAACGGAACGATCGCCACGACCGCCAGGTAGATACAACCGGGGAACGTCAGTCTCGTGAGGACGTAATCGAGGTACTCGGCCGTGGGCCGGCCCGCCCGAATCCCAGGAATAAACCCTCCGTACTTCTTCATGTTGTCCGAGACTTCCACCGGGTTGAAGGTGATGGACACATAGAAGAAGGTGAAGAAGATGATGAGCAAGAAATAGGCCACCAGGTAGAGCGGCTCCGTGCCGTTGGAGAAGTTCTGCAGGATCCACTGGGCCCATGGCTCTTCGCTGCCCGACAGAGTCACGATCAGCTGCGGGATGTACAACAGCGAGGCCGCGAAGATGACAGGGATGACGCCCGCCATGTTGACCTTGAGTGGGATATACGTCGACCCGCCCCCGTACATTCGAGACCCAACCATGCGCTTGGCGTACTGAACGGGGATGCGGCGCTGCCCTTGCTCCACGAACACCACGGCCGCGATAACGACGAGACCCACTGCCGCGACGACGAGCAGGGTGAAAAATCCGCGAGTTTGGTAAATGTTGACGAACTGCCCCGGCATCGTGGCAATGATCGACACAAAGATAAGAAGTGACATGCCGTTGCCAACGCCGCGGTCTGTGATGAGTTCACCGAACCACATAATCAATGCACACCCGGCAGTCAGAGTGATGATCATAACGAGGATCACCGGCAAGGACTGGTCTGGAACCAGTTGCTCGTTGCAGCCCTGGAACAGTCGTCCTGGTGTCCGGGCCAAAGTCAGAATCGTC
>CBFGTA010000056.1:0-14489 GCA_965651595.1 uncultured bacterium | reverse complement strand
GTCGGTGCGATTGTCACTATCCCCGTCAAGATGGTCGGAGTGGCCGAAGCCGCGTTCAGTTCGGCCGAGCGGGACCCCGAAGGGCCGGTTGGCGTTGTCGGCGTCACCCGCATCAGCGGTGAGGTAGCGGCGTCGGAACTGCCGGAGTCCTGGAAGATTGGGCAGTTTATCGCGCTGCTGGCCTCCCTGAACCTGTTCTTGTTCTTGTTCAATCTGATTCCCCTGCTGCCCCTCGACGGAGGCCACGTCGCTGGAGCGCTCTGGGAGGGAGCTCGTCGCCGCTGGGCCCGGTGGAAGGGGCGACCCGATCCGGGGCCAGTTGATGTCGCCCGCGCACTGCCCCTGGCCTACGGGGTCGCGATCATCCTCATAGGCATGAGCATCCTGCTCGTCTACGCCGACATTGTTGACCCGATCCGGCTGTTCTGATCGGGACAGGTAACGAGCAGGCGTGACATTGGACAGAAGGGGAATACTGGACTCATGAACGTGTCGCTCGGACTGCCCGCCATGCCCGCACCCACACTGAGCCCGCGTCGGCCGAGTCGCCAGATCGTTCTGCGCCACCCCACCCACCCGGTTGCCGTCGGTGGGGACGCGCCAGTGAGTGTGCAGTCGATGTGCACCACGGTCACGTCCGACATCAACGCCACCCTGCAACAGATCGCCCAGCTCACCGCCACCGGCTGCCAAATCGTCCGGGTAGCCGTGCCCAGCCAAGACGACGCCGACGCCCTACCGACCATCGCCAAGAAGTCCGGCATTCCGGTGATCGCCGACATCCACTTCCAGCCGAAGTACGTGTTCGCCGCGATCGAGGCCGGGTGCGCCGGTGTCCGCGTGAATCCGGGTAACATTCGGCAGTTCGACGACCAGGTCGGTGCGATCGCGCGAGCCGCCCGCGACCACGGCACGCCGATTCGGATCGGCGTCAACGCCGGCTCGCTCGACAAGCGGCTACTGGAAAAGCACGGCAAGGCCACCCCGGAGGCGCTCGCCGAGTCGGCCCTGTGGGAGGCGAGCCTGTTCGAGGAGCACGACTTTCGCGACATCAAGATCTCTGTGAAGCACCACGACCCGGTGGTGATGGTGCGGGCCTACGAGATTCTCGCGGAACAGTGCGACTATCCGCTGCACCTCGGCGTCACCGAAGCCGGCCCCACCTTCCAAGGCACCATCAAGTCGGCTGTCGCTTTCGGTGCACTGCTCGCCCGCGGAATCGGCGACACGATTCGTGTGTCACTGTCGGCGCCTCCGGAAGAAGAAGTGAAGGTCGGCATGGCGATTCTGGAGTCGTTGAATTTGAGGGAGCGTCGCCTCGAGATCGTGTCGTGCCCTTCTTGTGGGTGAGCGCAGGTCGACGTCTATACCTTGGCCGAGCAGGTCACCGCTGGGCTCGAGGGGATGGAAGTGCCGCTGCGGGTGGCGGTGATGGGGTGCGTGGTCAACGGGCCCGGTGAGGCGCGCGACGCAGACCTGGGAGTAGCGTCCGGCAACGGTAAGGGCCAGATCTTCGTCAAGGGCGAAGTCATCAAGACCGTCCCGGAAGCACTCATCGTGGAAACCCTCATCGAGGAGGCCATGCGCCTCGCCGAGGAGATGTCCGCTTCCGGTCAAGTGGCCGACGCCGCCGATGGTCCGTCGGTCACTGTGTCCGGTTAGACTCACTCACGTCGTCGAAGCGCCGTTGACGGTTGTTCTGCCGCGTCGTCCGGGCGCGGTGATCGTTCCCCTGGAGGAGTTCGCACGTGGTAATCCGCATGTCGCACCTGTTCCTGCGCACTCTGCGTGACGATCCGGCTGATGCAGAAGTCCCGAGTCACCGACTGCTGGTACGGGCCGGTTATGTGCGGCGCATCGCGCCAGGGGTTTTCGCCTGGTTGCCGCTCGGCTACCGGGTCTTGCGCAAGATCGAACAGATCGTGCGAGAAGAGATGGACGCCATGGGGGCGCAGGAGGTTCACCTGCCCGCCCTGCTGCCACGCGAACCCTACGAACTGACCGGCCGCTGGGAAGAGTACGGACCGACCTTGTTCCGGTTGCACGACCGCCGCGACACCGACTACCTGCTCGGCCCCACCCACGAGGAGATCTTCACTCAGCTCGTCAAAGGGGAATATTCTTCCTATAAAGACTTGCCGACGGTGCTGTATCAGATTCAGACCAAGTACCGCGACGAGGCACGGCCCCGGGCCGGGATCCTTCGCGGCCGTGAGTTCGTGATGAAGGACTCGTACTCTTTTGACCTCGACGACGCGGGCCTCGCGTCGAGCTACGGCGCCCACCGGGTCGCCTACCAGCGCATCTTCGAAAGGCTCGGCCTCGACTACGTCATCGTGTCGGCCCAGTCAGGCGCGATGGGCGGTTCGGCGTCCGAGGAGTTCCTAGCACCATGCGTCGTAGGGGAAGACACCTTCGCCTCATGCGCTGCGTGCGGCTTCGCAGCGAACGCTGAAGCCGTCACCATCGACCCACTGCCAGCCGACGCTGCCGCCGCGACTAACCAGACATCACCAGTCGTCGAGGCCACACCTAACTGCGCCACTATCGCTGACCTCGTCGACTACGTGCGGACCCACGTTGACAACCCCCACCTGGGCGCTCTCGGCCGCGACTTCGAAGCCCGCGACACACTGAAGAACGTCCTGTTTGCAGTCGACGCTCCAGACGGGAGCACAGAGGTCATCGCCATCGGAGTCCCCGGCGACCGCGAGATCGACATCAAGCGACTCGAAGCGTGGGCGAGCCCCGCCCTCCCGCGGCCCTTGAGCGCCGAAGAGTTCGACTCCTACCCGCATCTCGTTCCCGGTTACATTGGCCCCCGCAGCCTCGGCCAGGCCAACGGAACGCCGATCCGCTACCTGCTCGACCCGCGCGTGGCGACCGGCTCAGTCTGGGTCTCCGGTGCCGATCGGCGAGATCATCACGAGTTCGGGCTGGTAGCTGGCCACGACTTCCGATCCGACGGTGTGATCGATGTGGCGGAAGTTCGTGCCGGAGACCCGTGCCCGACCTGTGGCCAAGGACTGCAGATCGACCGCGGCATCGAAATTGGCCACATCTTCCAACTCGGTCGCAAATACGCCGAAGCACTCGACTTGCGGGTTCAGAACGAGTCCGGCACCTTGCAGCTGGTGACGATGGGTTCGTACGGCGTGGGAGTGTCGCGGGCCGTCGCAGCAATTGCTGAGCAGCGTCACGACAGTGACGGCCTCGTGTGGCCGATCGCGGTGGCGCCTGCCCACGTCCACATTGTGGCCGCTGGCAAGGGCGACGAGGTTCATGCGGCCGCCCGTGGTATCGCGCACGAGCTCAGTGGTGCCGGTGTCGAAGTCATCCTCGACGACCGCGCCGCTTCCCCCGGCGTCAAGTTCAAGGACGCAGAGCTACTCGGTGTTCCGTTGATCCTGGTGGTCGGCCGTGGTCTCGCCGACGGCGTCGTAGAACTCAAAGACCGAGCAACGGGAGAACGCACCGACGTGGCGGTGGAATCGGCTGCCACCGCCGTCGAGCACGCCGTCGAGGTGCTTCGCGCTCGAAGCGTCGGCCGACTCATCGGTGGACACGACTAGCCGCCCGCGCCGACTACCGGCCCGGTCTCAGTTGCGCCAGATGCCCCCGCCGGGGAACGCTTGGACCGGCGCGCCCCACCGAATCGCCCGCTCAGCACAAAGTTGGGCCTGTTCGAGGCAGTACAGGCGGGGTGCAGGAGTGCTTGCGGCGGCGAGCGCCGACCACATGCCGCTCATATCGTTGTCCACCCGGGCAGCCGCGTCTCGCGCCGAATCGGACGTCGTCACAGGACGTTGAGGCACATACGCTGGCGCTGCCGCAGGGATGGGTTGCTTCAGGTTCGCCAGCTGATCCATCAACCACTGCTGGGTGCGCAGGTATTCGTCGAGACTCGATCGAGCCAGAGCCAACTGGTCACCACTGACGTGCGCGCCGACCAAGCCATAGACATAGACCGCCGCATAGACGCCTTCGAGCGTGCGAGTCAGCGCCCCGGCCGCGGCTGTGTCACCACTCATTGGAACCACCACTCATCGGGACCTCCAGGCCTGGGCATGCGAGGCTTCCGACGCTGCTATGCGCGCGAGGACCTCGATGGCCGCTGGGTCCTCCATCTGCAGGGCAGCCGCAACCCGCTGATGTGCGGCGACCTGTTCGGCGATAGCCAGTGAAGCTGTCGTGAGGCTGATGCCATCACCCACGACGCTGTGGTCGATTGGCGGAGCTTGAGAAGAGCGCAAGGCCTGAACGTGCTCGCGATGGTTCGCGACGACCTCTTCGAGTAGTCCCCGCGGGCCCCAGCCCTGGTCGAGGGCTGCGGTGTAGAGGGCGATCAGGTGCATTTCCGAAGCCAGCGTCAGGGCGATCACTCGCTGTTCTGGGCCAATCGGTCGACCCAGCCAACCACAGCCACTCACGCCCACCAACGGCACCGCCACCGCCGCCTGGAGCACTCTGCGCCTCGACACGCGCGCACGGGCAAGTGGGGGCGGCTGCACACTGACAGACTACTCATCCAAGACGACACGCCACCGGATACCGTAGTGTTCACCCCAACGCCGAGTCGTCCTACGACAAGTCGTTCCGAACAGTCCTCAGGTCCGAGTCCACAACTGCATATGGAGATGGTGATGTCCGTGGTGAAACCTTCATCGATCGAGTTGCGGCGCCTCGCCGAGGAGGCCGCCGCGCCAGCGCAGGCCGTCGTCGAGGACATCACCGTGCGCCCCGCTGGCAAGCGCAGCATCGTCACCGTCACCGTGGACGCCGAATTCGATCTGCCCCTCGACACCATCGCCGAGATTTCGCGCGAGCTGTCCGCTGCGCTCGACGTATCGACCGTGATGGGCGAGAAGCCCTACGTCCTGGAAGTGACCACCCGTGGAGCAACCGCCGATTTGTGCCTAGCGCGCCACTGGCGCCGCGCAATCGGCCGCCGCGTGAACGTCAAATACCGACCCGATCGCGCCGAGCAATTGCAACTGCTCGGGACAGTGGTGGCAGTCGACGGTGATGCCGAGGACTTCACCGTCACAGTGAGGCCGGTAGATGCGGATTCGGGTGCCGATGGTCAAGAACATCAGACACTCACGGCCGCCGCAATCGAGTCGGCGACAGTGGAGCTCGACTTTCGGGGACGACTTCGGACAGGTGACGACGATGGACATTGACATTTCCGCTCTGCGAGCGCTCGCCAACGATCAAGGCCTCGACTTCGCCCGAGTGCGGACCAGTATCGAGGCTGCGTTGCTGGCTGCGTATCGCCAGACGCCCGGGCACCGGGACCACGCCACCGTCCGGCTCGATTTGGAGTCCGGTCGCGTCAGCGTCTGGGCCAAAGACGACGCGGCCGGGCCAGAGTTCGACGACACCCCAGCCCAGTTCGGTCGCATCGCCGCAGCAACAGCCCGTAGCGTCCTGCGGGACATGCTGCGGGAGGCGAGTTCACTCACCGAGTACGAGCAGTTCTCGCGCCGAGTGGGGACAGTCGTGGCGGGAACGATCCAGCAGGGCCGCGACCCTCGTATGGTGTTCGTCGATCTCGGCCCCGTCGAGGGCGTCATTCCGCCGTCGGAACAGGTGCAGGGTGAGGAGTACACCCACGGGCTGCGCATTAAGGCCTACCTATGGAGCGTGAAGCGCGACCCGAAAGGCATCAAAGTTGTCCTGAGCCGCACCCACCCGGACCTGGTGCGGGAACTTTTCAAGTTCGAGTGCCCCGAAGTCAGCGATGGCACTGTCGAAATCGTGTCGGTCGCCCGCGAGGCCGGTTTTCGCACGAAGATAGCAGTCCGCTCGCACGTCGCCGGCGTGAACGCCAAAGGCTCGTGCATCGGGCCGATGGGTCAACGCGTGCGCGCAGTAACTCACGAGCTACAAGGGGAGAAGATTGACATCGTCGACTGGGATGAGGACCGCGCCCAGTACGTCGCCAACGCCTTGTCGCCGGCGCGCGTGGTGGGCTCCAAACTCGTCGACGAGGAAACCAACTCGGTTCAAGTCGTGGTTCCTGACTTCCAACTCTCCCTCGCGATCGGCCGCGACGGCCAGAACGCGCGGCTGGCGGCACGGTTGACCGGCTGTCGCATCGACATCGCCTCCGACGCAGCCCCGGTCGACTAGCCCCCCCCCGCCGGCGACCCGACCCGGCAAGCCTTCGCATCGAAAGTTCGCATCTCCGGTCGGCATTGTCACTTCCGGGGCAGCAATGCGCCACGCCAGCGGCGGAATGGATGGTCTAGACTGCTCCCTAGTGCACGCGCGAGCAGAGGAACCCGACCCCCACGAGGTGGCGGGGGCGCCTCGTCTAACCAACGACTGCGAGCGAATCGAACCCATCCGAATGTGCCTGGCATGTCGGCGACGCGAACCGCAATCGCAGCTGGTGCGGATCGTGGCTGACACCACCGCCTATCGGGTCGATTCGGCACTGCGGCTTGGCGGCCGCGGGGCCTACGTGCACAATGGGACAGATTGTTGGCGCATCGTGTTGCGCCGCGGCGTCTTGAAGCGGGCCTTGCGGCTCGACTCGGAACGCTCAACTGATTTGCTCGAAGAGTTCGGGCAAACGAGGGAAGCTCGCCAGAGCTCACCAAAGGAGATGTGAAGTGGAATGAGTACTCGATGAGTGCGCAGCGATGACGTCATCCACAGATCACTAAGGTCCGGACTCCACGCCCGGACCAGGACGGAGTGAAGTGTCTAAGGTCCGGGTACACCAGTTGGCAAAAGAACTGGGAATCGATAGCAAGACAGCTTTGGCGAAGCTGGCCGAACTCGGCGAATTCGTCAAGTCAGCCTCGTCGACGATTGAGGCTCCCGTCCAACGCAAGTTGCGCGACGCCTTCCCCCAACCGCCCGAGGGCGCCGCTGCCCCAGCTCAGAAGTCGGCAGCCAAGAAAGCCCCAGCGAAGCAGGCGCCTGCGGCCGAAACTGAAGCGGATACTCCCGCTTCGAAGGCGACTCCTGCTCCGAAGGCGACGCCCGCCTCGAACGCCACACCCGTGTCTAGCGCCACGCCTACGCCGACGAAGCCGAGCGAACCCGGCGATGCAGTGGCCGCGCCAGCACCGGCCGCCGCTGCTGCATCGGCACCGTCCACCCCGGCATCGGGCGCACCACAATCACCGGCGGCTGACTCCGCGAAGCCCGCGGCCACCCCGGCCAGCGATGCGCCCACCTCAGCTGGCCCTAAGCCATCGGGTCCCCGCCCGGGCAACAACCCGTTCGGCACCACCTCCGGCATGAAGCCAGCTGGCCCCCGCCCCGGCAACAACCCTTACAGCTCGGGCGGTAGTTCCGGCATGCAGCGCCCTTCCGTTCCCGGCGTACCTGGCGCTCCTCGACCCAATCCCGGAATGATGCCGCCTCGGCCGATGCGTCCGGCGGCCCCGAGCGGTCGTGGCCGTCCTGGCGGCGGTGGCGGTAGTGGTAGGCCAGGCTTCGGAAGCGGCGGCGGTCGTCCCGGCGGTCCGCCCCGAACCGGCGGGCGTCCCGGCGGCGGGTATTCGTCGAGTCCCGGCGGGGCTGGTGCCCCGGCCGGTCGCGGCGGTTTCGGTGCTCCCGGAGGTGCTCCCGGAGGAGGACCCGGAGGCCCAGCTGGCCGCGGAGGGCCACCCGGCAGGGGAGGCCCCGGCGGCGGTCGCGGCGGTTTCGGTGGACGCGGGGGACCGCGCCCCGGTCGCGGACGCAAGTCCAAGCGCGCCAAGCGTCAAGAATTCGACAACATGGCCGCACCCACCATCGGTGGGGTCAAGATTCCCGTCGGTGACGGTCAGACGATCACCTTACGGCGGGGCGCGTCGCTGACAGAGTTCGCCGAGAAGATCGGTGTGGATCCGGCCGCACTGGTGGCGGTCCTGTTCAAGCTCGGCGAGATGGTCACGGCCACCGAATCAGTCAACGAAGACACTCTCGCGCTGCTCGGCGCAGAACTCAAGTACGACGTTCGCGTGGTGTCGCCCGAAGACGAAGATCGGGAGCTGCTGGAGTCGTTCGACCTGCACATTGGTGACACGGACTCGGACGAGGATGACCTCGCTCCCAGGGCTCCGGTCGTGACCGTCATGGGTCACGTCGACCACGGCAAAACGAAACTGCTCGACGCGATCCGCAACACGCGGGTGGTTGACCGTGAGGCTGGCGGCATTACCCAGCACATCGGCGCCTACCAGGTTATTGCCCACCCCGACACCGACGAAGCTCGGGCAATCACGTTCATCGACACGCCCGGTCACGAAGCGTTCACCGCCATGCGTGCCCGCGGCGCCAAAGTCACCGACATCGCCATCCTGGTCGTGGCCGCTGACGACGGCGTCAAGCCTCAAACCATCGAGGCACTCAACCACGCCCAGGCGGCAGACGTGCCGATCGTTGTGGCCGTCAACAAGGTCGACAAAGAAGGCGCCGACCCGCAGAAGGTCCGCGGACAGCTGACCGAGTACGGGCTCGTGGCCGAGGAGTACGGCGGCGACACAATGTTCGTCGACGTTTCTGCCCTCAATGCGGTCGGAATCGACGAGTTGCTCGATTCTTTGATCCTGACGGCCGACGCGGCACTCGACTTGACGGCCAACCCCAACCTGGATGCTCAAGGTGTCGCCATCGAGGCACACCTCGACCGCGGGCGCGGGCCGGTCGCGACGGTCCTCGTGCAACGCGGCACGCTGCGCCCCGGTGACTCCATCGTCTGCGGCGGCGCTTTCGGGCGGGTGCGGGCCATGCTCGACGAGAACGGCGACTCGGTTGCTGAGGCCGGTCCGTCGCGGCCAGTGCTGGTTCTGGGTCTCACGTCGGTTCCGTCGGCTGGCGATTCGTTCCTGGTCGTCGACGAAGACCGCAAGGCGCGCCAGATCGCTCAGGCCCGGCAGTCGCGCGAGCGCAACGCCGAGCTAGCCAAGCGTCGCGGAAGGCGGACGTTGGAAGACTTCCTCAAGTCACTCGACGATGGGGAGTCCCGCGAACTCAACCTCATCCTCAAGGGTGATGTTTCGGGTTCAGTGGAGGCACTTGAGGACGCCCTGCTCAAGATCGACGTGAGCGACGAAGTGGGCATTCGCATCATCGACCGAGGCGTCGGCGCCATCACCGAGACGAACGTCAACTTGGCGGTTGCCTCCGATGCAGTGATCGTCGGTTTCAACGTGCGTCCAGAAGGCAAGGCCCGCGACCTCGCCGAACGCGAGGGCGTCGATATTCGCTACTACACGGTGATCTACGAGGCGATCGAAGAAGTCGAGTCGGCTCTGGCCGGGATGCTCAAGCCGATTTACGAAGAGGTCGCCCTCGGCAGCGCCGAAGTGCGCGACGTGTTCAAGTCGAGCAAGGTCGGCGCCATCGCCGGGTGTCTGGTCCAGAAGGGCACGGTGCGTCGCAACACGAATGCGCGGCTCATCCGTGACGGGTCGGTCGTCGCCGAGAAGCTCAAGATTGACTCGTTGCGGCGGTTCAAAGACGACGCTACCGAGGTCAGAGAGGGCTACGAGTGCGGTATCAGCCTCGGAAACTTCAACGACATCAAGGTCGGGGACATCATCGAAACGTACGAGATGCGCGAGAAGGATCGGCCCGCTCCGACGAAGAAGTCGTAGGTTCGATGGTGGGTCTCCTAGCTCACGCCGGCTACCCGCGGAAGCTAGGAGCCACCTCGGGTAGCCGCTCAGCTCGTCGAACAGTCATCAATCCACCTAGCAGGGAGTGGTCATGTCGGATAGCCCGCGGGTACGGCGAATCGCCGGACGAATCAAGGAACTCGTCGCCATGCTGCTAGAACGTCGCCTCAAGGACCCGCGCCTAGGGCTGGTGACAATCACCGATGTTCAGATCACTGCCGACGTGCGCGATGCCACCGTCTACTACACGGTGCTCGGCGGCGAGGCGGAGTTCAACAGCAGCACCGAGGCTCTCGAATCGGCCCGCGGCATGATCCGTTCCGAAGTTGGCAAACACCTCGACATGCGCCACACCCCGACGATTGCCTTCGTCGCTGACGCCATTCCCGAGTCGGCAGCCCGCATCGACGAACTCATCGCCGAGGCCCGAGCCGCGGACGAGCGGATCGTGGAACAGGCTCGGTCGGCCGAATGGGCATCCATGCCCGACCCGTACGCAGACTCCGACCGGTCAACCGAACGCGACGAGGCCGACCACGGTGGGTAGTTGGAGGATCTCGGACCACGCCTGGGAGGCCGCCACCGAGATCGTGTCCTCGCCTGGCAGTGTTGTCGTCCTCGGGCACATCAACCCCGACCCCGACGCTCTGGGCTCGGCTCTGGCTGTCGGCCTGGCGCTCGAAGCCAGGAACATTCCCGTCGTTGTCAGCTGCGGACACCCGCAGTTCGAAGTCCCGGCCACACTCGCGCACCTACCCGGAGGTCATCTGGTTGGCTCCGTCGAACCGGCCGACGTTAGCGCTGCCGACACGATCATCGTGTGTGACAGTTCGTCTCCGGACCGGCTCGGACACCTGCTGGACGCTGTGCGAATGCATCCGCGGACGATAGCGATCGATCACCACGCAACCCACGAACCGTTCGCCCAGCTTCTGCTCGTGGACGATTCCGCCCCCGCCACAGCAGTGCTGGTAGCTGATCTACTCGACCGTCTCGGCGCTGAACTCACCGCCGACATCGCCACCTGCCTGTATGCGGCAGTCGTGTCCGACACCGGGGGATTCCGCTACCGCGGGACGACCGCGGCCACTCATGAGTTGGCGGCACGCTTGCTGGCCACTGGATTCGATCACGTCAGCGTGGTCGAGTCTCTGCGCGACATGATCAGCCTCGAGCAACTCGAACAGGTCGGCGAGATCGTGCGCGAGTTGAGGGTCTATACCACCGCGAACGCGCATCGACTGCTCGCCGCTGTGGTCCCCATCGGTCCGGACCAGGTCCCGCCGAGTCGGGCTGTTGATGAGGTGCTCGGCGCGCTCATCCGGGTGGTCGACGGCATCGACGTCACTTGCGTGGCTGTGGAGCAGTCCCCGAATCGGTGGAAGCTGTCGCTGCGCAGCCAAGGCATGGTTAACGTGTCGATCGCGGCTGTCGATATGGGTGGGGGCGGGCACGTGCTGGCCGCCGGGGCCACCATCGACGGCACCTGGGACGAAGTGGCCGAGCGACTGCTGCTTGGTCTGACCGCGACAGTGTGACCGTGACTGCTTCCCGCCCGCATTCAGCCGGACCCACCCACGACGGTTTAGTGATCGTCGACAAGCCTGCTGGTATGACATCTCACGACGTGGTGGCAGCCTTGAGAAGGCTGTTCGGTCAGCGCAAGGTTGGCCACGGTGGCACCTTGGATCCGATGGCCACGGGAGTGCTGGTGTGCGGCCTGGGTCGGGCGACTCGCCTGTTGCGCTTCGTGACCGATCTCGACAAAGGCTATAGCGCGACAGTGAGACTCGGGGCCCGCAGCAACACAGACGACGCCGACGGCACTGTCGAGGCAGTCGAAGTCGCTGACCTGACCGCCGACCTCGATGCGTTGAAGGCACACATCGACGCTGCCGCGCACAGTTTTCGCGGAGAGATTTCTCAACGGCCAAGTCAAGTTAGCGCCATCAAAGTCAACGGCCGCCGGGCCTACGACCTCGCGCGCGCTGGCGAAGACGTGCAGCTGAAGGCCCGCGAGGTTCACATCAGCCGGTGGGAGATCGTGGGGGAACCGAGGGTCGTCGCCGCCACCGACTCCCGTGGCGAGCCGTATCGGGCGGTTGATGTCGACATCGAGGTGGACTGCAGTTCCGGAACCTACATCCGCGCGTTCGCCCGTGACCTCGGAGCCGCCCTCGGGTCTGCCGGGCACCTCACCCGTCTGCGGCGCACCCGCGTCGGACCGTTTGGTCATGCGCAGGCTCGCCCCCTCGACGGGCTGTCGAGGGCCGCTCTCGCCTCCATCGATCAGATCGTCGCCCAACTGTTGCCCTCAGTCCGGATCACTGACGTTGACGCCGATAACTTGCGGCATGGCCGCGCAATCGAAGTTCCCGTGCTCGCTGAGGGTCAGCCGCCCGGGGTCATCGACAGGGAATGCGCGGCACTCACAGAGGACGGGCGTACTATCGCCGTGGTGCGCGTCGTTGGCGCGACCAGCGACAGTAGGCAAGATTCGTCAACCGGGCCCGGGTGGCAAGCGCGCCCGATAATTGTGCTCGACCCGGCGTGAGGAGGAGGGGCCCGAATGCGAACCGAACGGCTCCAACTAGCTGCCGACTCGACTGCAGAAACGACAGCAGAATCGACAGAAGGGTCGTCAACAGACGTTGGCCTGGCTCAGCCCGGCACGGTCGTGGCGATCGGGGTTTTTGACGGCGTGCACCGCGGCCACCAGGCTTTGCTCTCGCAGGCCGTGGCGATCGCCGACTTCGAGAACCTCGAGTCAGTTTGTTTGACGTTCGACCCGAACCCGGTGGAAGTGATTCGACCGGACCTGCCCATCGGGCGCCTCGCGACGCTTCCCCATCGCGCGAAGCTACTCGGCGACCTGGGGCTTGACCGAACAGCGATCTTGCCGTTCGACGCACAAGCCCAGCAACTCAGTGCCGAAGATTTCGTGCGTGACGTTCTGGTCGGGCAGCTCCGGGCCCGAGTGGTGGTGGTGGGGGAGAACTTCCGTTTCGGCCACCGCGCCACCGGAGACGTTAGCCTCCTCGAATCCATCGCCGAAGAGTCCGGTTTTCGAGTCCACACCCAACCATTGCTCGGCGACTCCGACTTACCGGTCAGCTCCACGCGTATCCGCGCCGCCGTCGAATCCGGGTCGGTCCGGCAAGCGGCCGCCATGTTGGGTCGGGCCCATCGGGTGGAAGGGACAGTCGTGGCCGGGTACGGGCGGGGACGCGAACTCGGGTTTCCCACCGCCAACCTGGCCACCACGGAACGGGCCGTCGTTCCCGCCGACGGCGTATACGCCGGGTGGCTCGCCGTTGACCCGTACGAGCCGGGCGAACGCGACGCCTACGCGGTGGCCATCAGCGTCGGTACCAACCCGACCTTCGGTTCCTCATCGGCTCGCACCGTCGAGGCGTGGGCTTTCGACAGCGGCACCTCCATCGACTTGTACGACAAGCACGTGGCGGTGGATTTCGTCGCTCATATTCGTCACCAGGAGACTTTCGATTCCCACGGTGGCCTCATTGCCGCCGTCCAGGCCGACGCAGTGGCTGCCCGAGTCGTTCTCGGCCGCAGTTAGGTCGTGCTGTATAGTGAGCGAACGGACGGTCACGAGACGAGCGCCTTGTGGCACGACCAGCGGATTTTCCGCCGTGAAGTGGTCACTCGGCTACATCACGTCCCCACCTATCCACGCCCCTCTTGGGCTGGCCGACAACTGCGCTCGCTGAGGTAAACATGTCGATTGACAACGCGACCAAGCAGCGACTCATCTCCGAGTACGCCACCACAGAAGGCGACACGGGAAGCCCCGAAGTGCAGGTGGCGATCCTGTCCCACCGCATTAGCGCTTTGACTGAGCACCTCAAAGAACACAAGCACGATCACCACAGTCGTCGCGGGTTGCTCCTGCTCGTCGGACGCCGACGTCGACTGCTCAACTACTTGGCGAAGACGGACATCGAACGCTACCGATCCTTGATCGAGCGTCTCGGGATTCGGCGCTAGAGCGGCATGGGCGATGGCAGGAGGTTCGACCTTCGGCTCTCGCCCGCGCCGCTTTCGCGCATCTCGTCACTTCCGCCATCACGGCGCGCTGCGGCGGTCCTCGGTAGTGGCTGGCGGCAACCTTCAAAGGTTCCGCCCGCTTCGATCGAAGGCCGTTCCTTTCGCGCTCACCGTGATGTGCGTCTGTCAGTGCACATCTGAGTAAAGGAGGAACCCATGGAGGGTCCCGAAATCACATCTAGCGAAGCAGTTCTCGACAACGGACGCTTCGGAACTCGCACCATTCGTTTCGAAACCGGGCGGCTCGCTCGGCAGGCCCAGGGCAGCGCCACCGTCTATCTCGACGATGACACCATGCTGTTGTCGGCCACCACTGCTGGCAAGCACCCCAAGGAGCACTTCGACTTCTTCCCTTTGACCGTCGATGTCGAGGAACGCATGTATGCTGCGGGCCGGATCCCCGGCTCGTTCTTCCGTCGTGAAGGTCGCCCGAGCGAGGACGCCATCCTCACCTGCCGCCTCATCGACCGGCCGCTGCGGCCAACTTTCGTCAAAGGCCTGCGCAACGAGGTCCAGGTTGTCGTCACCGTGATGAGCCTCCACCCGGAGCACCTCTACGACGTGGTGGCCATCAACGCAGCTTCCATGTCAACGACGCTGTCGGGTCTGCCGTTCTCCGGCCCCATCGGCGGCGTTCGCATCGCCCTCATTGACGGTCAGTGGGTAGCGTTCCCGGACCACACTCAGTTGGAGTCGGCCGTCTTCGACATGGTCGTGGCCGGCCGGATCGTCGGTGACGACGTGGCCATCATGATGGTGGAGGCCGAAGCGACCGACCAGACGATCGACTTGGTGGCC
>CBFGTA010000055.1:0-14490 GCA_965651595.1 uncultured bacterium | reverse complement strand
GTCCACTGCGTACGACACGTTGGTGATTAGTTGGGCACGTTCAGCGCACTCAGCGCGGGTGAGGTTCTCCGAGGTCATCACCGCACCATCTTGACACCAACAATCTTCAGCAGTGCGCCAACCTGCCACACTGGGAACATGTCAGTTGTGTGGACCATCTTGGGTGTCCTTCTTGTCCTGCTGGTGATAACTGTCCTGGTGTTGTTCTTCATCGTCCGACCGCGGCTGGCCCGCACAGTCAACAGCGGTGCACGCACCCTGGCTCGCGAACTGCACGGCCGCAAGCCCTTGATGTCTGGGGCTGCGGTGTGTGAAGGCTGCACAGATGAAGCGAAGGGACACCTCGTGGGACTCGGCGCCATCGCGCTGACGGAACAGGCGTTGGTCTTCGCGAGCGGATCGGCTGATGCCACTGTCATCATTCCTCGGTCGGAGGTACGTTCCGCCACGGTTTCGTCGACCGCCGAAATCCGCGGCCGGTCCGTGAGCCGGGGTCAGCCGCTGCTGGTGGTGACGTGGACTCGACCGGCGCCGCCCCTGGCCACTGGCGTGGGAGAGCCATCTAAGCCTGTCGAAACCACCATCGTGTTCCTATTGGCCCAACCCGAGTCGTGGGCCCGCCCACTCGCCGAATCTAGCGCCGACCGACACGTCGACTAGTCATCCGAACGCTGAGTGTGATCTCGTGGTACCGAGGTGTTCGGGCGGCGCTGCCTGCGGTGGTGCTTCCGTTCAGACATGCTGGATGGGATGATGGACGGGTTGCGCTCACAGTTGATCGGAGGTGGACGGTGACGACCGAACCACCCGTACATGGGGATTTTCGGCAGCGTTCCACTGATGTCCTCAGCTACCTGCAACAGCGCCATCCGATGGGGCTGTGGATGGTCACGCGCGTCACCGGAGACGACTGGATTGTGCTGCAGTCAGAAGATCGGTCATATGGGGTGCAGCACGGAACCGTCCTGCAATTTTGTGATTCGTACTGTTCTCTGATGGTCGCCGGGCACGGTCCCCGCGTGATTGCCGACGCTCAGAGTTTCGCGCCGTACGCTCGGCAGCCCATCAACGGCGTCTTCAACATCGGCAGCTACGTGGGAGTGCCTTTGACGGGGGTCGGGGGAGCGCTGTTCGGGACACTGTGCGCGATTGATCCGGACATCCAAGGCGGCGACTTCGAATCGATTGCCGACGAGGTTGAGCTCCTGGCCAGCTTGTTGTCGAGCGTGCTCTCATTGGAGTTAGAACTGCTCGAAGAACAGCGGCGGGCCAGCCACGCCGAAGAACTCGCCGACACCGATGCGCTGACTGGCCTGGGTTCCCGACGCCGGTGGGAAGCTGCCGTGGGCCGGGCCCGGCAACTCGTCGACGACTTCGGGGAAGTCGTGGGAGTCATCTACATTGATCTCGACGACCTGAAGGAAACCAATGATTCTCTGGGGCATGAAGCGGGCGACGAACTGTTGTGCCGGGCGGCCGCCGCCCTCAGCAGTTCTGTGCGCTCGCGCGATGTCCTGGCGCGGGTGGGAGGCGACGAGTTCGCGGTCATGCTGTCGGGCCACGAGGTCGAAATGATACAGACAGTTGTGGAGCGGATCCGTGGTCGACTCGAGTCAGTTGGGGTGTCGGCGTCGGTAGGGTTTTCGGTGACTCGAGGGGCTGGCTCAGTCGACACGATTGTGCGAGAAGCTGACGAGCGGATGTATCGCGACAAGGCCAGCCGCGAAGAAGCCACCCAGGGTTCTCATTAGCGCTTAGGGCAATGCTGCACAGACCGTCGGTCGAGATGGGGAACCGGTTGAGATGCAGGGCTCCTTCACTAAGAGATTGCCGTGGGCGGGCCTGAGGGTGAGCCGAGGGGTCGCTGCATGGTCATGACGTCGAGCCATTTGCCATGTTTCCAACCAACAGATCGCAGAGTCCCAACATTTTCAAAGCCCAGCCGCTCGTGCAGGCGCACGCTGGCAGGATTGGGTGGAACGATCTGGGCGATGGCCAGCCGATAGCCCCGTTCGGTGAGGCGCTCAAGTAGTCGCCGGTACAGCACGGTTCCGGCACCTTGGTGTAGCTGGTCCTGTCGCAGGTAGATGCCCGTCTCGCACGACCACTGGTAGGCGGAGCGGTCGTCCCAGGCCTTTGCCTGCGCGTACCCGATCGGATCCCCGTCCCACTCGATGATCATCCAGGCGTGGCGCTGGTGGGCAGCTTCGATGCGCTCGGCCATCTGCTCGACCGGCGGTAAGTGGGTCTCGAAACTGACCGGCAGCGCCTCGACGTAGGGCCGGTAAATTGAGCGGCAGACTTGCGCATCGGCACCGGTTGCGTCTCGAACGGACAACTGGTTCAGCGCGCCCACCCTTCCCCGCTCGGAGCCGGTAGTCACGGGCGAACTCATGACCACCTCACCTCGCTCAGAGCGGGTGACCGGGATCGAACCGGCATGACCAGCTTGGAAGGCTGGGGCTCTACCATTGAGCTACACCCGCGTACGCTGCAGCAGCACCACAATTGTGGTCCTCGCCGCAACGAGCACCCAGCCTACACGAAGCCGGGGCCCGTGGGACGCATGGCAGCCGCCGAGTGATGCAAGCTCCTAGGTACACTGGCAAAGTTCGTCGCACCAATGCGGGCTGGTCGCTTAAGAGGGGCCTGACCGGAATCGGTGCGCCGGGGCGTAGCGTAGTGGCTAGCGCGCCTGCTTTGGGAGCAGGAGATCGGGAGTTCGAGTCTCCCCGCCCCGACCAGCGTTCGCACCTCATCGTCCTATCCACCCACCAAGCAGAAGCAGGAACTACCGAGTGAAGACAACTGTCGACAATGTGTCCGAGACCCGCGTCAAGCTGACCGTCGAGGTTCCCTTCGAGGAACTCACCGACAGCATCAACGCCGCGTACAAGCGCATCTCTTCCCAGGTGTCGATTCCCGGCTTCCGCAAGGGCAAAGTGCCCCAGCGCGTCATCGACTCGAAGATCGGCCGAGGTGCTGTGTTGGAAGAGGTCGTCAACGAGGCACTCCCGAAAGCGTACGAGGAGGCGGTGGCGGCTGAAGAAATCGTCACTGTCTCCCGGCCCGAGGTTGAGGTCACCGAGTTAGCCGATGGTGAAAAGCTCGTCTTCACTGCCGATGTGGAGATCCGTCCAGCCTTCGAACTGCCCGCCTACGAGGGACTCGAAGTAACCGTCGACGTCGCCAAAATCACGGATGCAGACATCGAAGAAGAGCTGACCTCCTTGCGCAAGCGGTTCGCAACTGCCGTGCCGGTGGAGCGTCCCGCCGCCGACGAAGACCTCGTGCTCATCGACGTGGAGGGCACCCTCAATGGCGAACACGTCGAAGAGTTCAGCGCCACTGCACTGTCTTACGAGGTGGGTTCGGCGGGCATGATCTCCGGCGCGGATGAGGCCCTGCGTGGCCTACAGGAAGGCGAGACGACTTCGTTTGCCTTCACCCCTGACGAAGGCACGCACGCGGGCCGCGAGCTCCTCATCACCGTCGACGTCAAGGGTGTGCGGGAGCGTTCGCTGCCCGACGCTGACGACGAGTTCGCCCAACTAGCGAGCGAATTCGACACCGTGGAAGAACTCCGTGAGAGTCTGCGTGAGCAAGTTCGGCGCAACAAGCTGGTCGAGCAAGGCATGGCAGCCCGCGAGGCCCTCCTCGATACCCTGCTAGCCGCTGTCGACATCGCAGTGCCCGAGGCGTTGTTGGCCTCGCAACTCGACGAGCACTTCGATGACGACCACGGCGATGACGAACATCGCGGGGAGGTTCAGGCCAACACAGAAAAGGCGATCCGGACCCAGTTCTTGCTTGATCGGATTGCGGAAGAACAGGACTTCCAGGTCAGCCAAGCCGAACTCAGCCAGTGGCTGGTCAGCCAGGCTGGCCGGTACGGGATGAGTCCCGATCAATTTGCCGACGCCCTTGTGCAAGCAGGCCAGGTTCAGATGGCGGTGGCCGACGTGCGTCGCGGCAAGTCTTTGGCGTATGTCCTCCAAAAGGCGGTCATCACTGACTCAGCGGGTGAAACCGTGAATCTGTCGGAGTTGGACGAAAAGTCTGAACAGCAAAAGCAGATGGAAATGATCCAACAGGCCATCGCGGACGCTCAGGCCGCGGCTGAAGCTGGCGACGAAGAAGCCATGGCAGAAGCGGCCGAGGCGCTGAGCACGGTGGCGAGCACGCCGACAGCAGGCGAAGGCAACGAGGAAACTCCCAAGGTCGACGACGCCACCGAGGCGAAGGAATAGAATCTCTTCCGTCCGCCGTTGGCGAACAAGCCCCAATTGGCGGGTAGCTGTTGTTCCGCGAGGGGTTATTGTCGATATCGATTCAAGCGACGCCCGCCGGATCGTCGGTAGGCCAGCATCAGTGACCCGCCAACGAAAGGTATATGACGTGACGACACGGGATTCTTCCGAGGTGCGTGGTGCGGCGGCATCGCTCGCGGCCGGCTACGACGACTCGGTGTACCAGCGGCTGCTGCGGGAGCGAATCGTCTTCCTCGGCTCCCAGGTTGAAGACAGTAATGCCAACTTGATTTGTGCTCAGATCTTGCTGCTCGCTGCCGAAGATCCCGATCGCGACATCTTCCTCTACATCAACTCGCCTGGTGGTTCCGTCACGGCTGGCATGGCCATCTACGACACCATGCAGTACGTCACCAACGATGTGGCAACCGTGGCCATGGGATTGGCGGCCTCTATGGGGCAGTTCCTGCTCAGTGCCGGCGCGCAGGGCAAGCGTTACGCACTGCCTCACGCGCGCATCATGATGCACCAGCCATCCGGTGGCCTCGGGGGAACCGCTTCGGACATCAAGATCCAGGCAGAGCAGATGCTGCTCATCAAGAAGCAGCTCGCAGAACTGATCGCCGAGCAAACCGGTCAAACTCTCGAGCAGGTCGAACGGGATTCTGACCGAGATCGTTGGTTCACTGCCGAAGAGGCCAAGGAGTACGGGTTCATCGATCACGTCGTTCGCAGTGCGAGCGACGTTTCCGGAAAGGGTGGGACTGCCAAGTGAACAGTCAACTATCTGAACTGCACGGCATCGCCCAAACCTCGAGTGCCCCCCAATCGCGCTACGTGCTGCCGGAATTCCGCGAGAAAACCAGCTACGGAGAACGGGTCCACAACCCCTACACGAAGCTGTTCGAAGAACGCATCATCTTCCTCGGCGTTCAAATTGATGACGCCTCCGCTGACGATGTGATGGCCCAGTTGCTATGCCTGGAGTCGATGGATCCCGATCGTGACATTTCCATCTACATCAATTCCCCCGGTGGCTCCTACACTGCTATGACCGCTATCTACGACACCATGCAGTTCATCAAACCCCTAGTGCAGACAGTGTGCCTCGGGCAAGCGGCATCGGCCGCGGCAGTGCTGCTTGCCGCTGGCGCGCCGGGCAAGCGCTACGCCCTGCCGCACTCGCGGATCCTGATCCACCAGCCCTACTCTGAAGGTGGAGGGCAAGGGTCAGATATCGAGATTCAGGCCAACGAGATCCTTCGGATGCGCGCCGAGATGGAGGGCATCATCTCCCACCACACCGGCCGGTCGATCGAGCAGGTTCAAACCGATATCGAACGCGACAAGATCTTGACTGCCGACATGGCGCTCGAGTACGGGATCATCGACCAAGTCATCGAGTCGCGAAAGACGAAGAAGCCGGCCAACGACTGATCGGGTCGATGTCGCACGCGGCATTCCCAGCGATCACGTTTGTGCGATTGACGGGGCGAATGTGGGTGCGGTTACGCCACATCGGCGGTTCGTGCCCGCAGTATGGGCGACGCAAGGTAATTTGGAAGGCAAGCGCTCACCAGAGTCTGCGGCACACGGCCGACAGCTGAGGTGGATCGCAGTGGGACAGAGAGGCAGCAGACATGGCGCGAATCGGCGATGGAGGTGATCTGCTCAAGTGCTCTTTCTGTGGGAAGAGCCAGAAGCAGGTCAAGAAGCTGATTGCCGGGCCTGGTGTCTACATCTGCGATGAATGTATCGAGCTGTGCAATGAGATCATCGAAGAAGAACTCAACGAGTCCTCAGAATTCAAGCTCGACGAGCTGCCGAAGCCGCGCGAAATCTACGAGTACCTGAGCAACTACGTCATCGGCCAGGATCGCGCCAAGAAGTCGATGAGTGTTGCGGTCTACAACCACTACAAGCGGATTCAGGCTGGCACCAAAGGTCAGGCTCGTGACGAATCGATCGAGCTGTCCAAGTCCAATATTCTGCTGCTTGGCCCGACTGGATCAGGTAAGACGCTGCTCGCTCAAACGCTGGCCCGAATGATCAACGTTCCGATCGCGATCGCCGACGCAACCGCCCTCACCGAAGCTGGCTACGTCGGTGAAGACGTCGAGAACATTCTGCTCAAACTCATCCAGGCGGCAGACTTCGATGTCAAGAAGGCCGAGACGGGCATCATCTACATCGACGAGATCGACAAAGTGGCCCGCAAGAGTGAGAACCCTTCGATTACCCGCGATGTTTCCGGCGAAGGTGTGCAGCAGGCGTTGTTGAAGATTCTCGAAGGAACGGTGGCGTCCGTTCCTCCCCAGGGCGGTCGCAAGCACCCCCACCAGGAGTTCATTCAGATCGATACAACCAATGTCCTGTTCATCGTTGGGGGCGCATTTTCCGGCCTCGATAAGATCATTGAAAATCGAATCGGGAAGAAGTCGCTCGGCTTCACCGCCGAGGTCGATACCCTCGGGGACACCAACCCGGACGATATATTCGGTCATGTCATGCCCGAGGACCTCCTGAAGTTCGGTCTGATTCCGGAGTTCATCGGCCGCCTACCCGTTTTCACGAGTGTGACTGCACTCGATCGGGAAGCGCTCGTGCGAGTGCTGACCGAGCCGCGGAATGCTCTCATCAAGCAGTACCAGCGGTTGTTCGAGCTCGATGGAGTCGAACTTGAGTTCACCGAAGACGCGCTCGCCGCTATCGCAGATCAGGCCCTCAAGCGGGGTACTGGGGCGCGCGGCCTACGAGCGATACTCGAAGAGGTGCTCCTCAACTCGATGTACGACGTACCGAGTCGCGATGACGTTGCGCGGGTCGTCATTACCGGAGAAGTTGTTGTGGGTAGCGTCAATCCGACTCTGGTGCCGCGCGAAGACGAACCCCCAGCACCTCAAGAAAAGTCCGCCTAACCAGCGGGTTCGGGCTGGCAGAATCGCTAGCCGATCAGAGGCCTGTCGGACGCGGATTCGGCTCAGGCCGAATCCGCGTCCGCGAGAACTACCTCGACTGTCAATCCGGCGGAATCATCAGCTCCAGGTGACCAGATCAGATCACCGATAGTCCCCGCGGCGATCAGGTCTGCGGCTCCTACCGCTGCGATCTGCAGGGTTGGCTGTGGACCGATCACAGTGGCTCGATCTACGCCCGCCCGCATGGACACCTTGGCCTCGGATTTGGCCCGACGTACCCCGGCTAGTACCACTGCCACCTGTTCCAATACGGCCGGGTCGCCCGATCGGCCGGCACTGAGTTCGTCCACCGTAGGCCAGGGGCTGCGGTGCACTAGGCCTTCCTGCCACCACGACCACACCTCTTCGGTGACGAATGGCAAGAACGGGGCGAACAGCCGCAATTGAACGGACAGCGCCCGCGCCAAAGCGGCCTTCGCTGAGGCTGCGGCTGCGTCACCGCGTGCGCCGTGGGCGCGTTCTTTGACGAGTTCGATGTAGTTGTCGCAAAACGACCAGAAGAAAGTTTCGGTCACTTCGAGTGCGCGTGTGTAGTTATAGCGCTCGAACGCGTCCGTTGCAGTGGCCACGACGTTCTGCAGGGACGCCAGGAGCGCTTGGTCGACTGGCTCGATGATCGCGTCATCGTCCACCTGGGCACCTAAGGCGAGGGCAAACCTCGAGGCGTTGAGAATCTTGATCGCCAAGCGGCGGCCGATCTTCATCTGTCCGAGGTCGAACTTGGTGTCCGTTCCCGGTCGACCCGATGCCGCCCAGTACCGCACAGCGTCGGAACCATACTCGCTGAGCATGTCGGCAGGAGTCACCACGTTCCCGCGCGACTTGCTCATCTTCTTGCGATCGGGGTCCAAGATCCACCCGCTGATGGCGGCATGTCGCCAAGGGAGTTGCCCGTCTTCGAGGTGGGCGCGCACGACGGTTGAGAACAACCAGGTGCGGATAATTTCGTGGGCCTGGGGGCGCAGGTCCATCGGCCACACGCGTTCCCACAGGTCGTGGTCACGTTCCCACCCGCCAGCGATCTGGGGTGTCAGCGACGACGTGGCCCACGTGTCCATGACATCAGGGTCCCCGATGAACCCGCCCGCCATGCCTCGCTGATCAGCGGAAAACCCTGGGGGCGCCTGGCTCGACGGGTCGACGGGAAGGTCCGACTCGTCGGGCACGATGACCTCCCCATACGAAGGGTTGCCATCAGCGTCGACGCGGTACCACACCGGAATCGGCACCCCGAAGAACCGCTGGCGCGAAATCAGCCAATCGCCGTTGAGGCCTTCTACCCACGACTGGTAGCGAACCTGCATGTGTTCGGGATGCCAGTCGAGTTCATGGCCCCGAGCGATGAGGGCAGTTCGCACGTCCTCATCGCGGCCACCGTTCGCGAGGTACCACTGGCGAGTCGTGACGATCTCGAGCGGCTTATCGCCCTTCTCGAAAAACTTCACCGGATGAGTGATCGGTCGAACGTCACCCACGAGGTCCCCGGACTCGCGTAAAAGGTCGGCGATCGTCTTGCGGGCGGTGAAGGCGGTCATCCCTCCGAGATCCTCAAACGCCCTTCGTCCCGTGTCGCTGGTGATCCAGTCGGGAATCGTGCGGACGATGCGCCCATCCCACGCGATGATCGGCCGGGTGGGCAGTTGGAGTTCCCGCCACCAGACGACGTCGGTGGTGTCACCGAACGTACAAATCATCGCAATGCCTGACCCCTTTTCCGGGTCGGCTAAATGATGCGAGAGGACCGGGACTTCGACGTCAAACAACGGGGATCGGACTCGAGAGCCGAACAGCGGCGCGTATCGCTCGTCGTCTGGGTGAGCCACCAGGGCCACGCACGCTGCCAGTAACTCTGGTCGCGTGGTCTCGATATAGATCCGCTCGGATTGCGGCGAATCGTTGGCGGGGTGGAACCCGATGCGGTGATACGCGCCTTCCCTCTCGCGGTCCTCGAGTTCGGCTTGTGCCACCGCGGTCTGGAACGTGACGTCCCACAGGGTAGGAGCCTCAGCTTGATAGGCCTCACCGCGTGACAAGTTGCGCAAGAAGGCTCGCTGGCTGGCAGCGCGGGCAGCATCGTCGATGGTTTGGTAAGTCATCGACCAATCCACGGACAGCCCAAGCTGCTTCCAGACCGCTTCGAACGCTTTCTCGTCTTCTTCCGTGAGTTGTTGACACAACTCGATGAAGTTCTGCCGCGAGATCGGCAACTGCTGTTTGCCGGGAGACTCCGGCGGCTCGAACTGAGGATCGTAGGGCAGGGAAGGGTCGCAACGAACTCCGAAATAGTTCTGCACCCGTCGCTCGGTGGGCAGCCCGTTGTCGTCCCAACCCATCGGATAGAAGACTTCTTTGCCCCGCATTCGCCAGAACCGGGCCACGCAGTCGGTGTGGGTGTACGAAAAGACATGGCCTACGTGTAGGGAACCGGAAACGGTCGGGGGCGGGGTATCAATCGAGTAGACCTGGTCGCGAGTCTTGGAACGGTCGAACGTAAAGGCACCGGTCGCTTCCCACACCTGTGACCACTTGTTCTCCAGCCCGTCGAGAGACGGCTTGTCAGGCATGCGGGTCGCAGGTTTGGGATCGACGGTCATGCCCGCCATCCTACGAAGCGGCGCACGCACCAACTCGCCCAGGATCAGTCCCTACACTGAACGCATGGCTCCGACGCTGCCCGACGAATTTGACGACGAACCCCTCCCCGCCGAGTCACCCGTGGTCGCCGAAGAAGTGACTTCAGAAGTACTGGATGAATATCGGCAGGTGCGGGAGCAGTTGCAGCGGCGTTGGCCGGAGAACAAGATCGCACCTGATCTGGCGCGAATCGAGGCCCTGATGGACCTCCTGGGGCGGCCCCAAACGAGCGCACCGGTGATTCACATTGCCGGAACCAACGGCAAGTCCTCGACTGCGCGCATGACCGAATGCTTGTTGCGCTCCTTCGGGCTCACCACTGGACTGTTCACGAGTCCCGATCTCGGCGACATCCGCCAGCGCATCAGCCTCAACGGACAACCCATCAGCGAGCAACGCTTCAGCGAGGTCTACCGCGACGTCGAACCTTATGTCGCCATGGTTGACGCAGAGTCTGCTGCGCACGGGGGCCCGGAAATGACCATGTTCGAGATCTTGACCGCATTAGCTTTCGCCTGTTTCGCCGACGCCCCAGTCGATGTGATGGTGATAGAGGTCGGCATGGGCGGTCGTTGGGACGCGACGAACGTAGTGGAACCGGACGTGGCCGTGGTGACGCCGATCGGCCTCGATCACGTCGACTACCTCGGCGGCTCGCTCACGTCGATCGCGGTGGAGAAGTCCGGGATCATCAAGCCTGGGTCTGAGGTTGTTCTGGCTGGCCAATCACCCGAGGCCGCCGCAGTGTTGCTGGCCCGCTGCGCCGACGTCGGCCAGGCCCCCGTGCGGGAGGGCAGTGAGTTCGGTGTGCAGCAGCGCCACGTCGCAGTGGGCGGGCAAATGATCACCCTGTTCACGCCTCGAGGCACGTACCAGGGCGTGTTCTTGCCTGTCCACGGCGTGCATCAATCGACGAACGCGGCAGTAGCGCTCGCGGCGGTGGAAGCTTTCCTCGGCTCCGAGGCCACAGGCAGGGCCGGATCCGCTCGGCTCAACCCGGACGTGATCCGGGAGGGCTTCGCGACCGTCGAATCGCCAGCCCGGCTCGAACGAGTCGCCAGCGACCCGGTGGTGATCGTCGACGGTGCCCACAACCGTCACGCCATGGATGCGATCGCGGTTGCGTTGGGGGAGGCCTTTGCCTTTGACCACACCATTGCGATCGTGGGCGTGATGGCAGACAAGGATGTGGAGCAAATAGCTCCGGCCGTTGGTGCCTTCGCATCCACCATCATCGCCACCACTAACCCGACGTCGCGAGGGCTACCGGCGGCTCAACTTGCCGAACGGGTCGCCGCGGGCCTGACTGCTAGGCCTGCCGCTGACCGACCGACGATTGAGGTAGTGGACCGTCCGCACCAAGCGCTGGAGGTTGCCCGGGCACACGCCCGGGAACTGCCCGACGAGACGACGGTGGGAATCGTTGTGACGGGGTCCATCATGCTCGCCGGTGCAGTTCGCGCCCTGGTGCGCGTGCAGCAGGGCTTATAGGCCCGACTCACGGACCGTTCCGGTCCCGGAACGCGACGCGTTGTGACTGGCTTCGCGCTGCCGCGCCCGATGCTCTCCCAGAAGGCAGGTACTCTATTCAGTGATGAGGACCCTATGCCGTTCAGTGCTGATTTTCGAAGCCATCGTTGTCATTCTGGCGATTCCTGTGGCCATCAGCGTGTACGCCTACGAGCCCGCTGTGGTGTTGCCGGTCGGACTCGGCTTGACGGTTCTGTGTGTTGTGGTGAGCGGACTCCAAGGCCGTCGCGGCGGTCTGGCAGCTGGCTGGGTCGCTCAGGGTCTCGTGCTGTTGACCGGCTTCGTCGTGCCGACCATGTTCTTCTTGGGAGCCGTGTTCACCGCCCTTTGGTATGCGGCGATTTGGACGGGACGGCGTGCCGAGACCATCCAGGCGGCCCATGCCCGCGAGGCGGCAACTGCCGCTGACAGCGCCCCCGGCCAATAGGTCAGTGCACCCCACTCCCGCTCCATCGACCCCAGACCGATTGCCGCTCATCGCGGCCCAATCTAAGAAATGGAAGGCACTATGACTCAACGCACACTCATTCTCATCAAGCCCGACGGCGTCGAACGTGGCCTCGTGGGTGAGGTTGTCGCTCGGATCGAAAAGCGCGGCTACCGCCTCGTTGCCCTGGAATTGCGGACCCTGGAGCGGTCCGTGGCCGAAGCGCACTACGGCGAGCACCGCGACAAGCCGTTTTTCGGTGACCTGGTCGACTTCATTACCTCCGGTCCACTCGTCGCCGGTGTTGTCGAAGGCGACGACGTGATCGCTGCCTGGCGGACCATGATGGGCGCGACCAATCCCGTTGCTGCGGCACCAGGAACGATCCGCGGCGATCTTGCCATCGACATGGGTCGCAACGTCTCCCACGGCTCCGATTCTGAAGAATCTGCTGCCCGTGAGATCGGCCTGTTCTTCCCAGATTTGGCGAAATAAGACGTAGAGTGAGGTTCTTCCCCCGTGCCTTCGCACGTTCCCTCGAGACCGACTAGGTGGAAGACCGCATGACGCCCGAGTACACGTCTTCACGGCGACGGAGAATCCCCGCCGGGGCTTCCCCGCGCGCCGAACGCGTGTTGGGTGACGACGGCAACGAATTCGATCCGGCACCTGGAGTCGAGGGCGAACCCACAGATCGTCGCTCGAATCGACGGAGCCAGGCCGGACGCGTCGGCCAGCGGTCAACGGCCGGAATCGCCGCGGCTAGCGGTTTCCTGTCGAGTCTGACGGGCAAGGACATGGCGATCGACCTGGGTACGGCGAGCACGGCGGTCTATGTTCGTGGGGAAGGAATCGTGCTCCACGAGCCGAGCGTGGTGGCTCTTGACCAGCGGATGGGGACGGTCGTCGCCGTGGGTCGGGATGCCAAGCAGATGCTGGGTCGCACCCCAGACGGCATTGTGGCGGTTCGGCCGATGCGTGACGGCGTCGTGGCTGATTTCGAGACCACCGAACGGATGTTGCGTTACTTCGTTCACAAGGTTCAGCCCAAGCGGATGCTGGCCAAGCCGCGACTGGTGATTTGCGTGCCGAGCGGGATCACGGCAGTCGAGCAACGAGCAGTCAAGGATGCCGGCTATGCGGCCGGGGCACGCCGCGTCTACATCATCGAGGAGCCGATGGCCGCCGCGATTGGAGCCGGGCTGCCGGTCCACGATGCAGAGGGCTCGATGGTTGTTGACATTGGTGGAGGTACCACCGAAGTAGCGGTCATCAGTCTCGGTGGAATCGTCACGAGCATTTCGGCCAGGGTTGGTGGCGATCGCCTTGATGATGCGATCGTTCAGTACGTCAAGCAGGAATATTCACTCCTACTTGGGGAGAGAACTGCTGAGCACGTGAAAATCAAACTCGGGTCAGCTTTCCCGACCCGAGAAGAGCCACATGCCCAAGTGCGCGGGCGGGACTTGGTGAGCGGCCTCCCGCGAACCGTCGTCATCGGTGCCGACGAGGTTCGCCGTGCCATTGAGGAACCGGTCAAGGCGATTGTTGACGCAGTTCGGGTCACCCTTGACCGCACTCCGCCCGAACTAGCCGGCGACGTGATGGAATCGGGAATCTGTCTCACCGGAGGGGGAGCTCAGTTACGGGGACTAGCTGAACGTCTCCGCCACGAGACCGGAATGCCGGTCAAAGTCGCAGACGATCCGACCCTGTGTGTCGCCCTCGGGACTGGCCGCTGCGTGGAAGACTTCGAAGCCCTCAAGCCCATCTTGCTGGCCGAGTCCCGCTACTAGAACTATCCTGCCTGCCTGAGTCCGGCAGGCAGGCAGCGGAAGGAGGATCCTGCCGTGCGAGACTCCACTCGCGCCCGCGCGGTGCTAGCGATCCTGCTTCTGGCCTCTGCCACTCTCATCTTGCTGGACCTGCGCGGAAGCAGTGCTGTCGGTGGCGTGCGGGCCATCGCGGGGACGGTCATCGGGCCCGTGGAACGGGCCGTGGCCGCAGCGGTGGCGCCAGCAGTTGCAGTTGGCCAGTCGATCACTTCGTTCGGCGACTCCGACGTGCGCCGAGAGCAAGCAGCAGCCGCCCTCGCGGACCTTCAGCGCTCGCCACTGCTCGGCCAGGACTTGGCGCTCCAGGCCGAACAACTCGAATCCCTCTTGGGCGTGGCCGGGATTTCCGGAGCGTCGATCGTTCCGTCCCGCGTGGTCGCCTACGGCACGGCCCAAACCTTCAGCGGCACCATCACCATCGACTCGGGGACCATCGACGGGGTGGAAGCAGACATGTCTGTCATCACCGGGGCTGGCCTGGTCGGGCGGGTCATCGAAGCGTTTCCCACGACGGCAACTGTCCAATTGATCAGCGATGATGATTCCGTCGTCGGGGCACGCCTCGCCGGAACTCGTGAGGCCGGGGCGGTAGAGGGGACCGGCGACATGGGCGAACTGGTGATGACACCGCTCGATCCCGCAGTCCTCATGCCAGTCGGCGAGTGGGTGGTCAGTTTCGGCTCTCCCGACGGTAGGCCCTATATGGCGGGGCTGCCGATCGGGTTCATCGTGGGATTTCGGGGCGAACCCGGGCAAGCCGATCGGGTCGCCCTGATCGAACCCGCCGCTCGACTCAGCGCCCTCGACATCGTCGGAGTCGTGGTGCGTCCGGCCCG
>CBFGTA010000054.1:0-14994 GCA_965651595.1 uncultured bacterium | reverse complement strand
CTGGACTGGGTCATCAAGAGGAACCTCATGCAGCGTTATATGGAGCGCCACCGCACCGACTGGAACGATCCCCGGGTCGCCCAACTCGACCTGACCTATCACGATATCCAACGAGGTCGCGGAATATTTTCCCTGTTGGAAGGTCAGGGCCTGGCCAACCGCGTCGTTTCGCCGGTAGTCGTCTTCGAGGCGAAGAACCGACCACCCCAAACTACCCGGGCGCGACTGCGGGGCGACTTCATCCGCCGAGCTCAAGAACGCCGGCGCGACTACACCGTTGACTGGGTGCACTTGAAACTGAACGACCAATCCTCACGGACAGTACTGTGCAAAGACCCTTTCCGCAGCGTCGACGAACGCGTCGATAAACTGATCCACTCCATGTGAGCGACTTCTGAGGCCGTCTCTGCCGTCGATGGTGCTTCGAGTGGCGCGGTTGTGGGCTAAAGTGTGGCCTGTGCGAACTTCACTCACCTCTTCTTGGATCAAAAAGCTGGGCGTGGCAGCAACTGCTGGCGCAACAATCGTGGCTCTGACTGCCTGCCAGTCATCGTCATCGGCCGACCCGGCGGTGCCGACTGATTGCGCAACCGTCGGTTCAACTGAAGTTCCTGAACCGGTGATTGTTGACGGGGTCACCGTCACCGGTGCGCTGTCGAGCGCGCCCGAGGTCACAGTGAGTGAGCCAGCCGCAGTGCCGGATGAACTGGTCACCGTAGACATCGCTGTGGGTTGTGGCGCCGAGGCGATGGCCGGTTCCACCGTCACCACCCAATACGCGGGATACCTGCTCGAAGGCGGAACCGAGTTTGACAGTAGTTGGTCGCGTGGGGCGCCAGCTACATTTCCTCTGGCCAATGTCATCCCCGGATGGCAAGAGGGAATTCCAGGGATGAAGGAGGGCGGCCGTCGCCTCCTCATCATTCCTTCGGCGTTGGCATACGGGCCTGCTGGGGCCCCGCCTGCTATCCCACCGAATGCCCCGCTGGTCTTTGTGGTCGACCTTGACGGCGTAGGCTCCTAGGATCGCGCATCCCACCAACAGTTCTGCCCGAATGTCACACGGGGAGGGGCGGGCGTGAAAACTGCTCGAACTGAGCGACTACTGGCTCTGACGCTACTGCTGCTAGAAACTCCGGAACCCCTGACTCGCAGCCAGATTCGCGCCCGAATCCTGGACTATCCGAGAACCGCGTCAGCCGATGCGTTCGCCCGCATGTTCGAACGCGACAAGGAGGACTTGCGCTCGCTGGGCATTGCCTTGCAGACCAATGAACTGCCCGGCAAAGATGAGGATCAAATCGGGTATACGATCAGCCGAGACGACCGATATCTCCCCTCAGTAGAGTTGAGCGCTTCTGAGTCTGACGCGGTGGCTGTGGCCACACAGTTGTGGGCCTCAAGCCCGTGGGAGAACGCATCTTTCGCAGCTCTCCGCAAGCTCGAAGCCGTTACCGGTGTGCTCACTGCGGACCGCCGTTTGGTGACCCTGGGGCACCAGGTGGTCGATGGGACGCTCCAAATATTACTGAATGCCACGCAGCATCATCACCAAGTGGATTTCGTGTACCGGAATGCCCAGGGTGTCGTGACTGAACGGCGCATCGTGCCGTGGGGGATTGTGGTGCGGTACGGCCAATGGTACGTTGTGGCGTTCGACTGTGACCGCGCTAGCAAGCGCATCTTCAAGTTGTCGCGAATCGTCGGCAGCGTGACCGTCAAGAAGGACCCTTCCGCTGCCTACCATCTCCCCCCGGAAGGTGCTGCCTTGAGGGAACTGTTTGACGATGCGACCGTCGAACCGACCCAATCCGCGCGCATCAACATCGGTACCGAAGGCGCAGTTCTGCTTCGTGGCGCGGCCACGAAGGTTGTTGGGGGAGTGGCCTACTTCGAGGCAGTCGACCTCGACACACTCGCCCGGGCTGTCTGTTCACTCGGTGGAACTGTCGCAGTGTTGGATCCGCCTGAACTAGCCACCCTGGTACGTGAGCGCTTAACTGCTGTCGCCTCCGCTCACCGATATCCGGTGGATGCTCAGGTTACCGATCCGTTGCTCATACAGTCGGAGAAGAAAACCTCACGTGCGGGCAAGTCGTCGACCGATAGGAATGCGCAGCTCACTCGCCTTCTGGCGCTTGTTCCGTGGCTGCGACAGCACCCGGGCGCCACCTACGCCCAAGTCGCGGAACGGTTCGGCATTTCCGAGGGGCAACTCCTGCAGGACCTCGAACTGGCCAACGTCACGGAGTTCGGTCTTGAGTACGCGACCCTGGATTTGGACATGTACGGGTCGACGTTGTCGGTCTGGGAGCCGAGGGGCATTGGCAAACCATTGAGATTCACCCCCAGTGAGGCCACCGCCTTGCTTACCGGCCTGAAGATTTTGGCCGCGTTGCCCGGACTTGACGACCCCGCCCCTGTGCAGTCGGCTATCGAAAAAATCCGATCTGTGGCTGGCGAGCTATCGACGTTGATCGACCTCATCGATGTGTCTGATGAGGAGTTCGCTCCGTTCGACTCCACCTTGGAAACCATCAATGCCGCTGTCGACGCCGACCGCCAACTCTCCTTCGATTACATTCACGCAACGCGGGACGAAGTGACTCACCGCACTGTTGATCCGATCAACGTTCTGCTTGCGGGCGGACACATGTATCTGAAGGCTTGGTGCCACGATCAGAATGCGGCCCGCATATTCCGACTGGATCGAATGGGCGCACCGGTTGTCAGCGAAGCGCGACGTTCGCGCCAAGACTTCGACAAGCAGGTCGTGGATTTTGATGTCGACCGACAACGGGCTGTGGTTCGTGTGCGGCCCGACGCTATTCAGTGGGTTGAGAATGCGACCGTGTTCCACACTGTCGCGGATGGCTTGCGTGACACCTTGGTCGTCGTCGGATTTGCTGAACCTGAATGGCTGATTCAGCAAGTCCTCACCGAAGGCGGCGGCATCGAGGTCCTGGCACCGGCTAGCTTGCGTCAAGCGATCCACGAAAGGGCGCACAACGGATCTCACGAGTCAACCTGACCTTTAGCAGACCCCCACTTATTGAGCTCCCGGAATCTGCCGTTGGCGATTGCGGTTGGTAACTACGGGTGATTTTTTCGATTCTCAGACTTTTGGACGCCCCTCGGCGCGACAACTGAACGGATTCTGCGCCAATGTCGGCTGTACGTGCTCGTCACATCTCCCTGGCGGGGGCAACTCGAGACGGCAGAGGAGGCTCAGAGTGACTACGATCAAGGCCACGTGTCCTGTCTGTGGCGACGTCGACCTGACGCCTTCTGATGTTCTCCTCACCCTGGCTCCTGCGGCTGGCTGGGCCACCTATTCCTTCGACTGCCCCGACTGCAGTGATCGCGTTGAAAAGCCCGCCGACGAGGAAGTTGTGGCGCTGCTGACCAGTGCCGGAGTGATAGTGGATCGAGTGCCAGCAGAAGCTCTGGAAGTAAAATCCGGGGAAGCATTCACTTATGACGACGTCTTGGATTTCGCCCTCTGGCTCAGCACCCATGACGTTGCCGTCAGTGATTTCGAAAACGCCTAATTGTGCTTGGCTAGCGACTCGTGGTTCTGCTTCGCTAGCGACCGGCGCAAGCCTGAGTGACCGTTGGCCGCATCTGAGGACCAAAATTTGCTAACAGATCAGGACTTGCGGCGTCGCAACCCGTATGCTGGCACTCATGCAAAACATTCGTGGCTGGGAAATCATCCTGCTCGTTCTGCTGGCACTGCTCCTGTTTGGCGGCTTCAAGAAGCTTCCTGACGCGGCTAGAGGCATTGGCCGCTCGTTGCGAATCTTCAAGGCCGAGACCAAGGGCCTCGTGGACGACGATGAGCCAGCATCGACAGAAGCGGCTGGCGCACAAGCCACTTCTGCGACCGACGTTGCTGCCAGCGCGCAACCCGAAGTTGCCGGAAGCACCGAGCCCACTCCTACGGGTAACGGATCCGGCACCACAACGGCACGTTGACCTCGCGCCTGCCGCGTAGTTGTCAGAAATGGCTGTGACCCAACCGAGCACCACTACTGCTGAAGACCCAGACGAATCGCGTCGCCGAGGACGCATGTCGCTGGCCGACCATCTCAGAGAACTTCGTGCCCGGTTGCTCAAATCGGCACTCGCGATCACTCTCGGTGCGATCATTGGCTGGATCTTCTATGACCAGATCTTCGATATTCTCTCGGAGCCCGTCAACGAAGTGATAGCGAAAGCCCAGGCCGAAGGCCGCGAGATTCAACTCACCATCACCGAAATTACCGGTGCGTTCACCTTGCGAATCAAGGTTGCGGTGCTCGCTGGAGTGGTGCTGGCGTCTCCGGTTTGGATCTACCAACTGTGGCGGTTCGTCACCCCTGGGCTGAAACGCAAAGAGAAGAAGTGGACGGTCGTTTTCCTCGCTCTGGCTGTTCCGCTGTTCCTCGGCGGCGTCGTGATGGCGTATCTGATCATGCCAGCTGCCTTGGGGGTCTTGTTCAACTTCACTCCCGAAACAGTTGCGAACTACCAGCCCGTTGACGCCTACTTGAGTTTCTTTGTCCGACTCGTCGTTGTATTTGGTGTCGGATTCCTGACTCCCTTGCTGATCGTTGCCCTGAACATGCTCGGGATACTGTCGGGCAAGACTCTCCTGTCGGCGTGGCGTTGGATCATCTTCGGAATTCTCGTGTTCGGAGCGGTCGCTACCCCAACCGGCGATCCCATCAATCTTGCACTGTTAGTAGCGCCCATCTTGTTGTTGGTCGGACTCGCCTTGGCGTTCTGCTTCATCAACGACCGCCGCCGCGCCCGGAAACGTCCGCGAATCGACTACGCTCAGTGGGGCGATGACGAACTCTCGCCGCTGTAAGAGATGTTCGTCTCGGGCCCGTCGATGACACGACTGCTCTGACAAAGGGGAAGCATGACAGAACGCCACGTTGCGATGGTGATCAATCCGACCAGTGGTAAAGGCCGCGGTGGGAAGAACGCTCCAATCGCTGCAGCCCAGTTGCGGGCACGCGGACTCCGGGTGACCGAGGTGCAGGGGGGGTCGGCCGCTGACACGCTAGATCTGGCTCACCGGGTACTCTCCGAAGGCGCCGACGCGATCATCGCGTGTGGAGGCGACGGCACGGTTCACCTCGCACTTCAGGCCGCTGTGCAAGCGCATGTCCCGCTGGGAATCATTCCGGTCGGAACCGGTGACGACAATGCGAGGACCCTGGGCCTACCTCTGGGCGATGCTGCGGCCGCCGCCGATGTGATCGCAGACGATCGATTGCGCACGGTCGACGTAGGGAAGATCACCCTCAAAGAGTCCGGGGAGGTCCGCTTCTTCCTCGGCGTACTATCGGTGGGTTTTGACTCACTCGTGACCGAACGGGCAAATCGTATGACCTGGCCGACCGGCAAAGCCCGCTACATCGTGGCGACGCTCGCGGAACTCAGCACATTCTCGCCACAGGAGTTCACGCTCACGATCGACGGTGACGAGCGTCGAGCAACGGCAATGTTGATCGCAATCGGCAACGGGCGGTCATACGGCGGCGGAATGTTGGTGTGTCCCAATGCTCAACCCGACGACGGTCTGCTGGATATGACCTTGCTCAACGCTGTCTCCAAGGCAAAGTTCATCAGTTCTTTCGGCTCCGTGTTCAAGGGCACCCACATCAACGAACCGTTCGTCGATACGTATCGCTTCCGTTCGTGCACTATTGAAGCGCCAGGGCAGCTCGTCTTCGCCGATGGGGAAAGGGTCGGGACCGTTCCAGCCACAATCGATGCCCTCCCCGATGCCCTTGAGGTCTACGCGCCCTACAACCGTTGACCACCATGTGGGTGGATTTCGTCACCACCACGGGACTCACTCCCGACCCATTCCAAGTCGATGCAGGGTCTGCCCTCGAATCGGGTCACAACGTGCTGGTGGCGGCCCCCACCGGTAGCGGAAAGACCCTCATCGGCGAATTCGCGGTCTATCGAAGCCTGGCCGAAGGAAACAGGGCGTTCTATACGACGCCCATCAAGGCCCTCAGCAACCAGAAGTACGACGACTTCTGTACTCAGTTTGGTGCCGACCGGGTGGGGCTGCTAACGGGGGACACTTCCATTAACCCCACTGGCGACGTCGTCGTCATGACCACTGAAGTACTTCGAAACATGCTGTACCACGACGACGACCGAATCGGGCGCTTGGCAGACGTCGTCATGGACGAGGTGCACTACCTTGCCGATCGCCAACGGGGTGCCGTGTGGGAGGAAGTCATCCTGCACCTACCCCCGCATGTCGTCATTACGGCCCTCAGCGCGACTGTGAGTAACGCCGAAGAATTCGGCGCATGGATAGCCGAGGTTCGCGGTAACTGCCACATCACGGTGGAGGAGCGGCGGATTGTGCCACTGCATCCGCTGGTCCTCGCCGATTGCGAGTTCGTCGACCTGTTCGACCCGGAACGGGCGGGCTCGGTCAACCCTCAGCTGCTCCGTTGGGCCCGAGACGCGCGACTGTCCGCCACAGCACGGGACCAACGCCGCCACCGCGGACGGGGACGCGGTCGCCGGTCACACAGGTCGGGGCCTGACCCTGCTCTACCGAGACGGATGAGCCGCGCGGCGATCGTGCGCCAACTGGGGCGAGCCAACCTGTTGCCTACCATCTTTTTCGTCTTCAGTCGCCAAGGTTGTGAAGACGCACTCGGACAGTGTCTCAGCGCGGATGTCACCCTCACCAACGAGACAGAATCGGCCGCCATAGGACAGTTCGTTGAACAACAATGCCACCAATTGCGCCCTCATGAGCGCCATGTGCTTGGTTACCACGCCTGGAAATCAGAGCTTCAGCGCGGACTCGCAACCCACCATGCCGGAATGCTGCCCTTGTTCAAGGAGACGGTGGAACAGCTGTTTCGTCGCGGGTTGACTCGGGCCGTATTTGCCACGGAGACTCTCGCCCTGGGTATCAACATGCCAGCTCGTTCGGTTGTGCTGGACAAGCTCGTCAAGTGGGATGGAACCGCTCACGCCCAGGTTACGGCCGGGCAATACACGCAGCTGACCGGCCGGGCCGGACGGCGCGGAATCGACCCAGAGGGCTTTGCGGTGACGGTATGGCACCCGGAACTCGACCCACGACACCTGGCCGGTCTGGCGAGTACCCGCACGTACCCTCTGCGCAGTTCTTTTGCCCCCACTTACAACATGGTCGTCAACCTACTAGGCCGAATGTCGGTCAACGATGCGCGCAGCTTGCTCGGCCAATCCTTCGCGCAGTTCCAGGCGACCGCCAAGATCGCCACAGTCCGGCAGCAACTGAGCGAAAACTCCGAAGCTTTGGCTGGATACGAAAAGGCAATGCATTGCGATCGTGGCAATACGACGGAGTATCGCCGGTTGCTAGAGATCCAAACTGCGGCGGAAAAGTTACCCCGCGGGGCCGAGGACCGTCTCGATGCCATCGCCGCTGCAAGGGCAGCCGTGCGTGACCATCCCGTGCACGCATGTCCTGACCGTGACCAACATCTACGGTGGGCGCGGCGGTACTGGGACCTCAACCGAACCAACCACAAACTCGACCGACAAGTCACCCGCGCAACCACGTCCTTGGCCGCCGCCTTTGATCGGATTCGGGCCGTCCTGGAAGACCTACGCTATATCGAAAGCTCCGGCAATCGCCAACGCGCGACTGTCACTACGGCTGGCGCAATCCTGGCCCGCATTTACAGTGAACACGACTTGCTGATTTCGGAGGCGATCCGCCGCGGGATGTGGGAGGATCTGTCGGCCCCGGTACTCGCAGGCACGATCGCGGCGGTCGTCTTCGAAAGCCGTGGACGTGACGATCGACGACACGGCCGGGAACGAGGACGTACTGCAGTACCGGGGGAGTCAGGTCGAGAGCTTGTTCGAGCGCTAGAAACCCTTGACGACTTAGCTGACGAGCTAATCGCCCTCGAGAAGCGAGCCGGTACTAGTTCGGTGACTCCGCCTGATCCTGGTTTCTCCCTGACCGCCATGATGTGGGCCAGCGGAGCGGGAATCGAAGACGTCCTGGCCGATTCGGACTTGCAGCCTGGAGATTTCGTCCGCTGGAATCGCCAGCTGCTCGACGTGCTCGCCCAAGTCGGCGTCGCCGCCGGGAGTTCCCGCCTCAGCGCCACAGCACGCAGCGCCGCAGCGGCCATCAACCGCTCAATCGTGGAATCTTCACACGTTTAGGGCTATAGGCGACCCTCCCATGGCGGCCCGTTTGCAATATGGCATATTTCATGTCCTGATGGAAACATGTCAACGGTGAAGCGTGGGCTGCTGCGGGCGGTAACCGGTGGGGCCGTCTCGCTCGGAATGGCGGCGGCGACACTGCCGGTCGTGTCGGCTCACGCTCCTGGTCACGAACTTGACGGACACCACGTACCACCCCAATCGAAGTCAGGCAACGCGATCGGCCAGGGTGTCGCAGGCTCGCAATCGGTGAAGTTCTCCGGCGTTCTTCCCAACGGCAACCGCTTCCGACTACCTCCGGTTGGGCAACCGCCTTTCCCTGTCCCGGCCCAGGCCACAGGCTTGGCCGGTGGCAAGCCACTATCGGGCAACTTGGATCCCACACCAGCGTACGTCCCCCAAAGTTCCTGCGATATTGATCCGAAGCCAGGCGTTGCGGCCTTCCGTGATTTGGTTCTCAAGAAGTATCCCCAGTCGCGCGATTGGGGAATCTCTCGCAACTGCACCGACGACGGCATCAGCGAACATCTTGAAGGTAGAGCGTGGGACTGGAACGCCGACGTCAACAATGCCTCCCAATTTGTGGCTGCTGGCGAATTTCTGACCTGGCTCACGGCCAACAACGGATACAACGCCAAACGGCTCGGCGTCATGTACATCGGATACAACTATCGGATTTGGGGCGCGTACCGCGCATCAGAAGGTTGGCGAGCACTGTCGGGCAATCCCCACACTGACCACGTCCACTTCTCGTTCAGTTGGAATGGCGCCCTCAAGCGGACCAGCTTCTGGACAGGTTCGGCCAGGTCCGAAGATTACGGACCTTGTCGGCTTTATTCGGGCCAACCCGCGCCCCTGCACGGGACTGCTCACCGGACTTCGCCATGCCCGGCAGCGATCAGTTTGCCGACAGCTTTGCGCGCCTACACGCTGTTGTGGAGGGGCAGCCAGAGCCCCGCAGTTGCCGACATCCAGCGCCGTCTATCGGTGACGCCGGTGACGGGGTTCTTTGGGGCTTCCACATTCGCCGCGGTGCGGGGATATCAGCAGTCGAACCGACTCCCTGTTACTGGTGCCGTCGATGCCACCACCTCGCACTTCCTGGCCGGTCAACCGCCAGTGCCGACCCCTGCTGTCAGCAAGCCCGCAGTCCCGCCTCCGAGCGCGAAAAAGGCCAAAGGCTTGCGGATGGGTGACAGCGGTCCCGCCGTCCTGCGATTGCAGCAGGCACTCGGTATGGCTAAGAAGAATCAGACTGGGTACTTCGGACCCAAGACGCGCAAGAAGGTCAAGCAGTACAAGCGGGCTCAAGGTCTCAAGGCCAACGGGATTGCCGGACCGAAAGTCCTGAAACTCCTTCGCGTGGGGACATCGCAGCAATCAAACCCCGCGCGCGCGGCAAGTCCTCGGGGCCTAAGCCTCGGCGACCAGGGCAGTCAAGTCGTTCGTCTCCAGCAGGCACTCGGTATGGCTAAGAAGAATCAGACTGGGTACTTCGGACCCAAGACGCGCAAGAAGGTCAAGCAGTACAAGCGGGCTCAAGGTCTCAAGGCCAACGGGATTGCCGGACCGAAAGTCCTGAAACTCCTTCGAATCGCCTGATTCTCTGATCCTCCGTTCGGCTGGGCCAATCAACGGACTTCCGGATGCAAGGATTCCCACAGACTGTTGGCAGCGCTCCCGAGGTTCCATTGGTTGGCAAGTTGCTGGAACCGTTCCTGTCGTTCCGCCGGATAGGCTCTGGATTCCTCCCCGAGGTTGACTGGAAGATCTCGACGGGCAGTCACAACGGTCGGGGCGGCGTCGAGGTACCCGCTTGCGTCCCTGATGGCCGCAGCCAGGCGGGCAGTCAACTGGCCTTCGGTTTCAGCGGCCGCGCGGATCCGATCGAGATCGCCCCACTGTCCCAACAGCGTTGCGGCCGTCTTCTCCCCAATTCCGCGAACGCCGGGGAGTCCATCAGACGGATCTCCCCGCAGTATCGCGAAATCAATGTATTGGTGGGCGTCAATTCCGTAAGCCTCACGAAGTCGCGCGTTATTCCACACTTGCGCCGGTTGCGACGTCTTGGTGGTCAGGTAGAGCACCCGAACCGCCGCGGCGTCGTCGATCAACTGGAAGAGGTCGCGATCTCCGGTCACCACATCGCACGCACCGACTGCCTGCTCTGCCACACTGGCTAGGACGTCGTCGGCTTCGAAACCGTCAACACCCACGATAGGAATGCCGCAACACTCCAACAGCTCGACAATGATCGGCACCTGCCGATCGAGCTCGTCCGGCGTGTCTTCGTTCGATGCCGCTGGCGAATGATCCAGTTGATGCGCGCCAGACTGGCCATCGGCCGAAGAGTCAGCGTCTGGAGCTGCCGCCACGCGGTGGGCCTTATAGCTCGAGATGGCATCCACCCGAAACTGGGGACGCCAATCATTGTCCCAAGCAGCCACAACGGTTGTCGGAGAATGCTCCTTGACAAGGCGGGCGATGATGCCTGCCAACCCTCTCACCGCGTTGACGGGCGTGCCGTCGGCGGCAGTCAACGACGTGGGCAACGCGAAGAACGCCCGGTAGTAAATGCTGGCAGTGTCGAGGGCCATGATTCGCTGCTCCATGGTGGCAATTGTGCCCGACTCGAGCTGTGTCCGAACGGCAATCGCCGTAGGCTGCGAGAATCATTTGCCACCACGTCGTCGAATCTTGGAGCCTGAATGTCCGCATCGACACCACAACCGGTCTCGCCGGCGCTACAACGGGTTGCTGACCTCCTGACCAACCACCACATTGGGGCACTGCTTGTGAGCCCCGGTCCAGACCTGCGGTATCTCACCGGATACAACGCGCACGCCATGGAGAGACTCACCTGCCTCGTCGTGAGGCCCGATCACCGCCCGTGGTTGCTGTGCCCCAGGCTTGAGGTCCCTTCAGCTATTGCAGCTGGAGTCTCCGACCATGGCGTAGACGTGAGCGGCTGGGAAGAGACGGACGATCCGTATACCGAAGTTGCGCACAGCCTGTATGCAGACCCGGGCCTGACGACGGTCGCGGTAGATGATCGAATGTGGGCGACCAAACTGCTGGCATTTCAACGACTTGGTCCGAACTGGAGGTTCGTGCCAGGGAGTACAGTTCTTGCCGACGTGCGCATCGTCAAACAAGCCCACGAAATCGCAGCTCTGCGGGAAGCGGGCGCTGCAATCGACCGAGTCCACTCCCAAGTGCCTCACCTATTGAGGGCAGGCCGCACGGAACGAGAGGTTCGTTCCGACATCGACAACCTCATCCGTCGAGACCACGACACCGTGGACTTCGTGATCGTGGCCAGTGGCCCCAATGCAGCGAGCCCCCATCACGACTGCTCCGATCGCCAACTAGTCGATGGTGATGTTGTCGTCGTGGACATCGGCGGCACGATGCCGAGTGGTTACTGCTCGGACTCCACCCGCACATACTCAATCGGTGAACCACCAACTGAGTTCCTGGCAGCCTACGAAGCGCTGGTGAAGGCTCAAAGCACCGCCCGCGCCGCCGTGCGCCCTGGGGTGTCGGCCGAGACTGTCGATGCTGCCGCTCGCGACGTGCTCGGCGAGGCAGGACTCGGCGAGTACTTTATCCATCGAACCGGCCACGGAATCGGGATGGAGACCCACGAGGAGCCCTACATCATGCCGGGCAATTCCCGGCTCATCGAGCCCGGAATGGCTTTCAGCATTGAGCCTGGGTTCTACGTGCAGGATCGGTGGGGCGCACGCATCGAAGACATCGTTGTGTGTGGGGACGGAAGCGAAGTCATTCTGTGCAACAACCAACCTCGTGAACTTGTCATCTGCCCGCGTTGATTGAATGGGAGACCGCACACCGAGGCACGAATCGAGGTCACCGTGGTATTGCGCGAATTGCCCACCGATGAATCCCGTGAACTACTCGCGATGGTTGCTGAGGTGGGACAACGGCAGCTGACACCGCATGCCGCCAGCTATGAAGATGGAGCAGAGTTTCCTCGCGAAACATTCCGAACTCTCGGGCAACTAGGTCTCCTGGGCCTGCCGTACCCCACCAGCCATGGGGGAGCCGAACAGCCGTTCACCGTCTATCTTCAGGTGATCGAGGAATTGTCACGACACTGGCTCGCTGTCGGTCTGGGAGTGAGCGTCCACACGTTGTCGTGCCACCCAGTTGCAGCTTTCGGTACTGTCGACCAACAGAGGCAACTACTCCCCGATATGACCGGCGGAAACTTGTTGGGCGCGTACTGCCTGTCCGAGGCCCATTCTGGATCTGACGCTGCGGGCTTGACGACGAGGGCGGATCTCAGTGGTGACGGCTCGACGTACACACTCAACGGAACCAAGGCCTGGATTACCCACTCTGGTGTTGCCGACTACTACCTCGTCATGGCTCGGACAGATCCGAACGCTGCACCCGCAGCTGGGATTTCGTGCTTCTGGATTCCGGCCGACACCGTCGGTGTCAGCGCTGGTCCGGCCGAGCGGAAGATGGGTCTGAACAGCTCGCGAACCGCTCCCTTACATTTGGACAATGTCCGTATTCCAGCTCGTTATATGATCGGTGAACCTGGAGATGGGTTTCGAATCGCCATGGCTGCACTCGATTCAGGGCGCCTCGGAATCGCTGCCTGCGCGGTCGGGCTCGCCCAGGCGGCCTTCGATATCGCTGCCCGTTATGCGCAAGAGCGCACCCAGTTCGGTCAGCCGATTGGCAACTTCCAAGGGCTGAGTTTTCTTCTCGCCGATATGGCTACGGGCATCGCGGCTGCGCGTGCGCTCTACCTAGCTGGGGCTCGCTTGAGGGACGCGGGCAAGGACTACTCTCTGGCAGCAGCCCAGGCCAAACTGTTCGCCACCGACACTGCCATGAAGGTGGCAACCGACGCTGTCCAGGTCCTCGGTGGATCTGGCTACGTTCGCGACTTCCCCGCGGAACGCTATTTCCGGGAAGCAAAATTGCTCCAAATCGTTGAGGGCACGAATCAGATTCAGCGCCTCGTCATCGGGCGGACCGTCTCACGCGAGTACACGCCGCAGTGACCACTGCTGACCCCCCGGCGAACCCTCCCGCGGGCTCCTCGCGGGTGGTATTGAGGGGCTGCGCTATCTACGCACCGAGCACACCGTTCGCTACTGCTGTGATCTGCGCCGAAGGTCGGATCGCCTGGCTCGGTGACAACGAAGCCGTGGACGCGCACCTCGAACCTGGTGACGCCATCATTGATTGCGCCGATCTGGCCGAGGCGGATCAATATGTTGTGGCCTGCCCTGCGTTCGTTGATGGCGATCGACAAGTTACTGGCCCGCCCCATCCGGGTGTCGTCCTGTGGTGGGACGCCACGGAACCATCACCCCGATGGCATTCCACGCTTCCGGAGGTACTCCCCGAAACTTCGCTGCTCCCTGTGGGGCGAACACCCGGCGAGTCGGTCCGACTGCTCGACATCAGCGACCTCGACCGCGTGCCGCTGCGGGAATACGGTCGCGACGGGATCGCCTACTGCTATGGGTCAGGAACCTCGGGGGCATCGCCTTGGGAATGGATCTTTGCTGCTAGTTCACGCGGGCGCGCTCCCGTGACTGTGCGAGCGGCATTCGCTGCGGCCACCCGATCCGGATGGCGCCGCTTCGGCGGCTCGGGAACAGGCAGCGTGGAGGTGGGAGCTCTCGCAGCCATTGGAGTGTGGGTTTGCCGCATGGTCGACGTGGCCGCACCCGATGAACGTATCGCCCGCTGGTCCACCGATCCCCGATCAGGCACCCCGCAGCTGCCGGTTTTGACTGACTCCGAGGGAAGATTTTCGCCTCCCCACCTAGCCGGGTCAGTCATCGGCACGAGGTGGGAATCGAGCCGACCATCATGAGCGCTGCTGAACCGTCGACACTAAACCCCGCAGGCACTCACCGCGGCCATGATCCCGTTTGGACTCGGAAGCTCATCGTGGGTCAGCGGGTCGTGACCTGGATCTGCCTGCTCGCAGGAGCGACGGCGCTCGCGGCCAGTTTCCCGCCTCTGGCGTGGGCTCCGATGGCCCTCCCGGCGTTGGCGCTGCTGATAGTGGGTGCAGGTCTCGCCCGGTCATGGTGGCACCTGGTGTTTGCCGGTCTAGTTAGTGGCGTCTTGTTCTACGCATTGCTACTGAAATTTCTGGATCAAGTTGGGGTTGACGCCTGGCTGATCCTGTCGGCGTACTGCGCCCTGTGGTGGATGCTGACACTGGTGGCCACGCGAGCAGTCATGCGGCTGCCCGGTTGGCCCGCGTGGGTGGCTTGCGTATGGGTGCTCAGCGAAGCCCTGCGTGGGGCAGTCCCTTGGGGTGGATTTCCGTGGGGGTCAGTGGGCTTCACACAGTCGCCCGGTCCAGCCATGAACCTCGCCTGGGTCGGGGGAGTGCCTCTGCTCACGTTCGCCGTCGTCGTGGCCGCAGCACTTGCGGTGTGGGCGGCGGTGGCCTCGGGGCTCGCCCCCCGGTTTCCTGCTCTGGCCCGGCATTGCGGTAACGGCCGCAACATCAGGCAGCCTGTTTGGGTGGCCGTCGTCGCAGTCGTTGCGGCGCTGGCCATCTTCTGGGGTCCCAACTGGTTCCTAGCTGCCGCCACAGACCTAGACGAAGGTCCAGATCCGCGAACCGCGTCAGTTGCGTTGGTCCAGGGAAGTGTCCCGGACTTGGGGTTCGGGGCGAACAATCAGCGTCTGGCTGTGTTACGCAATCACGTCGAAGCGACAGAACAACTCGCGGCAGACGTTCAAGCTGGCAGAGTACCGGTGCCAACTGTCGTCATC
>CBFGTA010000053.1:0-16043 GCA_965651595.1 uncultured bacterium | reverse complement strand
GGACAGACAGCTCGACCAATTGAGACGACGTGACTCAACACCTGCATCCCGTTCAGGGCTGCGAGAAACTGCTTCGCCACGGATCCGAGAGCGACCCGGGCGGCAGTTTCCCTCGCGCTAGCGCGTTCCAAAACAGGTCGGGCGTCGTCGAATCCATACTTTTGAATACCGACAAGGTCAGCGTGGCCCGGGCGCGGTCGGCGCAGCGGGGCAGCTCGGGCGATCGACGCCAACTCCTCAGCGTCGACCGGGTCCGGACTCATCACGGTCTTCCACTTGGGCCACTCACTATTGCGTACCAAGAGGCTGATCGGTCCGCCCTGGGTGAGTCCATGGCGCACGCCGCCCAGGATCTCTAGCTCATCCTGTTCGAATTTCATCCGTGCGCCACGGCCCACCCCGAGGCGGCGACGGGCCAGGTCTGCACGAATCTCGGCAGAGTCGACGGGGACCCCGGCGGGGACGCCTTCGACCATGGCAGTCAGAGCCGGGCCATGTGATTCCCCGGCAGTAAGCCAACGCAACATGGCTCCATCTTGTCACGACAGTCGGCGCACCCGATAAGACCTCTCCGGTGGTCGATTGTTGACCGCCGCTTACACGCCCAGGTACCAGTCGACGATGGCTGGCCCGAGGATGAGAGTCACTGCCGTACCGGCAATCATGAACGGCCCGAAAGCGATAGCTGTCTTGGCCCCGGCCCTTCGGAGGACGATAAGAACGATGCTGAAGATGGCTGCCAGGAAGAAGGGAACAAAAGTACCCAAGATCACGAGGGGAATGCCTACGTATCCCAAGACCAGACCGAGCGTAGGGGCCAGTTTGACATCGCCCAGACCCATTCCGGCCGGGTAGAAGAAAGCCAGCAGGAAGTAGAACACGCCGAGCACGACCGCTCCCACCACGGCCCGCAGTAGCCCGCCCCAATCGCCCATTACCGCGCACCCGACCAACACCACGAGGAAAACGACGGCGAACAGTGGACCCGTGACAGCATCTGGCAGGCGATGGTACTTCCCGTCAATTGCAGCAAGAGGAACACCTACGGCGCCGATGATTCCACCGGCGATCGCTGCAGTGAGCGACTCGGCCGACAGGAACAGCATCAAGGCGACGGCCCCACTGCCTACGCCGAAAAGGATGGGCGGTGCACTCAGGGGCGTGCCCACGTACTGCCGGGCCCACCACGGTGACGTTGCACCCACGACGACTGCGAACCCCGCAACAATCAGGAGCGCTGTCCATTGCTCAGCAGACGTGACCATCTGCGCCACTGTAGTCAATCATCGCCGGTGAGTGTCTGCGTCGGAGTCTTCCCTGTGGATCACGTTCTCGGCCGCCGCCAGCATGACTTCGGCATCGGCTTCCAGGCCTGTCATCAGGCGTACTTGCTCCGCGGCCTGACCGGCTAACATTTCTCGCCCTGACGCCACCAGTCCGCCAGCGTTCGTCCAAGCTTGCGCCAGTCGGCTCGGCCACGGATGGTAGGCAACGTCGAGGAGCATCCCGGGGCTGTCGGGAACGTCGGGGGCGAACTTGTTCGCGGCTCCAGCGGGCAGAGTCGATATCACCACATCGGCATCCAGGATGCCGCAGTGGTCGTTCCAGTCCAGGATCTCGCACTGGCCAGCGACCGTTTGCATCTGCCCGGCGCACTCCCCGGCGGCCTGTTCCCGGCGGGCAGTCAACTGAATGCGCGCGGCTCCAAGCGCTACAGCAGCCGCAGTCGCTGAGCGTGCCGTTGCACCGGAACCGATGATCGTCACAGTGTAGATCTTGGATGCGGCCCCAGTGTGTCGGAGCAGTGCCCAACAAATTCCGGCCACATCGGTGTTGAACGCATACAGCAGTCCTTCGCGGACAACGACGGTGTTGGCAGCTTCAGTCTGTTCGACCAGGTTTGATCGCCAGTGGCTTGCCCGCTGGGCGGCCACCTTGTGCGGCATCGTCACAGACAGACCCAGCCAGGTGGTGTCAAGGTCCTGCAAGAACGCCTCGACATCTTCTGACCCAATGTCCAGAAAGTCATACTGGTACGGCAAATCAAGCTGCCGGTAGGCCGCTCGATGCATCACTGGGGACAGCGAATGGGCAACGGGATGGCCGATCACGGCCGCGCGGACCTGCGTTCGGCTCGGCCCCGGCACCTCGGGTCCTAGCTGTTCGCGCGTAAACGATTCCACTCTGCCACTGCCTGATCGTGTTGCGCCAAGTTGTCGGAGAACTGGGAGAACCCGACGCCGGAATCTGCGACGAAGAACAACCAGCTACCGGGGGTGGGATTGAGTGCGGCCCGGATAGCAGCCGCTCCCGGATTATTGATGGGGGTCGGTGGCAGTCCCGCATTGAGGTGCGTGTTGTAGGGGCCGTCCTCACCGAGGTCTTGCGCCGACAAGTCCAAGATGTTCGAGTCCTTGGCGTAGTTGATCGTCGAATCGAACTGGAGTCTCTTCACGCGATCCGTCACAGGGGGAATCTCGTTGCAAGCTGGGAGGGTGCAGTCGAGGCGATTCTCGATCACTCGAGCGATCTTCCCGAAGTCGGCTTCGAGTCCCTCGGCCTGGACAAGGCTCGCGATCGTCAAGATCTGATACGGCGTGTAGCCGAGTTCTGCCGCCCGCTCTTCCATGTTTAGTTCGGCGACTGTCTGCTTGTAGGCAGTCACCATCATGCGCAAGACGGACTGTGCGGTTGCCCCCGGTTCGACCTCGTAGGTGGCCGGGAACAGGAACCCTTCAACATCGCCGTCGGCGTAGTCCGGTAATCCCAAACCTTCGGGGTCCTTCATGTGTTTCTCCAATGACGACTGCTCGATGCCCGTCTCGGCAGCGAGTAAGGCAGCAATTGCGGTGGCTCGCATTCCTTCGGGGACCGTCACTCTCAACGCCACCCGATTCGGGGGATCCACCAAGATGTCGAGTGCGCCTTGGGCACTCATCTGTTGACGCATCTCGTAGTAGCCGGCTTGGATGCCTCGCGCCCGAGGATCGCCACTTGCGACCGACACGAACGCCGACTCGGAGGCGACGACGTCTTCGGCTTCTAGTGTGGTGCCGATCGCGGTGATGGAGTCCCCGGGCTTGACCTGCACGGTGACCGCACCCACACCGGGACCTGGATAGTCCGGGCCGGACGCGAACTGTCGCCACACGACGTAGCCGATCGCTCCAACGATCGCGATAACGATCACCGCCACAATTAGCAACGTCACCGCCGACCGGCCGCCGTTGGCCGGCTCGGTCGGCGCTGGGTTGGACAGGTTGAGCCCAACGTCACTCATGCGATTTCCACGATCCTTCCTGGCGGCGTACCGGTCGTCCGTTCTTCATCGAGCGCAGTCTGCACGATAACGACTGCAGCGGCCTGGTCAATCACCTGACGCGATTTCTTGGATGATTTCCCCGATTCGTGCAGCCGCCGTTGGGCCTGAACAGTCGACAATCTCTCATCGATGAGACGGACAGTCGGCGACTCGGGATTGCGAGCCAAGACTTCAGCGAAGTCCATGGCAGCCGCCGTTGAGGCGCTCCCCCGACCGGCCAACGTGACGGGATGTCCGATCAGGACTTCAATCGGCTCGTATTCACGGATCAGTTTCACAACTTCCAACTCGCGGTTGTTGCGAGCAGCGATAGTCGCGACGGGAAAGGCAATCGTGCCCGCCGGATCGCAGGCCGCCACCCCGATGCGGGCCTGCCCCACATCAAGTCCCAGACGCACTCCATGCCTCATCTCATGGACCTCACCGTGTTCGAACGTCCCTCACCGATCGACTGCGGCCACAGCACCGCGGGCTGCCGCGAACGCTTCGGGAATCCGCTCAGGTTCTGTTCCGCCACCCTGGGCCATACCTGCCTTACCACCTCCGCGGCCACCCAACGGTGCCAGAATCGGGCCGATCAGGCGTCCGGCCTGGAATCCCTGGGCTTCGGCCTGCCGGTTGACCGCGACCATGACCGCCACTTTGGTGCCGTCGGTGCTCGCCACGACGGCAACTTGGGGATCACTGCCTTCGTCGCGCCACCGGGTCAGAAACTCGCGCAGTTCTTTCGCGGAAGTGCCCGTCGGCGCTTCCACACAGTGAACCCCGACGCCCGCGACGAGCTCGGGGTTGCGCATGAGCCGTTCCAACTCCCCGGCAGCGCGGGCGGCTTCTACCTTCTGCATGTGCAGTTCCGCAGACTTCAGGCGTCGCACCAAGGCTTCCACCCGGGAGGGCAGTTCATCGGGTTTCACGTTCAGCATCGCGCTCAACTGACTGACGAGATCGCGTTCGCGTGCCAGGTACCCGAAAGCGTCGAATCCCACAACGGCCTCAATCCGACGAAGTCCCGACCCAATGGACGACTCGGCGGTGACCGCGACCGGGCCGATCTGAGATGACCGCTCCACGTGGGTGCCACCGCACAGTTCCCGCGACCACGGGCCACCAATTTCGACGACCCGGACAGTCTCGCCGTACGTCTCGCCGAACAACGCCAACGCACCCTGTTCGCGAGCCTTCGCGAGACTCATGTAGTCGACTCGAACTGCCAAATCATCGCGGATCGCCCGATTCGAGACGTCTTCGATGTCTCGGCGGTTCTCGCCCGTCAGCCCTTGACCCCAACTGAAGTCCAGCCGCAGATAGCCGGGGCGGTTGAAGGAACCGGCCTGCAAGGCGTTGGGCCCGAGGACCTCACGCAATGCCGCGTGGACCACGTGCGTGCCCGAGTGGGCCTGCCGGGCGTCTCGACGCCAGTCCGCATCCACTTCGGCATGAACGTGGTCGTCGATCACGAGTTCTCCCGATACCACGCGCACCGTGTGAGCCACTAGCGCCTTGACGGGCCGCTGCACGTCCACGACCTCGCAGGCGGATGTCGCAGAGGTGATGTGGCCCGCATCAGCATGTTGCCCGCCCGACTCGGCGTAGAAAGGTGTCCGGTCGAGAACGACAACGCCGACTTCACCTTCTCGCAGGGCCGAGACTGATTCCCCGTCGCGCAGAATCGCCAGCACCCTGGCCTCGGCGGTGAGGGTCTCGTAGGCAACCCAATCGGTCGCTCCGAAGGCGTCCAAAACGCCCCTGAGAGCCCCCGTGTCCGCTAGTCCGGCCTTCTTCTGCGCCGCGTCCGCCCGGGCGCGCTCCTTCTGGGCTCGCATGAGTTCCGTGAACCCAGCTTGATCGACAGTGAGGCCCGCATCTTGGGCAATTTCTAGGGTCAGATCGATCGGGAACCCGTGACGGTCGTGGAGAACGAACGCTTGTTCGCCGCTGACGGACGTCTGACCCGCCTGCCTGGCCTCTGAGATAACCGATCGAAGCAGGCGATTGCCACCTTTGAGTGTCCGCAAGAATGCGGCCTCCTCAGCTTCGGCAACCCCAACGATCCGGTCCTGATCAGTCAACAATTCCGGGTACTGGGGTGCCATGGCCGAGATCACACTGCAGACCAGGACGCTCATCACTGGTTCACGGGATCCGAGTGCGTGCATTTTACTCACCACTCGGCGCAACAGTCGCCGCAGAACGTACCCGCGACCTTCGTTGCCAGGTGTCACCCCGTCGTGGATGAGAAACACACACGTTCGACTGTGGTCGGCCACGACCCGCAGGTCGATATCGTCGCGATCGTCGTCCCCATAGGCCTTACCGGTTAACTCAGTTGCGGTGTCCAAGACCTTCCGGGTGGTGTCAATCTCGTAAATGTTGTCGACGCCTTGCAAGATGGCAGCGAGTCTTTCGAGCCCGGCTCCGGTATCAATGTTCTTCGCGGGCAGATCACCAACGATCGGGAAGTCGTCCTTGCCGGAACCGGGCCCTCGCTCAGACTGCATGAACACTAGGTTCCACACTTCGAGGTACCGATCTTCATCGACGATCGGGCCGCCGGGCTGACCGTAGCTGTCTCCCCGGTCGTAGTAGATTTCCGAACACGGCCCACACGGGCCGGGCACGCCCATCGACCAGAAGTTGTCGGCCATGCCTCGTCGTTGGATGCGCTCGGCTGGCATACCGGTGGTCTCGCGCCAGATCCGTTCGCTCTCGTCGTCATCGTGATACACCGTCGCCCACAGCCGATCCGGATCCAGACCGTAGCCACCGTCGGCGACCGCAGTCGTGAGGAGCTCCCAGGCGTAGGGGATGGCCTGCTCTTTGAAGTAGTCACCGAACGAGAAGTTGCCGCACATCTGGAAGAACGACGCATGCCGGGTTGTCTTGCCGACCTCGTCAATGTCCAGGGTCCGGATGCACTTCTGTACCGACGTTGCTCGCTTCCACGGGGCGGACTGCTCACCGAGGAAGTACGGCTTGAACGGGACCATTCCGGCGTTCACGAACAGCAAGGTGGCGTCGTCGATTGGCAGCGGGGCAGACTCCACCACGGCGTGATCGCGGGCAGCGAAGTAGTTCAGAAATCGTCGTCGAATTTCCGCCGAATCCATGTGCGTGATTGCCTCTCGAGTCGTGGTGCGGCGACGACTGCGGCCGCCTTGCCATCGCGGTCGGTCCTTACTGTCGCCATATGGCTAGTCGCTCCGAGTGTAGGAGCACCCCAAATGACAGTTGCGATCGGCAGAGACTTCGTACCAATCAGCCAACCCGACTCGCGCGACCCACCCGGACGGTTCTAACTCGATCGGTGGGTGCGAACGTCGACGGTGACCGGGCGGGGGCCCCGTCCGGGGAGCCTTCGGGCTGTGGCTGGCTGCCGCCGAACTGGCCTCGCAGTGGCGGAATCGAATCGGCTCGACCGCAAGTTGATCACCTGGGCCGCAGCGGGCTGGTGCGAACCAATAGTGGGGGCGGTTAATGCCGGATTGGACGTCTCGGGTGCTCCGGTGCGCCCACCGAGCAATCGGTTGGCTCCGTGGGCGATCGACGCAACAGCCTCCGTGGAAGCTTGCAGATTTCCCACCACGCCACGGGCCTTGGCGTTGTTCCAGCCTCGTTGACCACGGCGATAGACCAGGATTCCACCGACAGCCCCGGCTGTAAACCACAGTGCTCGACCCATGACGACCGTCCTCCGCTACTAGAGATCCGTTTCCGTTTTCACGGTATGCCCCCCTCAACTCAACCACAAACACGGGCCCTCTGGCCAGGAGCAATCGGCACGAGCGGTGTCGGACCGACCGTGGGGCCTGCCGCATCCTTCACGGGCGGGGGAGGTCGGGCAGGCCCACGATCTGGCGGATTCGGTCATAGTTCTGGGCGATCTCGCGTTCGGAGCCTCGGTGGGTCGGAACGTAGTACACCGCGTCTTCCAGACCGGCCGGTCGGTAGTTGCCAGCGGCAACACCGCTCGGTTCGTCATGGGGGTAGACGTAACCCTTGCCAGCGCCAGTCGATCGGCTCGCCGACGCACTCGCGTCACGCAGCGGTCCAGGGACGTCACCGATGTGTCCCGAGTGCACGTCAGCGATCGCCATGTCGACTGCCCGATACACCGAGTTGGACTTGGGCGCCGTGGCGAGGTGCACAGTTGCGTGGGCGAGTGTGATGCGAGCCTCCGGCATGCCGATGTGGCTCACGGCGTGCAGTGCGGCAACCGCCACTGAAAGGCCCGTTGAATCGGCCAGCCCAACGTCTTCACTGGCCGCGATGATGAGGCGACGAGCAATGAAGCGGGGATCTTCGCCAGCGACCAGCATGCGGGCCAAATAATGCAACGCCGCATCCGGGTCTGAGCCGCGGATGGACTTGATGAAGGCGCTAATGACGTCGTAGTGGGCGTCCCCGCGACGGTCGTAGCGGGGCACCGCGTGGGCCGCGGCGGCTTCGACGTGCGAACGATCAATCCGTGCACTGTCGTCGGCCGCGGCACCGGCTGCGGCCGCCTCCAGGATTGTGAGGGCTCGCCTGGCGTCGCCCCCGGCCAGTTGAACGATGGCCGAGCTCGCGAGAGCATCCACGTCGTACGTTCCGTTCAATCCCTCGGGAGCTTGTAGTGCTCGGTCGACTAGCCCGTTGATGGCGGCGTCGGAAAGTCGGGACAGGGGAACGAGCAGACAGCGACTGAGCAACGCTGGGACCAGGCAAAACGAAGGGTTCTCGGTGGTTGCCCCGATCAGACTGACGTGGCCATGTTCGACTGCTGGCAATAGTGCGTCTTGCTGGGTGGTGGAGAAACGGTGAATCTCGTCGATAAACAGTACTGACGCCCGTTGATACAGTTCCCGATTGATCGTGGCTTTCTCGATCGCTGATCGCACATCCTTGACTCCCGCGTTGATGGCCGAGAGTTGAACGAGTTCCGCGTCTGCATGGTTTACCACGAGTCGCGCCAAGGTGGTCTTGCCGGTTCCCGGCGGCCCCCACAGAATCAGTGAAGGAAGCGTTTGCCGTGGGCCCGATCGGAAGAACCGCGAAAGCGGTGACGTTTCGCGCAGGATGTCGCCTTGGCCAGCAAACTGATCGATGGTCGTGGGCCGCATCCGCGCCGCTAGGGGCTCGTGGAATGCTCCGGCCTTATTCGCAGAGGAGCGCTCAGCGAACAAGTCGTCACCGCCCATGGTGTCAGTCTACGGGCAGCCGGGGGCCCGCCTTCACGCGTCGCCGTCAGTTTCAGGGATGACGTCGATTCCGGCTTCCTGCCGCTGCTGGGCCGAGATCGGGGCTGGGGCCGCGGTGAGCGGATCGAAGCCTCCACCGGTCTTGGGGAAAGCGATGACGTCTCGCAGTGACTCCGTGTCAGCGAGCAACATGCAAATCCGATCCCAGCCAAACGCGATTCCTCCATGTGGAGGCGGGCCATACTGAAACGCGTCGAGGAGAAATCCGAACTTGGATTCGGCGTCCTCGGTCGACATTCCGAGCAGGGCGAATACCTGTTGTTGGACGTCCGCTCGATGGATACGGATCGATCCCCCGCCGATTTCGTTGCCGTTGCAGACCAGGTCATAGGCACTCGCCAACGCTTCGCCGGGATTGTCGGCGAAGGTCGCCAGCCATTCTGGGCGGGGACTCGTGAACGGGTGGTGAACTGATGTCCAGCCGCCGTCTGATCCGTCCGTGTTGGTTGGTTCGAACATGGGTGCATCAACGACCCATACGAACGACCATTCCCGCTCCGGATCGCCACTGCCCGCGACCGGGATCAGTCCTAGGCGGGTGGCGATTTCGACGCGGGCAGCTCCGAGCAGTGCCCGAGCATCCGCGGGGGTACCGGCTGCGAAGAAGATGCAGTCGCCCCGAGTGGCACCTGTCCGTTCAACGACTTCCCGCTTCTCGTCTTCGCTGAGGTTCTTCGCGACGGGTCCGGCGAGTTCTCCGCTCTCACTGACCAGGACGTAAGCGAGGCCGCGGGCGCCGCGTTGGCGGGCCCACTCTTGCCAGCCGTCGAGGGTGCGGCGGGGCTGACTGGCCCCACCGGGCATAACGACGGCACCCACGTAGGGGGCCTGAAACACTCGGAACTCGGTCGCGGCAAATGCTTCGGTAAGTTCGGTCAGTTCGAGATCGAAGCGCAGGTCGGGCTTGTCGGTGCCGAACCGGCGCATCGCATCGTTGTAGGTGAGGTGGGCGATCGGTCCAATCTCAACCCCGAGCACTGTCTTCCAAATCGCACCGATGACTTTCTCAGCCACCGCGATCACATCGTCTTGCTCGACGAAGCTCATCTCCACGTCGAGCTGGGTGAACTCGGGCTGTCGGTCGGCCCGGAAGTCCTCGTCCCGGTAGCAGCGCGCAATCTGGTAGTACTTCTCGAGTCCGGCAACCATCAGCAGCTGCTTGAACAGTTGGGGCGACTGCGGTAAGGCGTACCAGGAACCGGGCCTCAGGCGGGCTGGAACCAGGAAGTCGCGAGCCCCTTCGGGCGTGCTGCGGGTCAGTGTCGGAGTTTCTACCTCGACGAAGCCTTCGTCAGCGAGCACCGTGCGGGCGACCCGGTTCACTTCCGAGCGCATGCGCAGCACGCGGGCTGGCTCGGTGCGGCGCAGGTCGAGGTACCTCCAACGCAATCGGGCCTCTTCACCGACTTCTGAGTAGTCGTCGATGCCGAAGGGTAAAGGCTGGGCTAGGGAGTACACTTCGACGGCGCTCGACTCGACTTCGATCTCGCCGGTAGCAACGTCCGGATTCTCGTTGCCAGCTGGCCGGGCGACGACTGTCCCCGTGACACCTATGCACGATTCCGGGCGGAGTTCGCGGGCGACGGCCTCATCGTGAATGACAACCTGGGCCGTGCCGCTGGCATCTCGCAGATCGATGAACGCCACTCCCCCGTGGTCGCGACGACGAGACACCCATCCGGCCAGCACAACTTCAGTTCCGATGTCATCGGCCCTCAACGAGCCTGCTTGACGGTCGCGCAACATGCGGTGTCCTTCCATGTCATCCCGAGCATACGGATGGATCGAGCCGTGACTATTGATGGTGGCAGTCTGCTGATTGGACTGAACGACCGGCCTACCGACCAACTCGTGTGCGTAAGTCTGTCACGAGTTGTTCCAGTCCGACACTGCCCTGCTCCCCCAGTTCGAGGTCTTTCACAACCGCCTGGCCCGCGGCAAGTTCATCGCCTCCGGCAATGACCGCCCAACGCGCTCCGCTACGGTTGGCTGAGCGCATGGCGGCCTTCAGCGAGCGACCCCCGTAGTCCATATCGACTGTCACACCCTCTGCCCGCACCGCACGGCATATGGGGGCGAGGACGTCTTGTGCGGCTTCTCCCACCGCGATGACGTACACCTCGCAGCGTCGGCCGTCCGTCTGAGCGGTTCCTTCGGCGGCACACGCGAGCATGATGCGATCGACTCCGAGACCGAACCCGATTCCGGAAATGTCTTGACCGCCCAGTGAAGCCACTAGCCCGTCGTATCTTCCTCCCCCGCCAATCGCAGACTGGGCACCGAGTCCGCGGTGAACGAACTCGAACGTGGTTCCCGTGTAGTAGTCGAGGCCGCGCACGAGTCGGGGGTCTTCGACGAACGCGATCCCCAGGACGTCGAGCAGTCGTAGGACCCGCTCGTGGTAGCGACGCGATTGCGCCGTCAGGGAGTCAGGCAAAGCGGGAGCGTCGACCAACATGTCTTGAACGTGAGGCCGTTTGTCGTCCAGCACTCGCAAAGGGTTGAGGCGAGCCCGTTCACGCGTCGGTTCGTCGAGATCGAGGGTCTGTAGGAAATCCAAGAGCCTCTGCCGGTAGATGGCGCGCGATTCGGTGTCTCCCAGACAGTTAACGAGAACGGTGTAGTCCGTCAGGTCCAGCACTCCGAACGCGTCGACGGCGATGCTGATCACTTCGGCGTCGAGAACCGGGTCCGCCACCCCGACGGCCTCTACCCCCACCTGGGAGAACTGGCGGTATCTGCCCTGCTGGGGGCGTTCAGCCCGGAAGAAGGGACCGCGGTACCACAGCTTTACCGGCAGGCCTTGACGATCGAGTCCGTGTTCAACGACACTGCGAATCACCCCTGCCGTTCCTTCTGGCCTCAGAGTCAGGCTGCGGCCACCTCGGTCAGCAAAGGTGTACATCTCTTTGGAGACAACGTCGGTGCTTTCACCCACCCCGCGTTCGAAAACTGCCGTGTCCTCGAAAATTGGCAACTCTACATAGGAGTAGCCTGCCCGCCGGGCGGACGCAGAAACAGCATCTTGAACTCGGAGGAATTCCCCGGACTTCGGTGGAACGTACTCCGCGACACCTTTGGGGGCTTGGAACTGTGCGGCCACTAGAGGCCTTTGCTCGGTGTTCCAGCGGAGCCCGTGCCAGCGGCTACCTGCCGCAAGTACGGGTTGGTTTGACGTTCCGTTCCGATCGTCGTTGTCGGACCATGCCCGGGCAGAACCGCCATCTCGTCAGGGCACGGCAGGACCACTCGGGCCAGAGAGCCCATCATTTGATTCATGTCGCCACCGGGTAGGTCGGTGCGACCGATCGATCCCGCGAACAACAAGTCGCCGGAGAACATGATGGGCGGGTGATCGCTACCAGCTTCAAGGTTGTAGGTCACCGAGCCCGGCGTGTGCCCGGGGGCGTGGGCGACAGTGAAGTCCACGCCCGCCAATTGCAGAGGCTGGCCGTCCACAACCTCGTGCACGTCGCTCGGTTCGGAAAACGTCATTGACCCTTTAGTCATCGACTCGAACATTGCTCGCGTCTCGCCGGAAATTCCGCGCATCGGGTCGGCGAGCAGAGCCCGGTCTCCGGCGTGGATATAGGCAGGGACGTCGCGCGCGTCACAGATGGGTGTCACCGACCACATGTGATCGAGGTGTCCGTGACTGAGCACCACGGCCACCGGATTGAGGTGATGCTCCGCGATGGCCTGGTTGACACCGTCGATGGAATCTTTGCCCGGGTCGATGATGAAACACTCGGAGCGGGGCTGCGGGGCGACCACGTAGCAGTTAGTGCCCCAGGGGCCAGCGGGAAATCCGACTATCAACACACCGACGAGCCTACCTCCTGGGATAAACTTCCCCACAGTGTCCTCGGGCACGCGCTTGTTGACGCCTCAAGCGCGTGGTGTTCCCTTCGTAGACCGGCGATCGCGCATTCAGAGAGGTACGCCATGGCCGAGAATGAGTCTGCGGCTCCTGCCGCAAGTCCCGCCCGACCGCCGGGGGCTGCCCCTGCCGAGAGCTTCGGTCGGGTGGACGAGGACGGCACGGTCTACTTGCGGCTGCCCGACGGCTCGGAGCGCAAGGTGGGTGCGTGGGCGGCGGGCGACGCTGCCGACGGACTGAGTCATTTCGCTCGCAAGTACTACGAGCTTGTGTCCGAGATCGACATCGCGGCCAAGCGCTTGGCGGATGATCGCACTACGCCTGCCGACGCTCAGAAGGTGGCCAACCGAATCCGCGAATCGTTGTCCGAACCGGGCTTCGTGGGCGACTTGGCAGCCTTGGTCGCCCGCGTGGGTCAGCTTGAGGTTCTCGTCAACGTCAAGAAGGCGGCTCTGCTCGAGCAGAAGGCGCAGGCCCGCGAAGCCGCTATGGCTCAGCGTAAGGAGTTGGTCGAGAAGGCCGAGAAGCTCGCGAACTCGACATCCTTCAAGGCTGGCGTCGAGCAATTCCGATCGTTGATCGACGAGTGGAAGAGTATCGATCGTTTCGACCGGACGACCGAGGACGAACTGTGGCAGCGCATGTCGCGCGCACGCAAGACCTTCGATAGCCGTCGGCGTGAGCATTACGCGCAGCTCGAGGAGCAGTTCGAGCAGGCCCAAAAGGCGAAGGAGAAACTGATCAAAGAGGCCGAGAAGCTGTCAGCTTCGCGGGACTGGGCAGGCACTACGAAGGCGTATCGGCAATTGATGGATCGGTGGAAGGCTGCTGGCCGCGCTGGCAAGACCGATGACGAATTGTGGAACCGGTTCCGGGCCGCGCAGGATTCGTTCTTCGCCGCCCGCAACGAAGTGTTCGCCCAGCGCGATGAAGAGGAGTCCGCAAACAAGGTAGTCAAGGAGAAGCTTCTGACGGAGGCCCAGGCTCTCCTGCCCATCACCAATTTGGGGTCGGCCAAGAAGGCTTTGCGTTCGATTCAGGAACGGTGGGAGAAAGCTGGCAGAGTTCCTCGCGACGACGTCAAACGACTCGAAGGGGGGCTCAAGAAGATTGAAGAAGCGGTTCGCGATGCCGAACAACAGCAATGGCGTGCCCGTAACCCCGAGCTACGTGGTCGTGCGGCCGACACTGTTTCACAGTTTCAGGTCAAGGTGGACAAGCTGCAGGCGCAGTTGCAGGCAGCCGTCGACGCTGGCGACGAAGCTGCCTCCAAGAAACTACGGGAGGCTCTCGAGGGTGCGCAGATGCTCCTCGATGCCGCCCAAAAGGGACTGTCCCGTTTCGGCTAGTTGAACCATGGAGAGATCGAACGTTCACACGCGGTACGCGTCGTAGACTCCTTCAACATTGCGCACATTGCGCAGCAGTGCACCCAAATGTTTAGTGTCGGCCATCTCGAAACTGAAGCGACTGAGGGCCACTCGGTCCCGGTTGGTCGTGACAGCGGCCGACAAGATGTTGACGTGCTCGTCGGACAGAGCCTTGGTGACGTCGGACAGCAGCCGCGCTCGGTCGAGCGCTTCGACTTGAATATTGACGAGAAACAGTCCGGTCGAACTCGGCGCCCACTGCACTTCAACGACCCGTTCCGGCGACTGCATCAGTGACGGAGCGTTGGCGCACGACGCCCGATGCACGGAGACCCCGGACCCGCGGGTCACAAACCCAACGATCTCGTCGCCGGGCACCGGCGTGCAGCAGCGGGCCAACTTCACCCACACGTCGTCAGAACCAGCCACCATGACACCGGTGTCGGATCCAGTGCGAGTACGGGTCAACCGACCGCTCGGAATCTGCGACTGTTCGGCGATGTCGTCGCCTGTGCCTTCCGCCCCGCCAAGAGCCGACACCAACCGGGTTACAACCGTCGACGGTGCCACGTGGCCTTCTCCAATGGCCGCGTACAGGGCTGAAATATCGGAATAGCGTAGGTCCTGTGCGATGGGAAGCAGGTTTGCACTGGTCAGTAGGCGTTGTAGCGGCAGCCCTTGACGGCGCATCGCCCGAGACAGTTGCTCCCTCCCCGACTCAATGGCTTCTTCTCTGCGCTCCTTGGAGAACCATCCCTTGATTTTGTTCTTGGCTCGGGGTGACGCCACGAACGCCAGCCAGTCCCGACTCGGACCGGCACCTTCGGCTTTCGAAGTGAACACTTCGACGAGGTCACCGTTATTGAGTCGAGATTCAAGCGACACGAGGTTGCCGTTGACCCGCGCGCCAACGCACCGGTGTCCAACCTCGGTGTGGATGGCGTAGGCGAAATCCACGGGCGTGGAACCGGCAGGTAACGCGATCACATCTCCGGCTGGCGTGAATACGTAGACCTCGTTCGTGCTGAGGTCATAGCGCAGCGTGTCCAAGAACTCATCGGGGTCTTCGGTCTCGCGCTGCCACTCGAGCAACTGGCGAAGCCAGCCAAAGTCGTCTGGACCTTGTTTGCCCGCCACTTCGGGCTGTTTGTATCGCCAGTGCGCCGCGACCCCATACTCTGCTGCACGGTCCATGTCATAGGTGCGGATCTGCAACTCGACGGGTTTGCCTTGCGGTCCGATAACAGTGGTATGAAGCGACTGGTACATCGTGAACTTCGGCATGGCGATGTAGTCCTTGAACCGACCCGGCACCGGATTCCACTGCGAATGAATCACTCCGAGCGCCGCATAGCAATCGCGTACTGAGTGAACCAAGATCCGCACGCCGATCAGATCGTAGATGTCGGCGAAGTCTCTGCCGCGCACGACCATTTTCTGGTAGATGCTGTAGTAGTGCTTGGGGCGCCCGAACACGTGCGCTTTGATTCGGGAACCCTTCAAGGCCTCTTCGACGTTTTCGACTACGGCGTCGAGGTACTTGTCCCGACTGGGCTGGCGCTGGCGGACGAGCCGGTTGATCTCCTCGTACATCTTGGGGTACAAGGTTTCGAACGCCAGATCCTCCAGCTCCCACTTGACCGTGTTCATCCCGAGGCGATGGGCGAGCGGAGCATAAATCTCCAACGTCTCTCGGGCCTTCTGCTCTTGCTTGACCCTGCTCATCGCTTTGAGCGTTCGCATGTTGTGCAGACGGTCGGCCAACTTGATCACGAGGACCCGAATGTCTCGAGCCATCGCCACGACCATTTTGCGAACTGTCTCCGCTGTGGAGGCTGACCCGTACTTCACTTTGTCGAGCTTGGTCACTCCGTCAACTAGTCGGGCAATCTCGTCACCGAAATCAGCAGCGAGTTGTTCCAAGGAATAGTCAGTGTCTTCGACGGTGTCGTGCAGGAGAGCGGCCGCGATGGTGGGAGCGGTCATGCCGAGGTCGGCCAGAATCGTGGCGACGGCGATGGGGTGGGTGATGTAGGCCTCACCCGACAAGCGCTTCTGGCCCGCGTGACACTCAGCCGCGATTTCATAGGCCCTCACGACGAGCGTGCGATCCGAGCGCAGCATCGGCAGGAGCAGGTCCGCGTGGGTGTGCAGGCGGTCCTGGGCGTAGAGGCGCTCGGGGGTGTCGGCCTGGGCCTCGCGGCTGACGGCGGTGAGGTAGGTGAACCGCTCCT
>CBFGTA010000052.1:0-16065 GCA_965651595.1 uncultured bacterium | reverse complement strand
CGATCCTCCAGCCCAACCTCACCCTCGGTAACCCACCGTGCATGCCATTTCCCGACCGTTTGGCGGGCGATCCGGAACGCCGCCGCGACGTGACAGATCGGACATCCTCGATCTGCTTCCGGGCACGCGCGGCGGCGGCCCTCCGAAGTGAGAGGCGCATTGCGGTGGGTCATAAGGTCCTCCTTGGCGGAATGCGATTCTTGGTAGTTTCACATCCCACCCGGAGGACCTCACCTATCCACCGACCACCCGCCGAACGTCACCAACCCACGAAACACAACACCTGGGCCGGAAAGCGCAAGCAGCCGCAGAGCCCCGATGGGCATCCAGGAGTGTCTCGCGACAGCGAGTAACATACTCAGTTAGTGGTGACCCCTGACACTGACTGGACTAGGGCTGAGACTGCACGAGACCGGTGGGACAGTTGATCTTTCTCTTGAGGGGCGATCTCCGCCGTCGTTTGCTGGTGTCCCTCGGGAACAAAGATGGGGTCGTATCCGAAACCGTTGGATCCCCGCGGCCCCCGGGTGAGGCAGCCAGCCACCTCCCCGCGGCCCACATAGCTACGCCCGTCCGGCAAGACGAGCGTCACGACGCATACGAACTGCGCTGTCCGCAAGTGATCGGGCACATCCGCAAGCTGGGCTAGCAACAACGCCAGGTTCCCTGTGTCATCACCGTGTTGACCTGACCAACGGGCAGAAAACAACCCAGGCATGCCATTGAGCACATCTACGCACAGGCCCGAGTCGTCAGCCAGGGCTGGCATGCCGGTAGCGGTCGACACCGTTCGGGCCTTCAGTAGCGAGTTTTCCTCGAAGGTCACACCAGTTTCGACCACATCAGGCAGATCGGGGGCAACCTCCGCCAGATTCACCAGGGACCAGTCAGCCTGATTCGCACGTAGGATGCGCTCCAGTTCACTGACCTTGTGAGAATTGCGGCTAGCAACGACAACCGGGCCGGTCATCGTCACCGGGCCGTCAACCACTGGACCGAACATCTGTGGCTGCGGCGAGTGCCCCGGACTGTAGCCCAGCCAATTCCCGACAGCCGGTTGTCCCCAAGTCAAGCAACTCGGTGAGCCAATCCCGACCAAACGTCACGCCCTCGGCCGTCCCTTGCACTTCCACAAAATCCCCCGACCCAGTCATGACGATGTTCATGTCGACGTCTGCAGCGACATCGTCGTCATAGTGCAAGTCCAGGCGAGCCTCCCCCGACACCAGACCCACGCTAACTGCACTTACGCTGTCGCGCAGCACCGATTCAGTGGTGAGGATTTGACGCTGCCCGGCCCATGCCAGCGCATCGGCCAGCGCCACGTAGGCGCCGGTGATAGCAGCGGTCCGGGTTCCCCCGTCGGCTTGCAGAACGTCACAGTCAAGTTGGATCGTGTTCTCGCCCAGGTCTTCCATCGACACGACCGCCCGCAAAGATCGGCCGATGAGGCGCGAGATTTCTTGAGTGCGACCCGACAACTTCCCCTTGACCGATTCGCGGGCACTGCGCGTGTCGGTGGCACGCGGCAGCATCGCATACTCGGCCGTCACCCAGCCGGTTCCCGAACCCTTTAACCACCGGGGTACACCCTCGGTGAAACTGGCCACACACAACACCCGAGTGCGACCGAATTCGACCAGGCAGCTGCCTTCAGCAATGTCGACCCAGTTGCGTTGGAACCTAATAGGCCGGAGTTGGTCGTAGGAGCGTCCGTCGCTGCGAGCGTTCATGAGGTATCCGTTCTGATAGTCGGTAGGTCAATCTGGCGCCAGCCCTGGACTCAGTCGGAGCGGACGCCTTCGTGGCAAACCTACGCTAAGTGAAAGACCAAACCGGGTTCGGCTAGCAGCGCCGAATCGCATCCGCCATCCCGAGCGTCGGCGAGCACTTCGGTCGGGTCGTTCCATGCCACCAGATGAGTCAACAAGAGTTGCCGGGCACCGCCAGCCACCATTGCCTCCGCGGCCTCACGTCCCGTCAGATGCAGTCCCGGAGGGTTCGTGGTTGATTCCACGAACGAGGCCTCACAAATCGCCAGGTCCGCGCCCTTCACCAACTCGTTGAGCGCCGCACACGGGGCTGTGTCGCCAGAGTAAGCCACAACTGTGTCACCGACTCGGACCCGAAACCCGTAAGCCTCCACACAGTGGAACATTGGTACTGCTGAGACCTCAAACGGCCCCACGGAGAAGGGCTCACCGGGAAACTCGCGGAACTCAAACCGTTCGGTGAGTTTTCCTGAATCATCCGGACCGTAAATTTCGCCCGCCCGTTGCCGTAGGTCGCTCGGCCCATAGATGGGGATCCTCGGTCGAGGCCCGCCGGGGTGATACTGGCGAGCCACGTACAGGGAACCCAGATCAGCGCAGTGGTCAAGGTGCATGTGAGAGATGCACACTGCCGAGACCTCGTCGATGCCGATATGCCGCTGCAACGCACCGGTGGAACCGTTGCCGACGTCCAACAGGAGGTTGAACCCATCATGCTGAATCAAGTAGCTCGATGCCGGCGACGTCGCGCTCGGGTAGGACCCTGCACAACCCACTACCGTGACATCCATCATTCCCCCGTTATCTGCAGTCGTACCTAGCTGGCTCGACCCACCGTTCAGGGCCGACGTTCTGGAAAGTCTTGCGGTACGGAGCGCCCTCTTGGCACCGAAGATGCCACTGACGGTCCTGCACGCGAAGAACCGTCACACCGGTATGACGACGTAATTTACTGTGACGACGTAATCTACAAGGCCGCATGTGACACCTCCCCCACTACCGGACCTAAGAAGCGGGCGCCCACCGTCGAAAAGCTCGCCGCGTCTCCAGTTGCTAAGAACGTGCGACTACCGGCGGTGGCGGCTGAACGGATGAGATCGCGATCAGACAACACGCCGTACACGTCTTTCGCGGTCTCTTCAGCCGACGACACCAGCACAATGTCATCACCGACGACGTGTTGGATCAGGGCGGACAAGACCGGATAGTGCGTGCACCCCAAGACCAAGGTGTCGGCACCGGAATCCACGACGGGCGCCAGGTATTCGTGCGCGACCGCGAGCAGTTCAGGCCCACCGGTGATCCCTTGCTCCACGAATTCCACGAACCGCGGACATGCTTGTGCTGTCACTGTGATTCGCGGATTGGCGTGGAAAGCGTCCTGATAGGCACCACTGGTCACGGTGGCTTGGGTTCCTATAACGGCGATGTGATTGTTGCGCGAAACATGCACGGCCCGCCTCACCGCGGGGTGAATAACTTCCACTACGGGCACGTCGTACCGTTCGCGGGCATCGCGCAAGACCGCGGCGCTCGCCGAGTTACAAGCGATCACAAGAGTCTTGACGCCCTGCTCGACCAAGTAGTCCATCACCCGGATCGCGTGCGATCGTACCTGCGCCAGGGGCAGCGGGCCATACGGGCCGTGGGCAGTGTCCCCCACGTACACGAGAGACTCGTTGGGCAGCTGATCAAGAATCGCACGAGCCACGGTGAGCCCTCCCACGCCCGAGTCGAAAACCCCGACCGGCGCCTCCCGAGGGTGTGTGGCTTCAGCGCTGGCAACTATTGCCGTCGCTGCCTCGTGCATGGCTGTGGCCTCTCTGCGCTTCCTGGAACTGCACTGACGAGTGAAACACCCTCGCAGCCCCCGCCACGTACCCGCAGGAGGAGACCACCTTTCCATTAGACACCAGGGATAGTGGTTTCGGTTTCGATTGGTACCCAAATGTGGCGTAAGACTCATCGTGGAACGCTTGTACCCCGAGCCTGAGACTCAGTCCTGCGCCGCTGGAACGGTCGATCTAGCCGCGCCCGCGGCCGACCACGCGACATACCTGATCATGCCACCCCGATTGCGGGGCAACAGGCTGGCGATCGGCTAAGTTTTTCCCATGAGCAGCGATTCTTCTCCGAGCACTGACCAACGCTATGCCCGGCCCGGGTCTGCCACCGCCGTGGCCATCCTGGTGGTATTCGCCGCGATTCTGCAGTTCTTGGCGGCCGGGCTCGCAATCTTTCTGGCGGTTCGGCCCGGCGAACAACAACAACTCTTCGGCACGGCAGTGAGCGACTGGTACTGGCTGCTGACAGCGGTGTTGTCCATTTTCTTGGGCGGGATCTACATTTGGCTAGCGGGAGGCATCTTGTCTGCTCGCACGGAGGCGTGGGCCCTGGTGAACATCCTCGCTGCTATCAGCGTCATCTTCTCCCTGTTCCAGATTCCCTTCGGAACGGGATGGGTCGCACTGCTGGTGGGCGTGCTGATCCTGGTGCTCAACAACACGAACGCCTCGCGGGCCTACTTTCGAGCTGACGACCAAGCCCTTTAAGACCACACTTTCGACAGGGCCGCCACTACGCCCAGAGCTGACCTTCGATGCGGTCCTCGGCCTCGTCGATGGTGCCCTCGTAGGCGCCAGTCGACAGATACTTCCAGCCACCATCGGCAACGATGAACGCGATGTCGGCCCTCTCACCGGCTTGTACCGCCTTGCGAGCCAGGCCCATTGCCGCGTGAACGGCGGCACCGGTCGAAATGCCCGCAAAGATGCCTTCCTCGTTGAGCAGTTCTCGGGTGCGGCGCAATGCGTCGCGGGGGCCCACGGAGTAGCGCGTCGTCAACACGGACTCGTCATACAGTTCGGGAATGAACCCTTCGTCCAGGTTGCGCAGGCCGTAAACCAATTCCCCGTAACGAGGTTCGGCGGCCACGATTTGCACGTTCGGGACGCGCTCACGCAAGTACCTGCCAGCTCCCATCAACGTTCCGGTCGTCCCCAATCCAGCCACAAAGTGCGTGATGGTCGGAAGGTCGGCCAGGATTTCGGGACCGGTGGTTTCGTAATGAGCCTCGGCGTTGGCGGGATTACCGTACTGGTAGAGCATCACCCAGTCCGGATTCTGTGCCGCTAGTTCTTTGGCCACTCTGACCGCCTCGTTGGATCCGCCAGCAGCCGGCGAATACCGAACTTCGGCGCCCCACATGGTCAGCAGTTGGGTGCGCTCTGCGGACGTGTTCTCCGGCATCACACAAATCAGACGGTAGCCCTTGAGTTTGGATGCCATCGCCAAAGAAATCCCGGTGTTGCCGCTAGTCGGCTCCAGAATGGTGCAACCAGGTGTCAGCTTGCCTTCTGCTTCGGCTCGTTCGATCATCCACAGGGCCGGCCGATCCTTGACGGACCCGGTTGGATTGCGGTCCTCGAGTTTCGCCCACAAACGGACATCGTCGGTCGGGGACAGCCGCGGTAAACCCACTAGCGGGGTGTTGCCAACAGAAGCGAGCAGCGACGGGTAGCGGGCCATGTTTACCGACTCGCTGGCAGCAGTCCCCCGCCAGCCACTGCTGGCAGAATTGTGACGACGTCGCCGTCGGACAGAGCCACAGCAGTACCTCCCAAGAAGCGTACGTCCTCGTCGTTGAGATACACATTCACGAACTTGCGCAAAGCACCGTTGTCGACTAGGCGGTCGCTGATGCCCGGATAATTCGACTCGAGCGCATCGATGAGTTCGCCCAGGTTGGTGCCGTCAGCAGAAACGATCCGTTCGCCGTTCGTGTACGGGCGCAGAATAGTGGGCACATGGACTTCGACAGACATAGTCATCAGGGTACGGCCTCGCCCCTAGCCCTCAGTGACCTGGACCGGTTCCTCAGTCACCACTGAGTCAATAATGCGGTATGACCTCAACTCATAGGGGCCGTCTTCGATCCCCGTTTCCCGCGTGCTGATGACGACGTAGTGACTGAGAGGCTCGTTGGCGTACGCCACGTCGGTTCGCGACGGATAAGCCTCAGTGGCCGTGTGCGAGTGGTAAATGACGATCGGCTCCTCGCCCCGTGAGTCCATGTCCCGATACAGCTGCAGCAGGTCTCGCGAGTCGAATTCGTAAAAAGTAGTCGAACGAGCAGCGTTCGGCATCGGGATGAACCGTTGGGGCTCATCACTGCCCGCCGGACCAGCGATCACACCACAGGCTTCATCAGGGTGATCACGTCGACAGTGATCAACCATTTGGTCGACGAGGGACTGCCGGATGCTCAGCATGTCAGTCGGTTCCTTCTGTGTCGGCTCGGTTGTGTGAAGGACTCTGTCCACCAGGAGTGTCGTCGTTGGCCTCGGCGTCGAAATCCCGATCGAGGCCGCTAACGAGGCACTCCAGGAGCGAATCCTGCAACCAGGTCAGAAACTCGTAGACCATGGCGGACGCCGACCGGGGGTCGTCGTCTGGGAGTTCGTGGAGTTGTTCGAAGGGGATCTCAGCCAGGTTCAACCGCGCCGACAGGCCTAGCCGCAAGTCATTGAGTGACCGCAGCCAAGCTTGTTCGAGGCCGGGTTCGATGGTGACCGTACCGGTGTCGTCGGTGCCAGCGGCCAAGTCCCTCAGAACTTGCTCGGCATCGGCGATCTTCGATTGTCGTAGCGACTCGTGGGTGAACTTGCGAAAGTCCGCTGCGGCCTCCGGGTCTTGGCGGTATCCGTCGGGAAGCAGTCGCAGCTCGACCGGATCGGTCGGGGTTGGGACGCACACGTTGGGGTCGGTACCGAGGTCGGCGAGGCCTAACTGGGCGGCGAGCTCGTCGACTTGGCCCGCCGATTGAGTGCGGCCCGACTCCATTAACTGCACGATTTCGCGCAGCAGTTGGGTCAGCACTGCCCTCTCGATGGACTCCAGCGAAACGGTGAGTCGACCGTCGTCGTCGGGCATGAATCCTCGGGCCACTATTTGCTCTTCTCCATGGTCGCCCACAAGCCATAGCCGTGCAAAGCGGCCACGTCACGTTCCATCTCTTCGCGCGTGCCGCTAGCGACAGCGGCCTTACCGTCAGTATGGACTTCCATCATCAGGCGCTTGGCCTTGGATTTCGAATAGCCGAAATAGGTCATGAACACATAGGTCACGTACGTCATCAAGTTGACAGGATCGTCCCACACCACACACATCCACGGAACGGAGGTGTCGGTACGTTGTTCGGTTTCCGGCAACTCGAGTTCGCTGGGAGCAACGGCCACACTTCCTCCTGCTCCTCGCGGCCCGCAATGCCATCTGGCGGGGCCTCCCTAGTGATTTCTCCACTATATGCGAGTCTGCCTGACTGGGGGTCACAGATCCACAGGTCGCACCGGTTGCCTTGATCGGAGCCGGTCCGGTCGGAGTCTAGCTCCTCACGCGGACAGCAATGCGACCCTTCTTGTACTGGGGATCGGGCCGGGACACGATGCGAACCGCAATAGTGCGACCGGGTTTCTTGATACGGAACTTGACTGCGACTCGACCATTGGGTTTCGCAACCTTGGCTTTCTTCGGAAGAACCTTCCAGCGGGACTTCCCCTTGGGTCCGATCGTACGCTTCAAGATTCGCATCTGGGCTTGTCGCGCCGGTTGCACCTGAGCGCGCACGACGAACTTCTCCCCCGCCCGAACCTGGGATGGCGCCTGGAGAATAGAGACAGTCTGGGTCGCTTTGGTAGGCGAGGAACTGCCTGCCAACTGAGTCAACATCGGCCACTGCCCTGGGCGTTCACTGCCGACCATCCAGGTCGCAATGCCCTTGATGCCAGCACTGCGGGCCAATTTGGCACGCTCTACCACCGTCACTTCGTCCGGCAGCCAGGCCTGCCTCGCGACGACGCAGCGGCCAGAATTGTACGTCTCGGTATAACTGATGTTGCGTTCCTTGGAGGCCGCGTCTCGCGCCCACGCAGAAGCTGGCCGTCCGCCCGCAGCAGTCCCCAGCGCACTACTGTGGAGGGTCCTCCAGTTGTCAAGCTTCGGGCAGCCTGAGCCGGAGCGCGACACCACCCAATCTCGCCCGTACGTGGGTGTTCCCAGTTGAACTTTGTGGGCCGGGACTTGACTCTTCGCGTAGTCGGCCACCGCGCGAGCCCAGGACAGGGGGCCACCGATGGGCCCAGGGGAACTATAGGAGTAGTCGTAGGCCATGATGCGCAACAGATCGATGTGTGGGGTCATCCCGGCGTAGTCGTATACCCAGTAGCCGCTCGTGGCATCGCGCTTCGAGTTGTACATCGGCGGCACCGCCACGGCCAATTTCTTGCCGTGCTTGCGCAGCTCCGCACCCATCTCGCGAGTGAAAGTGACCCATGCCGGACGAGTCGACGACCAGGTCGATCGCCCGTCGTGGAAGGCGAACCGCTCGAAGTCCAAGTCGATGCCGTCGAAGTTGTTCGACACGACAAGTTGCCCAATTTGCTGGACCAGCGCACGGCGTTGGGTTGAATTCTTCATCACTGATGCCATGTGGCCGGCCGGAGTCCCATCGGTGATCGACGGGAGAATCAGTGCCCCTCGTCCCCGCAGTTTCGCCATGAGGGCACTCGTGCTCTCCGGCAACCAGTTGGTGGTGATGTTCACTTTCGACGCATGGCTGCTACTCGCCTTGGCGTCGAACCAAAAAGGCGACACGTCGGAGAAGAGGTGGGCGTTCTCCTGGAAGCGAGCAATCGATTGCGCGGTCGTCCAGTAGGGCAGCCATCCGCTCATGAACCGAGACGAGTTGGCCGCGGCGGTCGATGCGGGCGTGGCTACGAGCAAGGTGGCGAGCAGCCCGGTCAGCGCGCCTACTACCGCGACGGACCTCCAGCGCAGAGCTCGATTCGACGCAGTTGACACTTCTGTCACCATCCTGTTTGTCGACGGCCGGTTGCAGAAATTCAGTCGGTTCTCGTCCCACCTGACCGTTGCCTCCTCCATTGTGAACAGGATTCTTCAGCAAAGTCGTGCAAGGGTCCGTTTTCAGCGCACTCATCACCCGGGGGCCGGAATATATGAGCGAGTTCTCAGGCCGAAACCATGAATACTCCAGTTCGGGCGTTCGCGGCCGCCCAGGCAGGAACGGGTCAGCGTGCCATGGAGTCGAGGGCTGCTTCAGTGAAGACGGCGAGCCCGATGTCCGGGTCGTATCCGTGAATCTCCTTGACGTCAAGCTTCTGCATGAACTCGATCACTCCAGTACTGACGACCTGCCCGGGCACCAGCACCGGAAATCCCGGCGGGTACGGAACAATCATGTTCGTCGCCACGAGTTCGCGGTCGGTGGCGAGCAGTTCAGACGCCTCTTCCAGGGTCACGTACTCGACATTCTCCGGGACCAAGCCTTGAAAGAAGGCCGTACGGATGTCGCCTTCTGGCGTCGCCGGACTTGGCCGGAAGACTCTGTGAAATTCGCTGAAGTCCGGCAACGGGGGCAGTTGGGCCGTGAGCTTTGCCACCCGGCGATCGTGTCGGCGCTGTTCAGCGGGCGTCTGCCGTTCCTGCCGGCGGTCCAAATCGTCGGCCATCTCCTTGAGCGCCGAGATCAAGTACGCCAGGCCCCCGTACTGGACACCAATCGTGAAGATCAGCAACACGGAGTTGATCGATGTCTTGTTGACTTGGACTCCGTACTTGTCCATGAGGATGTCGGTCCGGAATTCGTCACCGTTCCAGCCGGTCTTGGCGACCTTCAAGGTGACTCGGGTCGGGTCCAGAACGAACTCGTCGTGCTCCCAAGCGGTCGAGTATTGCGTGGCCGAGGAACTCGTGGAATACGTTTCAATCGCGGACTGGCGATGAACGGCAGGAATCAAGTCCCGCGGTTCGAGTACGGAGAACCACCGCGACAGTTGTGGATCTTCGGCAATACGATTGCGCATTTCGAAGGCCAAGTTGTAGGCCTCCTTGACCATTCCGAAACCTTCGAGATCGGCCTGGCGCCGGGCCAGATCCAAAGATGCCAGGATTTGGTAGTTGGGTGACGTGCTGGTGTGGGCGTTGAACGCCTCATGGAATGCCTCGGATACTTGGCGTTCATATTCCTCGTCTCGGATATGAATCATCGAGCCCTGCCGGAGAGCTGACAGCGACTTGTGGGTTGATTGGGTCGCGTAGACGCGCACCTGGGCGGCGTCAGGATCGGGCAACATGCGGGTGTTCACCCATTGTTCGATGTCATCATCGGGGATATTCGCGACGCTCTCTTTCCACTCTTCGAACCTCTGACGATACCCGTTGGACCGGAACAGGGTCTCGAGTCTCTCGGCGGCGTACATTGCTGTCCGATGACGAGCCGCCGACCCGAACGTGGCGAAGGCGTACCACGCTTCGTCCCACAAGAAACACAGGTCCGGTTTGATGGCGAGAAGTTCGCGCATCACGTATAGCGGGTGGTACACGATTCCGTCAAAAGTGCAGTTGGTCAGAATGATCAACTTGACTCGGTCGAGACGCCCCTCGGCCTTGAGGGTGAGTAGTGCCCGTTTGAGCGTAGTCAAGGGAACTGCGCCGTAGATGACTTCCTCGGGTATTTGGTAGGCGTCCAAGTACACCGGGTGAGCGCCGGTCAAGGTGAAGGCGTAGTGGTGCGACTTGTGGCAGTTACGATCCACCAGGACGATATCTCCGGGTCGCGCCAGCGCCTGGCCCACAATCTTGTTAGACGTACTCGTTCCGTTGGTGGCAAAGAATGTGCGGTCGGCTCCGAAACAGCGGGCCGCCAGGTGGCAGGCGTCGCGGATGGGGCCGTGCGGATCGAGTAGGGAATCGAGACCGCCCGACGTCGACGACGTCTCAGCGAGAAAGATGTTGATGCCGTAGAACTCGGCCATGTCGTCGATCCACCGCGATGTGAAGACCGAGTTGCCCCGAGCGATAGGCAGGGCGTGAAAATTGCCGATTGGTCGTTCCGAGTAACGCTTGAGTGCGTCGAAGAACGGTGTCTCAACTCGGCGACGAACGCTGTCCAGGACGCTCATGTGAATTTCGTGCGGATTATCGAGGCGATAGACGGTCCGATCGAATAGATGACCGTCGGAAAGCTGCGGCAGACTCTCGTCCGTGACCAAGAATCTCTCAACTCGGGGTCTCAACTCGCGGATGAGTTCGGCCGCCAACGCGACCGGTCGACCGTTGTGACTCACCGCGATTTGGTTGATGGAATCAAGCACGGGAGCCACATCCGGCAACGGTTCCCGGTCTCCGATCTCGATCTCTGGAGTCATGATGACGAGTTGGATGGCCGGATTGAGTGCGACTGCGCACACAGCGTCGGTGACTGAGGGCACGATAACGATGTCGTACCAGAGGTCTTCGTCACCGTGCTGGAGTCGTTTGAGTTCGTCTCGCAGCATGTTCACGCGATCCTCGGCGAGGGGCGCCACACCGAGGACAATGAAATGCCGTGGGTGCTTACCCATGTGGAGTCGCGAGAACGCCCGGGCCCGCGGATCCTTCTTCTCCGGCTCGGTCGGAGATTCGTGGAGCAGGGTAGCTGCCTCGCCTAGCTGAGATAGACGTTCGGTAACGAACTCGACTTCGCGATGCAGTGGTCCGTAATCACCGTTACGAACTCCGCGGACCACGTGCCGAACATAAGGCAAACCCGGATACGCGAAGAACCGTTCCAGCTGCTGAAGAACCGACAGGTCGATCGTCAACTCGCTATGCGCGTTCGTGTCATCGGGTGTGTCCAACAGGGTCACGATGTTAGAGCACACGCGGTTCCACAGGTCCAAACGCAAGCGCACGGGGCTACCGGAGGTGAGTTGCAGGGACAGTTGCCGCGTCGCCCTCCCCCGATAGAGGCGCGAAGATCCTTTCACGACGTGAGTCCTCCCGTTTCCGGGCGCGAGCGCCCAAGCGCGATCTTGTTTCTGTCTCCTCTGATTGTGCTGCGCGCGACGTGCCGATGCCCATCCAGCGGGCCTGTTTGGGTTCCTATGCCAATCTGTTGTGGCCAACTACTCGAACCGACCCAAAGCGCGAGGTGCACTAGTCGGCTTCGAACCCCGTGCGTTGCCCAGCAGATGCCGATGCACGCGGGCCCATGCATACGATCGCCAAGATCACCGCCGCAACGGCCAAGGCCGCCGGTGGCACGAAACCGATGATCCCGATGGCAAGGCCAGCAGTCGCTAGGGGAATGCGGTAGCCGGCACCCAAAAAGGCGCATGCTCCGGCCACCGCCAAGAGCGTCACGTTGTCGATGTCTAGGACGACAGCGACTGTCACACCTATGAGCAGCCCATTCGTGGCCATGGATGTGAAGACACCACCTCCTCCACCGGCAGCGACGCACAGCAACACACTCGCCACCCGCAGGAGCAAGGCCGCGCACAAGATCCACACGCCAGCCGACGTGTCTCCGGTCGGAGAGACTGCCCAGTCAGCCGCCACATATCCGGGACCAGCCGTGATGGCCGCTCCGGTCACACTCCAGGCCAGCATTGCCAGGAGACTCAGGGCCACCCCGGCGACCACTGCCCTTACCCACGGCCAGCGGCCCGACTGCCACGGCCGAACCGCATGACTGGCCCGGGCGAACAGCCGAGCCCCGAAACCGCAAGCCACTGCCACAATCAAGACACCGACGATCTCGCGGATCTGGACATCGTGGTCGACATAGTGGACGAAGTCGCGGGCGGTACGAGTCAGTGCCGCTGTGAGGAAAGATGCCGTGGCAGCGACGGCCGCTGGCACGAGTCGCCGCCAGTCGAGGCGGTTCCGAAAGGGCATCTCCACGCCATAGAGAGCGCCCAAGATGGGTGACGAAAAGACGGTGGCAATGCCAGCGGCGGCGCCGCAGGTAAACAGGTAGCGACGCCCGTCGGGCGTACCCAGATACGCCAGTCGGCGACGACTCAGCCGCCGGAGGATCACTCCCCAGGTGTCCCCGATCATTACCGATTGCGACTCGAGTCCCTGCGAACCGCCGATTCCGACCGTGGCAGCGCCAGACAGCAGCCGGCCGGGCACTTGCCGCAAGGGGTACCTAGCTCGTGAGTCGTGGTAGTAGATCGGGTACAACTCGGCTGTGCCGGGGCTGGTAGTTCCAGCTACCCGCAGCAAGGCCAGTCGCGTGAGGACGAACACGGCCACAGCGGGCACAGCGAACCACAGGCCCGGCAGTCCCAGGACCACGTCCTCGAGTAGCCAGGTTTCGATCAGGGTGACGACCACCCCGACGCACAACCCGGTGACGGCTCCCACCACCGCAGGTACCAGCACCCAGTAGGTCGGGCCGATGGGAGTTGCGGAGCCCGGAACCGACCAACGGACCGTCATGGCGAGACGTGAAGCCGACTACTCAGGGGGTGAGCTCGCAGGCCCCGTCGTAGGCGACGATCTCGGCATGGAACCATTCGTCTTGTTCGCTGCTCGTTGCCGCCTTCTCTATCAGTCCGAGCGCTGCTGCCCGCTGGTCGTCGTTGGCGGCTGCACTGTCATGTAGAGCCAAGGCAAACTCGTTGATGTCGTGGACGAAAGTTCGGAAGATTCGATCGACGTGGTTCTCGGTCAAATCAGTGAAGTCTGAGACGCTGGAAGCCCGGGTTCCCCCTGGCTGCCCGTCGATTGCTGCCGCCGCAGCCTCGCACACGAGTTGCGCGTAGACGACCTGTGTGAACAGTTGCCCGATGTTGAGCAGGAAGTCCAGATCCTTAATTTGCTCTTCGTTGGGGGGCTGGGTGGCCACGAGTTGACCGAACCGTTGGGCTTGCCCCATGAAGATATTCACATTGGGCAGATGGGCGAAGCGCTCGAAAGCGGGCATGGGGTTGTGGAACTGGATGGATCCGAGCCCCGACGCGCGGCCTTGTTCAAACAGGTAGGCGTCATCTGCCATGTCCTGCCTGACAGGAATCGGTTCATAGTCACCCGGGTGCCCGTTGGCAGCAGCTAGATACTGGGGCAAGAACTTGAGGACTAGCGCCAGATTGACGTGGACGGTACCTTCGAGTTTGGGCAGGGCGCGGATGTGACTGACTGCCTGCTCGAAATACATGTCCTTCTCAAACCCGCGAGCAGCGATAACGTCCCACAGGTGGTCGATGACGCGTTCACCCTCCGAAGTCACCTTCAGCTTGGTGATCGGGTTGAACAGTAGGTAGCGCCGATCGTCGGGGCCCGCGCAGCGGAAGTAGTCGGCGGACCGGGCAGCGTAGAGCTTCATGGCGAGCAGGCGTGAATAAGCGTCGGCGAACAGACGGCGCACATGGGTGAAGTCCGTGACGCGGTTGCCGTACAGGATGCGGTTGTGAGCGTGGTGGATCGCCTCGTAGAACGAGTGCTCACAAATGCCGATGCTCGCCCACCCCAAGTTCACTTTGCCGATGTTCACGCTCGCGAGCGCCGCATCCCAGGCAGCTTTGCCAGTGTGGAGGATGTCGTCATGCCCGACGGGGTAGTCCGCAAGTGAGAAAGCAGCAACATACATCGATCCGTGAACCACGTTCTTCTCAAGCCGGTATTTCGAGTGGCGAGGGTCAACCAGAAAGAACACATACTCACCAGGCAGGTCAGGATCATCATCAGCGAACCGGCCGAACACTGCGAGCCGCCCAGCCAGATTTCCGTTTCCGATGTAGTACTTCGGTCCGTTGGCGCGCCAGGTGCCGTCTTCAGCGCGACTGACGATCATGTCGGTGGAGTAGATATCGGCGCCGTGGTGCTGTTCCGACAAGCCGAAACCGAAGATGTGGCCTTCGGCTAATTGCGTGGCCACGAGTGCCCGAGCAGCCTCATTCGCGGAGCTGAACACCGGCCCGAGTCCCAGCACCGTGACCTGCCACGCGTACCAGTGGTCCAGGGAATAGAAGCCCAGAATCTCGTTGAGTTCATTGATGCGGGCCGTATCCCACCGCCCGTCGCCGCGGGCGACATCGGCCGCGACGAGTTGGGCCGAACTCGCTGGGGTCGCAACGGAGGCGAACATTCCGGATTCGCGATTGAACTCGATGAAGTCGGCGTACCAGTTGCACGCGTGGTACTCGTCCTTGAGTCGGGCTTGCCCCTTGGACTCAAAGAACTCAACCACAGATTTGAGCAGTTTCGCCGACTCAGCGTCAACGAGCTCAGGTGCGTACGAACGGGGATTGAACAGAAGTGAACCCACTGGGCCTCCTAGCACAGTCAGCGACTAATGGAGTCACCCTAGCGTCTGGGCCTGGCGGCCGGTCACCGGGCAACTTGTGTCTCGAGGAGGTGCGCACCACCCGAGGGCCCGATCCGTCTCCGGCTAGTTCAGGACGCCTGCTTGCCCTCCGCTGAATCAGCGTCCGCAGTAGCATCTGCCTCAGCCACCGAGGACTTCTTTGTCCGCGTGCGGGTCCGCTTGCGCGGCGTTGTCGCGGCGGGGTTCTCTGACTTCGGCCCTGACTTAACCGGCAGGTCGGCCGGTGTAGGAACGGCGGTCGGCCCGTCGGTCGCGCCTGCTTCGGTGACCGCGGAAGCATCGACTGCCGGCAACTCTGCTTCGATAACCTCGGCTGCTTCGTAGGCCTTTTCAGATGCGTGCAGGGCTGCGGAGTCAGCGGCCTCGCTGGCAGTTGCTGCTGTCTTCTCTACCTGACTCGCGACATCGGCAGCCACGTCAGCTGCGACATGGGCGGATCGATCCACAGCCTCGGACGCCTTCTGGGCCGCTTCATCGGCTACCGAACCCACTGTGGCGGCGGCTTCGCTGGCTTTGTCTGCCAGCTCGGACACGGCCCGTGCCGTTCCTTCGGCCACTTCTGAGATTCCGCTGGCCACGTTGGCTGCCGTGGCCGAGACACGATCGGCCAAGACTTCGGGATCAACGGTGAGTTCGGCGGTGGCCCGGCGTCGACGTACGACGGCGACACCAGCAGCGGCAGCAGTGACCACAGAAACGAGGATCAAGGACTTCTTCATACGTCATTCCTACCCGACGATCGCTTCTCTGGCTAGGCACTTGCCGAAAATTACTTGACGGCGACCCCGGATTGCTTGACGGCGACTCTGGCTAGCACCCAAGTCACTGCGCCACAGCCGCAGGTCCGCCACCCCTCCCCCACAAGCAGCGCGGCCCGCAGTCGTGATCATGCAGCTGGCGACTGCAGTGCGGCCTCAGCCTTGCGTCCTGCTGAACGAATCACGAAAGAGCCGATGATCTGCACAACGCCGATGATGAGCAGCCAAATACCCGTCACGAGGACCAGCGTGGCGATTGACGCGATTGGCCACACTAGAACGACAATGCCAGCCACGATTCCCAGGACACCGAAGAAGATCGTCCAACCGCGAGAGCGAGTGGCGTCTCCCTGCTCCGTAC
>CBFGTA010000051.1:0-16138 GCA_965651595.1 uncultured bacterium | reverse complement strand
GCGAGAATGTCACTCCGGCGGTGGCGGGCCTGGCCGCCATGGCCGGCCACGACGAACTGACCGTCATCCCGATGCCGACCGTGGCCATCGTCCGCGTCGGCACCGAGATGCTCGACTGGGGTATTCCGCGCCACGGACTGGACCGCGATTCGGTCACGCCCGCTCTGCAGGGTTGGATCCGCGACCAGCGCTGCGAAGTGACCGAAAGGCACCACGTCACCGAAGGCGAAACCGAGTTGATCGACACGATTGAGGCCAGCGGGGCTGACATCGTCGTCACCACCGGGCCCCACACGCGATCAGCCGTGGGCCGAGTGTTGGTCGGGATGGGAGCCAGCGTGCTCGTCGACGGCGTTGTGTGCCGGCCCGGAGCAGGCATGCTGCTTGCCGAACTGCCTGACGGCAGGCCGCTGCTACATTGCGGTGGCCACGCCAGTGACGCCCTAGCCACGCTCGTCACCCTGCTCGCCCCGATCGTTGCCACGCTGATGCACCAGCCCGACCCGGCAGCCGAGTTCCGCATCGACACGAACGTGTTCGGTGACCGCAAGGCCGCCATGCTTCTGCCGGTGGCAATCTCGGCAGGCCGACGGCCGTCCTTGTCAATCGTGCGCCCAGGCGGTCCAGGCGGGCTGCTCGCCTTGAGCAGTGCCGACGCTCTCGCTGTCATCGGATCCGACGGTGCCCGCCAATCGGACTTGGTGACGACGCTGCCCCTCAAAGTGTGAGGCGCCTCCACGCCACCCACAGCGCGCAATAGTGGCGGGGGCGGAATACCGTTGGATCTGTGGCGCGATCGCGGTCAGTGCGGCAGCGGCTGTCGACGTACCAGTCGGCGGTCAACGACGTCGTTTTCCCGTCCCAATCGTCCTTGGCCAAGGCCGTCACGATCCGTGTCGCGATAGCTGGTGGAGCCCTCGTGGCGGCCGCCTTGGTCGTGTATTTGGGGCGCTACGGTTACAGCCGCGTCAACGGCGAACCGCTGACGTTTCTCGACGCGTTCTACTTCGCTACCGTGTCGTTGTCCACCACAGGTTACGGCGACATCGTCCCGGTCTCGCCGATGGCCAAGCTCGTCAACGCCGTTGTCTTGATGCCGTTGCGCATCATGTTCCTGGTCGTGCTGGTCGGCTCCACGATCGAAGTCTTGACCAAGCGGACCCAAGCCGAGTTCCGCGAGCAGCGCTGGAGGAAACGCGTGCAGAACCACACCATCATCGTCGGCTTCGGCGTCAAAGGCCGCTCGGCCGCTCAAGCGTTGTTCGACAACGGCACGGAGCCCAAAGACATCGTCGTCATCAGTTCTGACCCGCTAGAAGTTCAAGACGCCACGGCACTGGGCTGTATCGGCATCGTCGGGGACGCCCGCCGTGGCGACGTTCTGCAGCGGGCCATGATCCAGCGCGCCACCCGGGTGGTGGTCGCCACCGACCAGGACGACACGACCATCTTCGTGACCCTGTCGGCCCGCAACCTCGCACCCAACGCCACCGTGGTGGCGGCCGCCCGCGAGGCTCGAAACGTTGAGGTGCTTCGCCAGAGCGGAGCGGACTCGGTGATCACCACGGCAGAAGCTGCTGGCCGACTGATGGGAATCAGCTTGGTCTCGCCCACTGCTGGCACGGTGATGGAGGACTTGCTCGATCCCGGCGAAGGTCTCGAAGTCATCGAACGCAAGATCAAGCCCGGCGAACCGGGACGTCTCGTCGGTGATCTCGCCGACATCGGTGAGATCGTCTTGGCAGTTCGGCGCCAAGGCAAACTGTGGCGGTTCGACCAACTCAAGAGCAAGATCTTGGAAGAAGGGGATGTACTCGTCGTGATCCGCCACGTCCGCAAGGGCCCCTCCCGGCGCCGCTGACCAACGATCACAATCGGTCAGATGGCGCAGTCCACATCGGGCAATCGGCCGAGTGCTAGCCCTATCCTGACGAGAAGGGTTGGCGACCGCTATCCGTTGAAGGTTGGTCCAAGTCTTGGATGATCCGGGCGGATAGTCGGACGTGGTTCGCGACAACTGACCGGGTCGGCAGGGCCGACTGGTGAAACGGGGCATGGGAGGTCTTGGGTGGTCCGAGAACGTCGTCAGCGCGCGTCGTTTCGACCTGCCAACCCCCACTTCGACACCCGAACGGTACTGCTGGTTCTGGCTGGCACGCTCGCCGCCGCCATCCTCGCAGCCGTGGTCGCTCCCGCTGCATCATCTATTGCAACGACGGCTGCCGTTCCGCTCCAGACCACAACAGCTGCAGCAGCCGCGGTGCCCGCGCTTACGCCGGACGAGGTCAACTTGTCGCTACGGCCAGCTGGCCGACCGGTGGGTGCGTATGTCTCTCTGACCATGCGCCCAGGCCAGACCCGCACAGTGGATGTCGTCCTGACCAACAACGGTCAGCGTCGGCTGGCGGCGCTAGCCTATACGGCCTCGGCCATCACGGTGCGCGACGGCGGCTTCGGTGCGGCTGACGCCGGACAACGGCGAACCGGTGCGGCCCGCTGGATCCGCCCGGCTGAGCGGCATTTGACACTCGGGGGATACACCTCGCGTACGCTGCGACTCACGATACGAGTGCCCGCCCTGGCACGACCCGGAAGCCATTCGGCCGCGTTTGTGGCGCAGAACGCGGATGTGGCGGTGCCTGTGGGCGAGGCGCCGGAACTAGGGCAGATCCTGCGCCAGGTGATGGCGGTGGTGATTCGCGTTCCCGGGCCGACGTCGGGCACGGTGGAAGCCAACTCGGCCGAACTTTTTGACAATGGCGGAATCCGTCAGGTGCGGGTCAATGCCACCAACACGGGCACCCGCAACGTGGAACCGAACGTGCGGTTGAGGCTGACCGACAGTGATGGAACTCTCGTCGCCGATCGTTCCTACCAGATGGGACTGTTCCTCCCTGACACGTCGACTGACTTGATCCTGCCGCTCGAATCGGAGCTCGAAGGCGGCACCTATCAGGCAGCTGTGGAACTGACCGGGGGAGGACTGTCGGGCAGCTACACCAACGAGAACTTGTACGTCATCATCCCGTCGGGCACACCAGCGGCAACGCCGAAGTCGAGCCGAGTGCCGATGCTAGCCGCAGCAGCGGCGGGGGTTGCCCTACTCGTGGTGGCATGGTTGATATGGCGTCGTAGACAGCGGCGCCGCCGCAGGCGTCACGGAAGCGGTTCGCCCCAGTCAGGTCTGCCGGTTCCTTCGACAGGCTTGCGCAGTTTCACTGCGGCTCAAGCCGCCGCCGTACTCAAGGATGAACTCATCGAACTGCGGGGCAACCCGTCGATCGCGTTGACCGCACATCAGGCGCGGCCCGGTTCGACCCTGCGATCCGTGGTCGCGATCCCCGCGGTGGACGTCTCTCCCACTGCGGCAGTGTTGCCCCCTGAGGTCGGGCTCGTCCTGACGGCACCGACCGTCGACGACGCGGTCGACAGGTGGTGGTCACAAGTTCCCGACCACCACCACGTGGCGCTGATCATCACCGCTGATCCCGTCGCGGCTCGCGCCACCGTCATCGCCCACCTCGGCTGAGGACACCCGGGTCATTGCCAAGCTAACCAAGCTAACCAAGCTAACCAACGGTAGGCCACGGGTCGTTAGATGCCTGGCGCTGCAACGTGCGAGATGACGAGAACTCCTGAGTAACCTCCCGCTGGTGCACCACGAGGCAAGGCCAGGTGCAGGTCGAAGGTGGATCGATGTTGGTGTTGAGCAACTCGCCGATTGGTTCGCAAGACCGTCACAGCCTGATCTAGTGTTTGCGGTAGTTCGACTTGTTGTGAATGAGACTCTCCGGTGACCTCGTCAACTGAGGGGGCCACATAGATGCTGCTCGGGCTCACATCAAATTGTCCACCAGTGCGTTCGAAGGACGTCGCCGAGACCTGTACGTCGAAAGCGGGGCCGCGACGGGTGCCTCGGTCATCAGTGACTTCGAGCAACACGTCTTCGTGTGCCAAGGTCAAGCCGGGTCGGCTCGCCGTGTCGACGGTGTGGAATGAACCAGCCCCCATCAAGGCCGGAGCAACACTGCCCTCCTTGGGCACACCGGAATGTCGGACAGTCGACGAAGCCACCGCAGGCGTAATCGATCCGCACGCCAAGGCACCAACTAGCGTGGCGGCAGCAAGACTGTGGGTCGGGCGCGGCATGGGTCCTCATCTGGTCAGCCACCGCCGCTGGGCGGTAGCTCGTGACGGTCAGGTGACGCGCAAAGTATCTGTGACGTTTCAAGTCGGAGTCCACTCGAACCCCCGAAAGGCTCCCTATCCGCCGCATTTTGACTCTGCGTAGCTCCTCACTGTGTGTAACTGATGCTGGTCAGCGTCCCATTTCGCGTGTCCTCATCTACTCATCTCCGGACGGCGTCTCACTTATGGGGAGTTGGATCGCGGCGAGCACACAGCCACCGATCCACGCCCACGTCGCTTGCTGGGCCCCGCACCTCGGACCACGGGGAGAACACATAGCTGTGCAAGTGGACCTCGGCCGCGGCACAATGGATGGCAGCCGAATTTTGGCGAGCCGAGCTGACGGTGGAGCCTTCCGTGGCTCGCCGAATGGTTACCTGGACTGCGTCCAGTAGACCCGAGGAGGAACCATCAAGGCCATCATCGCGAGTGAGCCGGGCGGGCCGGAGGTGTTGGAGTGGTCCGAGGTGGACCATCCGGTCGTGTCGAACCGAGATGTCCTAATCAAGGTGACCGCAACGGCCGTCAACCGCGCCGACACCCTCCAGAGACAGGGGCACTATCCGCCCCCGGCGGGTGTGTCGGACGTGTTGGGTCTGGAATGCGCCGGAACTGTCGTGGATGTCGGAGTTGACGTCGACGAGGCTTGGATCGGCCGGGACGTGTGTGCCCTGCTGTCTGGGGGCAGCTACGCCGAGTACGTCAACGCACCCATCGACTGCGTCATGCCCGTTCCGATCGGCCTCGACATGACGCAAGCCGCGGCCCTCCCCGAGGTGGCGTGCACGGCCTGGTCGAACCTCGTGATGACCGCGGGCCTAGAAGCCGACGAGTTCGTCCTCATTCACGGCGGAGCTGGCGGGGTCGGCACTCACGCCATTCAGTTGGCCAAAGCTCTCGGGGCGCGAGTGGCGGTCACGGCCGGTTCTGCCCAAAAACTCGAAGCCTGCGCCGAACTCGGTGCCGAAGTCCTCATCAACTATCGCGAGGAAGATTTCGTCGCCGCTATCGCCCAGGCCACCGGCCGGCAGGGCGCAGACGTAATCCTCGACATCATGGGGGCCAAGTACTGGGACAGCAACCTGCGGGCCCTGTCCACTGACGGGCGGCTCGTGATCATCGGACTCCAAGGGGGACGCAAGACCGAGGTGAATCTCGCGACCCTGTTATCGAAGCGGATCAGCGTGTTCGGGACCACTCTGCGGGCGCGCCCGAACCGAGAGAAAGGCGACATTTGCCGCGAGGTGGTCGACGTCGTCTGGCCGATGATCGAAGAACAGCGAATCCGGCCAGTGATCGATTCGGTCTTGCCGATCGAGCAGGCTGGCGACGCCCACCGACGCCTCGAATCCGGAGACGCCATCGGCAAGATCGTTCTCGCCGTGGGTTCCTAGGCGCCTGCGGCGGTGGGCACCCGAGACAGCCATCGGGCACCAGTGTGCTGGTAGCTGCGCGCGGCCGTTGTTGGGGCGGTTCACCCTCGGCTTCTCCCACGCCGATCGCCGTGGGGCAGCGCGCCCTAGAGTAGACGTGTGATTGATCCGCAAGTTGTTCGCGAAGATCCCGAACGCGTACGCGCCTCCCAAAGCGCCCGAGGGGAAGACCCGGCGCTCGTCGATGCTGCCCTGAGCGCAGATGCCACCCGCCGGGAGGCAGTTGCGGCCTTCGACACGGTGCGCGCCGAACAGAAGGCCCTCGGCAAGAAAATCGGCCGCCTGCAGGGCCGACTGCGCGGGGCGCTCAAGTCCGGCGACGACTCGGCCGCGGCCGAGTTGCAGCCCCAGGTCGACGAACTGATGGCCCGGGCGGCCACCCTGGCCGAGGCTGTCAAGCTCGCCGAAGTGGCTCAACGTGAGGCCGACGCGGCTGCCGCACAAGCGTGGGCAGGCCTGTCGAATCTCGTCGACCAGCGGGCACCCGTAGGCGGCGAAGAAGACTTCCAAGTACTGGAGCATTGCGGCACTCCCCGTGATTTTGCGGCTGAAGGTTTCGAACCGGCCGACCACGTCGATCTCGGGGCTCGGCTCGGAGCGATCGACATCGAGCGGGGCGCGAAAGTGTCGGGCTCGCGGTTCTACTACTTAACCGGACCCGGCGCGCTACTCGAGCTTGCCCTGCTGAACCTGGCAATCAACCAGGCCACCTCCCACGGCTTCACCCCGGTGATCCCCCCGGCACTGGTCAAGCCGGCCGCGATGGAAGGGACCGGGTTCCTGGGGCAGGCCGCCGAGAACGTCTACCACCTCTCCGATGACGATATGTACCTGGTGGGCACGGCTGAAGTGCCGCTGGCTGGCTACCACATGGACGAGATTCTCGCCGCCGACACCTTGCCGCGCCGCTACGTCGGCTACTCCCCTTGTTTCCGCCGCGAGGCTGGATCCCACGGCAAAGACACCCGCGGCATCTTCCGCGTCCACTGGTTCGACAAGGTCGAGATGTTCAGCTTCTGCGACCCGGCCGACGCCGACGCCGAACACGAGCGGCTCCTGCAGTGGGAGAAGAGTTTTCTCGACGCCTTGGAGATCCCCTACCGGGTGATCGACGTTGCCACCGGTGACCTCGGGGCCAGTGCTGCCCGCAAGTTCGACTGTGAGGCATGGATTCCGAGTCAGCAGCGCTACCGGGAGGTCACATCGACGTCGAACTGCACCGAGTTCCAGGCCCGCCGTTTGCGCATCCGCAGCCGCGGCGAGTCTGGAGTGAGCCCAGTTGCCACTCTCAACGGCACTCTGTGTGCGATGACGCGCATCATCATCGCGGTCTTGGAGAACCACCAGCAGGCCGACGGCTCGATTCGCCTCCCAGCGGCCCTGGCCGCGTTCTTCGGGACTGACACCATCACCGCCCCGACGACGGCCCGCCAAGGCGGGGCCGCCGCGCGGGGCAGCCACTCGTCGGGCCCATCCGGGAAAGCACCGGCCCATCCGGCAGGCGAGTCCGGCTAGAACGGCTGCGTCCCTGATGACTGTGCTGCTCGCGACCGACCTCGACGGCACGCTGCTGCGCCCGGACGGAACCGTTTCGGCCCGAACACTGTCGGCCATCGCGCAACTGCGGGAGGCCGGGCTGTCGATCGCTATCGTGACCGGTCGCCCCCCGCGCTGGCTCGCCCCAGCCGCAGCGGCCCTGGGCTGGCACGGGCTGGGCGTCGGGGCGAACGGAGCGGTGGTGGCGAACTTCGACGAACGGGTCGTCGAACACATCCAGCCGATCGACCCCGACGCGCTCCACACGGTCACAACTCGAATCCGCACGATCCTGCCGGAGGCTCGGTTCGCCGCCGAGTACGCCCAAGCGGGCCATCCGATTCCTGGGGCGCAAGCACTCGCCGACGCCGCCAACGGGCCGCGCGGGTTCAATCCTGGGTTCGCGGCAGCCGACTGGGCCGGTCACGAACCCGGCTACCTGCGCGGCGTCAACGTGCCGGTGCGGGTTCCGGTCAAGCCCGTGGACGAACTCATCACCCGGCCGGGCCTGATCAAGTTGCTGGCCCGTGCCGACGCTCCCGGGCGGGAGCCCGACGCGGTGTGGAGGGAACTCGAAGACGCCCTGACCGGCTTGGTGACAGTCACCCACTCCACGCCCGGCGAAGTGCTCCTCGAGATGTCAGACGCCGACACGTCGAAAGCGTCCGGCCTGCAATGGTTGGCCCAGCACCACGGCATCTCCCGCGAGCAGATCGTTGCTGTCGGGGACATGCCCAACGACTTGTCGATGTTGACGTGGGCGGGCCGCGGCTACGCCGTCGCGAACGCCCACGAGGCAGTTCTGGCCGCGGTGGGGCCCGATCGGGTGGTCTCTTCCCACACCGACGACGGGGTCGCCGAACTCATCGACCGCCTCCTCGCCGAGAGCCGACGCCCGCACGATAGCTAGAACAGCCCACCGATTGTAGGGCCCACCACAACGACCAGCCAGCTGACCGCGGAGATCCCGCGCCCACCTGCGATGAGAAACCACTCACAGAACTGTCGTCACAAACACACAAGAACCCCGGCGAGACGCGAAACTCCTTGACTATCAACAGGTTTCGCGAGTCAGGTGTCCGAAAAAGGGGCTAGTTGTCCCCATAATCGTCCAAAATTCAGTGGATAAGTCCTGCCACACGCAGATCCCTGTGAGGCGTGCCACAGGCGCAAACTACCGGACGTTACCGAAAACTCCATGTTGTCGCACGCCGACCTTCTCCAACCACCCCTATCTGATTACTCTGAGTAATATCCACAGGTGGACAGCGCTTGGGCGATCTGCAATTCCTTGTTACGGTCGCCAAGCTGTTTGTTCGCAGTGCCTCAACGGAGGCGCGCAAGCAGCCCGCCGCAACACGATCAGGGCCTCGCCACGGAAGCCATCCGTCGGCCGACCTCGCCCGATCGTGGCCGCACGACGATCCGTCGTGTGCTGCAGGCCCCGTCATTTTGTCGGTTGGTCTTTGTCTGCGCCGTCACTGGTGCAGTCAGCAGCACTCAGCTGGTAGGCGTGAATCAAGGAGTTGTTGTACTGCATGCGTGCACGTTTTCGGTATGTAGCTGCCTGCGCAGCTGTCGCGACCGGCGCCACACTGATGGCCCCCGTGTCGGCCATGGCCGTTCCCACCGCTCCCGGTGCAGTGAACGCTATTGAGGCAGCACCCGGATCAGCGAAGAAGGCGAAGCAAGCCAAGCAGGCTAAGAAAGCCAAACAAGCCAAGCGGGCCAAGGCGCAACAGTCCGCCCAGGTCTTGACAGCCGTGCAGGTGCGGCGACTGCCTGGCAAGCGCCTCATGAAGCTCAAGCCCCAGCGCCTCACGCCCAAAACTCGCCAGCTGCGCCAGCGCGAACTGCAGCGCCGCGTCGTGAAGTTGGCGAAGCAGAAGAAGCGCCAGGGCGGCCAATATGTTGCGGGCGCAAGCCGCAACCTCGCATTCGACTGCTCGGGGTTCACGAAGGTCGTCTACAACCAAGCCGTTGGCGTGTACTTGCCTCACTACTCGGGCGCGCAAATGTCGATGAAGCGCGGCAAGCGCGTGTCCAAGAGCAACCTGCGCCCCGGCGACTTGCTGTTCTGGGGTCGCAACGGCAGCCAGCACGTGTCGATGTACATCGGCAAGGGCAAGATGATCGGCGCCAACAACCCACGCTCCGACATCAAGGTTGAGTCCATCAACGCCCCGTGGTGGCGCAGCAAGTACGCTGGCGCTCGCCGCGTCATCCTCTAACCCACTGTCAGTCACCGTGTCGCCGTACGCCTGAGCCGGTGGCGGGTGACGGTGGCACTTGGGAAGGCCCTGGGAGGGCACCTCATCAACGAGGTGTCACCCGGGGCCTTCTCGCATCTGCCGCAACCAAGCCGACCGCTTGGGTGCCACCATATACCCTTTACCGTCTAGAAGATAAAGGGTATAGTTTTCGCGTGTGGGTGGTCAATATTGAGCACATCGAAGATTGGCTGAGGTCTGTTGACGAAGTGACATTCGACCGAATCGTTGCGGCGATAGAGATTCTGGAGGAACTCGGCCCAGGTCTAGGTCTAGGTCGGCACTAGTCGACACCATCGCTGGCTCGCGTCACAGCAATATGAAGGAGTTGAGACCAGGTTCGGCCGGACGCAGCGAGATAAGAGTGTTGTTCGCGTTCGACCCAGATCGACGGACGATCTTGCTAGTGGCGGGAGACAAGAAGGGGCAGTGGAAGCAGTGGTATCGCACAAACATTCCGATTGCTGACGACCTGTACGACCAACACCTAGCAAAGGGCCGCCGTCGACAGACTGACGGAGCCCTAGCCGACTCGCCGCCGAAGAAACGGCGCCGCTCAAGAGAGGGAAGTGACCGAGATGACTAGAACAATAAGCAACATTTTGGAGGATCGTCCTGGCGATCCACAGCGTCGAGCTGAGTTCAAGGAGCAGCTCCTGGCCGAAGTTCGCGCATACAAGCTTCGCGAGTTGCGTGAGATGCTGGCCTTGACCCAGACTGACGTCGCTGAGGCGCTGGCGATCAGCCAGAAACGCGTATCAGAAATCGAGCGGGGCCAGGTGGACTACACCAAGGTGGACACGCTTCGGCGCTACGTCGATGCCCTGGGCGGGACTTTGCAAGTCTCTGTGCAAGTCGGGGACGACACCATCACGATCGCATAGGCGCCTCACGCCGCGCGCCTGGCCCATGGATCCGTCCTGGAAGCAGCAGAAGGTCTACCTCGTTGAGCCAGCTGAGAAGATGTCGCCGTGCAGCGGAGCTGTATGCGGGTGACGGTGGCACTTGGAAAGGCTGGGAGGGCACCTCATCAACGAGGTGTCACCCGGGGCCTTCTCGCATCTGCCGCAACCAAGCCGCCGCTTGAGTGAAGTCGGCATCAGTTGTGCCGGGACGGACGTGGGTCTCCTTGCCGTCGTGGCGCGGGTAGGACCCTAGGTAGCGCACGTCTGCGCACACGCGACTCAGCCCCATCAGGGCCTCGGCCACGCGCGCATCGGCGATGTGGCCCTCGCAGTCGATCGAGAAGTAGTAGTCACCGAGTTGGCGACGAGTCGGGCGCGACTCGATGCGGGTCAAATTGACTCCCCGCACAGCGAACTCGGTGAGGATCTCTTGCAGAGCGCCCGCGTGGTCCTCACGCATAAACAGCACCAGTGACGTCTTGTCGGCACCAGTGCGCTCAGGCGGGGCAGTCGGGGGTCGGACGTGGACGAATCGGGTCGAGGCATCCGGGTTGTCGCCGATGTTGGTGGCGAGTACCTCGAGTCCGTAGTGTTCGGCGGCGATGGCGGCGCTGATGGCTGCGTCGGCGGCTGGCGGGTCGTCCTCGGCCACGCGCTGGGCCGCGTGAGCAGTCGATAGTGCCGCCACGATGTGGGCGCCGGGTACGTGAGCGTCGAGCCACTGCCGGCACTGGGCGGCCGCGATCGGGATCGTGGTCACGCGGCGAATATCGCCCAGTTCTGTCCCGGCCCGACCGAGTAGCGCGAACTGCACCGGTAGCGCCCACTCGCCGACAATCACCAGCGGCGCGTCCGAGCGCGACAACGAATCGATGGTCGGCGTGACCGGGCCCTCGAGCGAGTTCTCGATCGGCACGACTCCCGAGGTGACCCTCCCCGACCGCACCGCGTCGAGGACCGCGTCCACAGTGGGCAAGGCGATCGCGTGGTCGGCGGCGTCAGGGGCGAGCGACCGCATGGCGATCTCGGTGAACGTGCCGCGCGGGCCAAGGTAGGCGACCGTCTCGACGGGGCCGTCGGCCGGGGTGAGGTGTGGGGCGTTCACGAGGTGACGCCTCCCTTCCAGGCGTGGGCCACGGCTTGTTCTTCCTCCGGGGTGAGTCCTTCGGCCTCACCCACTCGAACGGCCTTGGCGAAGGTTTGGGTCTCGGTGCGCCCATGCAGGCTCGTCAGCACCACCCCGTCGCCGGTGTCGTCGAGGATGGCCGTCGAGTACGACATGCGACCAGTGATGTCGCGGAACGCGTCGTAGCGCACGACTGCCACATGGCGCAGCGAGTGGGCGATGTCGTCGCGGGTGGCCTGCACGAGCGCCCCGAGTTGGTCGAGCGCCACGTTGGCGGCATCAATCGCTGCCGCCCGATCGAGCAGCCCCTCAACCACGTCTGGGTCCAGAGTGGCCAGCCGCTTGGCGGCCATACCGGATTGCCGCGAGATCCGCACCGCCTTGCCCGCGAGCCAGAACGCCCCACCCGCGAGCACGACCGCGAACAGAGCGAGGATCACGGCGGCGGCAAGCATGGCCCGATCCTAGTGGGTGCAGGCGACCACCGGGTGCAAGCGCTCACAACTCGTTCGGCACATCGAGAGCGGGCGCTACCTAGCGGGCCATGCCGAGGAAGACGAGCAGGGAACGTTCGATGTTCAGCAGATCAGATTCTGTAACTCGACCGATGCGCTCGGAAACGTGAGACCGACGCACCGACGAAATCTTGTCGATCATCGCGAAACTCGCTGTCGTCAACCCACTGTCCGAATGTGGCTCAATCGCAACTCGAAGATAGCCCGCATGTTCGACCGCAGTCGAGGTCAGCGGGATGACGGTGACGGAATTGAGGGTAGCGAACGCGTCGTCGCGAATGATGACTGCTGGTCGCGGCTTACTCGTATAGACGCCACCGGCGATGCTCCAAATTTCTCCCCGTTTCAATCGGACTCATCCCAGCTGACCGCCACTTCTTCCCAGAACACGTCGTCGTCGGCCGTCGACTGGTTGATTGCGTCGCAATGCTGCTTCGCGCCTTCGAGGAATGACGCGTCGCGCACATCTGGCACCCACATCTGGAGAGGCCTGAGCCCTTGGGCGCGCATTCTGTCGCGGTAGGCCTGAACGCGATCCTTGACGTCCATCCCCCAAGTGTTACATGTAACCAGCTGTGTGTCCAGTCCCAGCGCGGCAGAGGGGGGTACGGGTCAGTTGGTGCAGGGGTAGGGGCCGGGGTTGCCGCTGGGGCAGATGGCTCCGGTCCACGTGTTTCCGCCGCCGAACTGGGTGCCGGGCAGACTGGCTCCAGTCAGGTTGGCGTTTGCGAAGTTGGTATTGGTCATCACCATGTTCTTGAGCACAGCGTTGGTGAGATTCGCACCTGTCAGCGCCATTCCCGCCTGATACTGCAGTTGGAGGGTGGCGCCGGTGAGGTTTACCCCAGCGAAGTTGAGGAACTTGCCGGTTGGCACTCCAATGGGAGTTTCGATGATCACCCCGGGTCCGACGATGTAGCCACTGCGAAGGGTGTAGTTGGCGGGGAAGTTGGCGGGCACGCCCAAGAGGCCGCCATCGACGATCACGCCCGACAGCCCTGCCCCACCAAAGTACGTGCCCTGGACGTTGGTGAGGTAGAAGCCGGCCCCGCTGAGGCGAGCCTCCCAAAAGTTCGCCTTTGACAAGTTGGTGAGAGTCAACTGGGTGCGGGGCAGGCTGGCCTGGGTGAAGTTGGCACTCGTCGCGTTGGCGGACTGCAAGATGGCCTTCTCCAGGTAGGCACCAATGAATGATGCGTTGGTGAGAGTGGCGCTGGTGAAGTTGGTGCCGACCAGAGTGGCCCCGGAGAAATCGGCCCCAGAGAGCTTGGCGCCAGCGCACGATGGCGGGCAGGTGGCCGAACTCCTGACCTGGTTGCTGGTCGGTGCCCCCGGTGGGCCGAAGTCAACTCGCGACAGTTTGGCGTTGCGGGCTTTGAGGCGCTTACCCCGCACGCCACTGAGGTCAGCTCCGGTCAGGTTTGCCTTCGACAGGTTGGCCCGATTCAAGACGGCCCGGGTCAGTTGGGCGCGCTTGAGGTTTGCCTTGCGTAGATCCGTGCGCTTCAGGTTCGACCGGGTGAGCACCGCACCGGCTAGTTTGGCGCGCTGCAGTCGGGCCCCGCGCAGCTTGACTCGCTTCAGCACAGCGCCTCGCAGGTCGGCGCCCTGCAGTCGGGCTCGGCTCAGGTTGACACCCGCGAGGCGCAGCCCTTGGAGGTTGAGGTTGCTCAAGTCGGCGCCGCGCAGTTTGGCCCGCAGCCGTTTGATGTTGGTGGCCGGGTCGTCGGTGCATTGGGGTCCCAGGACCCGCTGACACAGGCGGCGCAGCGCCTGGCGGGGCCCATCACCGCGCAGCGCCACCGATAGCGAAGGTGCCTCAAGGGTCACTGAGGCCTCGGTGGCTACTGGGACGTCCTGCGCTGTCGGACTGGCCACGGCGGGAGCGGCGGTCACGGCTCCCGCCACTAGGAGGAATACCGCACAAGCACTCGTGAACACCCTCATGTGACGCTCCTCTTCGGCTGGCCCGGTGGACCCGTTCGCATCTGGCCCAGTTGGCCCGTTTGGCTGCCTAGCCCCCGGTGGACCACATCCGACGGCCCAGGGCGCGGTCTGATCAGGGCGCGGTCCGAACGCCTTGTGGCAAAACACTAGTCCCGACGCCCCGCCCCCTCAACTTGCCTGGACCCGAGTGCACGTGGCTGGCAGGACGTATCGAGAATGATGATCGTGTTGAACGGTTGAACAATGGACTGGTAAGACTGCCCTATGCCTCATCGCCTAACTCGCCCAATTGCCGCCGCAGCCACCTCGATGGCTGTTGCCGCAGCCCTCATGACCGGTATCACCTCCCCTGCCCTAGCCACTACCTGTGACGCCAGCGACTTCACTACATTCAGAGACTGTTGGGGATCGTCAGCTACGACCGTCCGGCTGACCAGCACGTTGACGATTGGTGGTAATCGTTTTGATCTCGCGAGTGACACCAATGCGACTAAGACCATCGACCTCAACGGTGCTGGGCTGACTGTACAGAGCGGCTTCGGGGTTCCCGTCGACACGACGCTGACGATCACGGATACCGCCGAAGGGGAAGTCTCGGGTCTGCTGCGCGTGACGGAACCCCCTTTTAACCGTGCTGGCATCGGTGGAGGAGTTGGCGAGAACTCGGGCACGATCATCATCGACGGGGCCGCGGTCGAGGTGACCGGCGGCAACCGTGCCGCCGGAATCGGAGGTGGCGGTCAAGGCAGCGGTGGCACCATCGAAATCCGGGCCGGAGCGGACGTCACAGCAACCGGCGGCGCGCAGGGCGCGGGCATCGGGGGCGGCTACCAAGGGGCCGGGGGAACGATCACCATCGAAGGGGCCAACACCATCGTGGACGCCTCCGGCGGTAGCGCTGGGGCTGGCATCGGCGGCGGCGATCGCGGTAACGGCGGGTCGATCACAATCAACGGCGGCATCGTGACGGCCACGGGCGGTGATGGGGCGACCATTTCTGCGATTGTTTACGCCGGAGGAGCAGGAATCGGTGGGGGAGGAGCACGGCAGGGAAGTGGTCCTGGTAGTGCCGGGACCCTGACGATAGATACCGGAAACGTGACTGCCCGTGGCGGAGCCGGTTCCGAGCAGGCCGGTCCCGGCGCTGGTGTTGGCGGCGGCGGATCCTTCCAGGGCAATGTTGGTGGCGGAGGAGGCACGTCCACTGTCAACGACGGGCAGTTCACCGCTATCGGCGGCACATCCCTGCAGCCGATCCGCAACGCTCCCGGCGTAGGCGCGACGGGCCAGGGAGTCTCCCCCGGCACCCTGGTGATCGCTGGACGTGCTCTGCAAGGGACGCGCAACAATGGGGGTGCAGGCGGCGCCCAGGGAGGATCTCCGGCCCAGGTGACGTTCGACGAGGACGCTCTCGTATGGGCGGCGCTGCTCGCAGACCCGGACGTTGCGCAAGGCACTGGCTACGCGTCGCTGCGCTTCGCTGACGAAGCCCCTGCCGAGATCACTACCAACAGCTTGCCCGAAGCTGCCCAGGGCCAGCCATATAGTGCCCCTATCACAACGACTGGTGCGGCGCCCGTGACCGTGGCCCTGACCTCCGGCGCTCTCCCTGCGGGCCTCACACTAACCGGCAACACAATCACGGGCACGCCGACCGAGTCCGGATCATTCAATCCGGAGTTCACCGCATCCAACACCATCCTCGGCCTCGTCCAGTCCAACTCCCGCACTCTCCCCTTGACGGTCGCTGGCGCTGGGCCTGGCCCGACCCCCACCAAAGAACGTCAGCAACTGCGGGCCAAGCAAGTACCCAAGCGCATCAAGCCACAGGGCGCGACCGTGCTGAACCGCAGGAACGCCACCACGCGCGAAGGCGTGCCCGTGCGCGCAGCGGGTCTGATCCGTGGAATGTCGGCCCGCGGTGACGTGCGGTGCCACCGCCTGATTAGCGGCCCGGGCCGCAAACTCACCATCCGCACCAACGGCCGCTGCGCGTTCACCCTCGTGGTGCGCTACCGCGCCAAAGCCACCGACGAGTACCGCGCCCTCAACATCAAACAGCGCTACCGCGTGAAGAAAGCCAAACGCTTCCGCTAAGCGCTCCCCGCCACGGGCGCAACTACCTAGCCCCTCGTCTCAACACTGCAGGCGAAAGCTGCTAGCCGCACACGCATCCCGCGCGCCACAGCACCAATAGGCGCGCCACCACGTCGTAGTA
>CBFGTA010000050.1:0-16251 GCA_965651595.1 uncultured bacterium | reverse complement strand
CCGTAGACACGACGATGGGCTTCACCCCTCTGGACGGGCTGGTCATGGGCACCCGCGCAGGCGCCGTCGACCCCGGAATGCTGTTGTGGTTGATCGAATCCGGTGGTGTTGCGCCAGCGGAAATGTCAGATGCGCTAGAACACCAGTCGGGGCTGGCCGGCATGTCGGGGGTCAGCGGTGACTATCGAGACGTGGAACGGGCCGCCCAAGCGGGTGATCGGGAAGCGTGGGCCGCATTGAGGGTATTCTCTCATCGCCTCACGTCGTGCGCTGGAGCCATGATCGCCAGCATGGGTGGCCTCGATGCACTGGTGTTCACCGGAGGGATCGGCGAGCACGCAGCGGCTGTGCGTGAACGGCTCGCCGCCGATTTGGCGTTTCTCGGAGTCAGAGTGGATGTAGATCAGAATGCCGCATGCCACTCCGATGCGATCATTTCTAGGCCCGACAGTCAGGTTCGAGTGCTGGTGGTGACGAGTAGGGAAGACTTGCAGATTGCCGATTCGGTTCAGCAACTGCTTGCGTCGCGGGCGTAGATCGGTCGACGCGTCGCCGGTTGCGCAACGCCTATTTCACCCTCGACCAGCGGAACTTGGCGCGCAACCACAGTCTCCGGTGGCAACCGCGATTGCAGCGGCCATTGTGCCGTCATGGGACATCGAGACGGACCAGTCGGTGAGGCCGTCGGCCTCAGCGATAGCTGCCGGATGGCCCTTTAGCTGCAGGGAAGGGGCTCCACGGGGATCATTGGTGATTTCAATGTCGGTGAGCGTGACCTGATCCACCCCGATTCGGAGAATCTTGAGCACGGCCTCCTTAGCTGCCCACCTCGCTGCCAATCGCTCGACGCGAGCGCCGCACACTGCCCGTTCGCCGGGCGTGAAAGTGCGGGCCAGAAAATCGTCTCCGCCGGGTCCGTCCACGAACTGCTGCAGACGGGCCACGTCCACGACATCGATTCCGGTTCGAATCGTGTGCACGGGCAACTCCAGTCGTCACTATTTGGTCGATACGAGAGCGGGTCCAGTCGCAGGCGTCATCGGCGGGTTGCTCGATCGTCGACGGCGGCCCGGCCAGAATCGCCTCACCCGGTCGCTCACGACAGAGTAGGCGCGCGCGAGGCCCACCCCGGCGGCGATGCTGGCAACGAGCCCGAGCCACGAATCGTCTCCGAAGATGGGGTACACCTGCCAATGTGACAGGTAGATGAACAGCGAAGCGGACGCCACTACGGTGATGGCAGGTACGGTCATCCGCGGTGTCCGTACCTGTGGGACGAACGCAATCACACCGACTGCGGCCAGAATGACAGGAACCCTCCAAGGGTTCTCGAAGTAGCCGATGAGCCCGACAGCGAGGATGCCGACGACGAGTAGCGACTGCCAGCGCTTGCGGGCTGCTGCTAGCGCCCACCCGAGTGCGAAAACCCAGAACACGGCGACCGGAGTGAACACGCTAGTCGGGCCCTCTCCGGCAGTGACGAACAGGTAGCGGGCAGCCAGCCCGGCAGCTAACAGTGCGAGCGCCCAGGCAAACGGCCAACGTCGCGCAGTTCGATACATCCACGGCACGGCCATGAGTAGTGCCGCCGCGACCATCACAAACAAGGCTGCTTCGATATACCAATAACGCCACGCGGGCGAATCTTCTGTCGGCCCGAAGGTGTTGATTCCGAACAGGGTGTAAGCCGGGTACTCGCTGGCGAGGAGCACGACAGCCCCAATGTACAGAGCGCTCGGCACGAAGAAACGGCGAATCGTTACCCAATTTGCCCGCAGCCGACGGGACGCATCGGACTGCTCTAGCCCGAACCTTGCCCAGTTGTACCCAGCAATCACAATGAGGATGTGGGCTCCGCCCACCACCTTGAAAACCCCGATGTGCGAACCCACGATGGCGATGATCGCCAACGCGCGAATCACGACTGTTGTGTCCATGTGCGCCCACCACAACCGTCGCGGTGCCGTCCCGTCCACCGGCTGACGCAGCCCCTGTAGGTAGGAGATGGGAAGGTGTTGCCAGCCGGTGGGGAGATCTCCCAGCAGCTTTTCGAGCCGCACGGAAGCGACCACATAAGACATGGAGTCGCCGCCGAGACTCGTGAAGGTCGAGTCACCACAGATGGGACCGGGCGGCAGACCCAGGCAGTCACGGAAAATCTCACCCACCGAGCCGGGGGACTCGGTGAGGTCGAGGGAAGCTGCCTGGGGATCGGATGTCACGGTTGTTGGGACTCGATGCGGGGAAGTCGGTGCGGCGGTCGCGAGCAGTTCTCGGGCCGCGGCAAAGTGGGGTTTGCCCGATTCCAAGCGGGGCAGCTCACCAACGAGCACCGTGATCACGCTGTGCGGCGGGAGCCCGGCCGCCTCCGCTGCCAAAGTGGTGGCCTGGGAAGTGACCTCGCTGGCAGCCGGGGATGCCGAAGTGGAGCCACCGGCTGCCGGAGTTTCGACCACCACGCCGAGGTGCTCGTCATAGTCGACAACAATGGTTGTCAGCCCTGCCGCAGCCAGGGCTTCTTCCACTGTGGCCAGGTCGATTCGCAAACCGAAGATCTTAGCGATGCGGTTGGCGCGGCCAGTGATCTCGAATAGCCCATTGTCGAGCTGGCGAGCCAGATCGCCCGTGCGCAGGAACTCGGTATCGGGACTGCGACCGAGGTCAGCAGGGGTCTCGGCGTAGCCCATCATCACGTTGGGGCCCGAGTAGCATAGTTCGCCAACTCCGCAAGAATCCGCATCGGCGACCCACAGGTGGCCGCCCGGAATGGGCTGACCGATGCAGTGGGCAAACCGCGGGGCCAAGTCTGGGGGCAGATAGGCCATGCGAGCGGTCGCCTCGGTCTGTCCGTACATGACAAAGAAATCCACACCCTTACCAGCCGCCCAGTTCGCCCACTCCTGAACTCGTTCGGGCCCAAGGCGTCCTCCCGCCTGGGTGAGGTAGCGCAGACTGGCGGGGAACCGCTCCCTCCCGCCGGAACGCTCCAGCAGATCGTAGGTGTACGGGACCCCCGCGAATCCCGTCACGCCGTGGTGGTGCAGAGCGTTTTCGAAGCACGGGTCCGTCACTGACCACTCGCCGACAACGAGTCGAGCCCCCGCCAATAGATGGGAGTTCAGAACCGACAGCCCATAGCAATACGACAACGGCAAACTCGTGATACCGCAGTCAGTGGTGCGCAAGTCCAAGTACTCGGCAATTGCTGCCGCATTGCTGTCGAGGTTGTGCTGCGACAGGCGCACGAGTTTGGGGCTTCCGGTCGAACCGGACGTGCTCAACAACAGTCGCAAGTCGCGGTGGGCACCTGCGAGGTTCACAGTGCGCCCAGTGGATCCTGTGGGCTCACCCCATGTGGATTCAGGCGGTGCAGAGTCTGCCGAATCAACGAGGTCCAGCACCGCCGTGTCGATAGGTGCTGTCGTGTCGATTGTTAGTTGCGGCCGCCACGTTCTGATCAGTCCGGCCGCTTTAGCGGGGTCAGTTGGCAACAGCAGCAGCGGGATCTCCGCCTTGAGGCAGGCGAGGTACCAGACAATCGATTCAATGGAATTGTGCAGCGAGGCAGCCGCTATGGGAGCCATGTCGGCTCGATCGGCCTGCCCGCCGGCAGCCCTCCATTGCTCAACCAGAGCGGTCCGCGCTTGCTGCACTAATTGGTCGACATCGCTGTAGCTCAAAGTGCGATCAGGTGTCACCAAGCAGGGTTGGCTGCCCCAGCGGCCTGGTTCCCAGATTCTGTGGGCGGCTTTGGGGTACTCGCAATCGATTGCGGGCATCGGCAGTGTCGTGGACATTGCAAATAAGGTTACCCTTACCTAACTTGCGGGTGAACGCCCAGGCCATGTGGAACTGCTCACGGTTCGGCGCCCGTAGCGGCGGGAGTGACGCCAGGTCGCGCTCGGCCGTGAATCTCCGTAGAGTTCGATCACGCCCGATTCACCAACCGGAGGTTTGCTGTGGCAATGGAAAAAGCTGAAGAGTTCTTGTCCCGCGTCATGGAGCGGATCCCGAACTTGCCAACAGACAAGTTCGGGAGCGAATCATGGCGATATGACGGCCGACCAACCAGTGAGGGAGTCGGTCTCAAGCCCGTCAATGGGGTCGATGTCGACAAGTTGGCAGGACGCATCCTCGACGTTGAGGCGTACCCGGACAACGTTCAGTACGTCGAGCACACTGAAGTGATTTCCCGCAACTCCGACACTGATGTCCTATACATCCAGCGGATGAAGTTGCCCGCCCTCGGAGGGATCCAGGTGGCGCTACACCTGGCCGATCTTGGTGAACGCGACGGTTGGCGAGTAGTCGCTTGGGAGCAAGACGACGAGCGCACGATGGCACTGGACAAGAAGCAAGGCGCTCGCACCGAATACAACTTGGGAGCCTGGCTCATCAAGCCCGACGGTGTCGCCTACTCCCTGTCAGCCGCCCCCATCAAGAAGGACATTGGATCAATCAAGTACGCGCTGATGACCAAGGGTGGAGACGCGACGGTCGGAACCGTACTCAAGACCAACATCGACGGAATGGTCGCTTGGGGCGAAAAGGCATAGGAACCCCCGAGGAGTAACGCGTTTGGCGCGCCCGGGAGGACTCGAACCCCCAACCAACCGGGTAGAAACCGGTTGCTCTATCCATTGAGCTACGGGCGCGTAGCCTCCATAGTAGGACTGCCCGTGCGTCGATCTATGACGGCGGTCAACTACCCTTGGGCCTCGTGGCTGAATTCATCTACACTCTCCGCAAGGCTCGCAAGGCCCATGGCGACAAGGTAGTTCTTGACGACGTTACTTTGAGCTTCCTGCCGGGCGCCAAGATCGGTGTAGTGGGTCCTAATGGTGCCGGTAAGTCCAGTCTGCTCAAGTTGATGGCAGGCCTGGATCAGCCGTCCAACGGAGACGCCATCTTGTCTCCGGGCTACTCAGTGGGCATCCTGCTGCAGGAACCTGAGCTTGACGAGTCGAAGTCGGTCCTGGAGAACGTCGAAGATGGTGTCGCGGAGACCAAGGGCATGCTGGACCGCTTCAACGAGATTTCGGCGGCCCTCGCCGACCCCGAAGCTGACTACGAGGCGCTGCTGGCAGAGATGGGTACGCTGCAGGAACAACTCGACCACCGCAATGCCTGGGATCTCGATTCCCAACTTGAGCAAGCGATGGATGCGCTGCGTTGCCCTGCCCCCGATGCTGATGTGACAGTTCTGTCCGGTGGAGAGAAGCGGCGCGTCGCATTATGTCGTCTGCTGTTGAGTCAACCTGACCTGCTGCTGCTCGATGAGCCGACCAACCACCTCGACGCCGAGTCCGTGCAGTGGCTCGAACAACATTTGGAGAAGTACCCCGGCACGATCGTGGCGATCACCCACGATCGTTACTTCCTTGACAACGTTGCCGAATGGATTCTCGAACTCGACCGTGGCCGGGCATTCCCGTACCAAGGCAACTACTCCACCTACTTGGAGACGAAAGCTTCCAGGCTGAAGGTGGAAGGCCAAAAGGACGCGAAGCTGCGCAAGCGTCTGGCCGACGAACTCGAGTGGGTTCGGTCGAATCCGAAAGCCCGACAGGCCAAGAGCAAGTCACGGCTGAGTCGGTACGAGGAGATGGCTGCCGAAGCCGACCGCACGCGCAAACTCGATTTCGAGGAGATTCAAATTCCGCCGGGACCGCGTCTGGGCAACCAGGTCGTCGAGGTAAGTGATCTCGTCAAAGGGTTCGGCGACCGGCTCCTGTTCGATTCCTTGTCTTTCAGTCTTCCCCGCAACGGAATCGTGGGCGTCATCGGCCCCAACGGCGTCGGCAAGACGACATTGTTCAAGATGATCGTCGGTGACGAGCAACCCGACGCGGGAACGGTGAAGATTGGGGACACTGTCTCAATCTCCTATGTGGACCAGAGTCGCGCGGGAATCGAGGCGACCAAGAATGTCTGGGAAGTCGTCTCCGACGGACTCGACCACATCAATGTCGGAAAAGTGGAGATGCCGAGCCGGGCATACGTGTCAGCCTTCGGCTTTAAAGGCCCGGACCAGCAGAAACCAGCCGGGGTCCTATCGGGCGGAGAGCGCAACCGCCTGAACCTGGCATTGACCCTCAAGATCGGCGGGAATCTACTCCTCCTCGACGAGCCCACCAACGACCTTGACGTCGAGACGTTGTCGAGCTTGGAGAACGCGCTGCTCGAGTTTCCCGGTTGTGCCGTGATCACGTCTCACGACCGCTGGTTCCTCGACCGTGTCGCCACGCACATCCTGGCCTACGAAGGGGACTCCCAGTGGTTCTGGTTCGAAGGCAACTTTGCTTCCTACGAGCAGAACAAGATTGATCGCCTGGGGCCAGAAGCTGCCCGCCCCACGCGTGCCACCTACCGCAAACTCACTCGCGACTAGGCTGGGCTGGGCCACTATGGGTGGACGGACTGATTCAGTCGAGGCGATATGGGCGTGAGCGCGCCCGAATCACGCCTGACCCTCCGGCGAGAAGACGCAGCGTTCGCAGCAGGGTTCTTAGCCAGTGCCATCGGCTGGGACGCCAGAGCTGCGTGCAGAGTGAGCGTTCAACCTCAAGCCGTGGGCTTGTTCTGCTCCACTCCCAATGGATGCGTCGCGTTTGCGGCTGTCCCGGCATTCCAGACGACCCGTCCCGGGGACCGAACCGTGTCGGCAGGAAGACTCCGCGACGTGATCGGCGATGTCTCGACACCCCAGGCCGGCCTGGTCGAAGTGCGGCTTCCTGATGATGTGTCCACGCCGTCCGAGCTGATGCTGTTGCCCCCGACGAGTGGCTGGGAACTCGTCGGCACCGAGACAGCGGGCGAGCTCGAGTCCCGGGTCAGTAGTGCAGTGGAACGATTTCGGTCCTTGGTGCCCGCGCGGGAGTCAGACTCCCCGCCCGTCCGAAGCGAAGCCGCGGTGGATGCTGACCGGATTGCCGAGGACTTGTGGGCGGCCGACGCGTGGCGCGGAGCTCCGATGCGGCTGTTGCACACGGCCCACCAGTTCGGCTTCTTGCGGGAACCGACGGCAATGTGTCACCTCGGTCGAGCCGACGGGTGGTATCGGCTGCAGTCCCCTGCTGGCCAAGTCTTTGCTGCCGACGACGTCCAGAGCCTCGCCCGACTGCTGCCTTAGGTCGCGCCCGGTGCGTCCGCGGCAACTACTGGGGACGGTTGACTAGGGAGTGAGCCGCCATCACCAGGTAGCGCCACATCTCGTCATGAAGAGGAGTTGGCAGAGAGCGGGCGTTGAGAGCGTTCTCCATGTGTCCTAGCCACCGGTCGCGGGCGTCGTCGTCGATCGGGAAAGGTGCGTGGCGCATCCGTAGACGCGGATGCCCGCGTTCATCTGAATAAGTACGTGGCCCGCCCCAGTACTGTTCGAGGAACAAGCGCAACCGATGCTGCGCTGGCAAGAGGTCGGCCTCCGGATACATGGGCCGTAGGACCGGGTCGGCAGCCACGCCGCGATAGAAGTCCGCGACCAATTCGGTGAAAAACTCGCTGCCACCGAACTGTTCAAACATCGAAGCGACAGAGTCGTCGGCACCGTTGCTGCCCGAGGTCGGGGACTTGTCGGTCACCCGGCCAGACTAGCTCACCGCCCATCTGGAGCGGCCCGATGAATCCCCCTAGCTCGGACACAGCAACCATTCGCACGGCCAGCCCGCCAACTCCGCCTGGCCGTGCGACGGCAGACACGGAATCCGTCTGCTACGAGGGGGGAGTCGCCGCTCCGGGTCTGCCAGCCCCGCCCGGTCCGGTACCACCAGCCCCGTAGAGCAGCACTGGTACTTGGATTCCGGCTGCGTCGAAGGCAGCCTTGACTCTCTCACGGATGGCCCGAGTCGTAGGCACCTGTTCCTCAGGCTTCACTTTGGCCGTCATCCGCACGTAAACGGCCTCCCCACTGACCGACTCAACTCCTCCGTAGGCGAGCCTGCCGAGCAGTTTGCCGTCGAATGTAGCGTCGGCATCCATATCGTCGGCCACTCGCTCCACCACGTCCCGCACACGGCCGAGGTCTTCGTCGTACATCACCGGGATGTCGACGATGGCAATCGTCCAGCCCTGCGACTTGTTGGCGACGCGCAAGATCTCACCGTTTCGTACGTACCACACGATGCCGGTGAGGTCCCGGAGTCGGGTTACTCGCAGGGTGACGTCCTCGACGTGTCCAATCGCTTCTCCCACATCGACGAGGTCGCCCACCCCATACTGATCCTCCAAGATGATGAATATCCCCGAGAGGTAGTCCTTGACCAGGCTTTGGGCGCCAAAGCTCAAGGCCACACCGACGATGCCGGCGCTCGCCAGCAATGGTGTCAGATCGATCTCGAACTGAGCCAAGACCAGCAAGATAGTGATCGTGGCGATGACGAAGGTGATCGCTGATCGGAGAAGCGCCGCGATTGCTTCGGCCCGGGCTCGGCGACGCTGATTCATGACTGCAGCAGCGAGGTCGGATGTGTGACGCGTCTGACGCTGCAGTGCGAGGCGGTCACTTTCGGCCTTCACGACCAGTCGGCGCGTCACACGGTTTACGGCGCGGACCGTCAGAGCCCAAAAGACGACTGCACAGACAATGATGATCGCGACTCGTAGGGGCACGCCAACGACGTAGTCCAAGAAGGCTTGACCGGGATCGCGCGCGAACTGATCCGCCAAACTGCCAGGATCAGGCGATGGTGTGGGCGTCGAGGTAGTTGTTGCAGTCGGGGTGGGTGACGTCGTGGTGGCCAGACTCGACGACGCCGCGGCTCGGTCTGCGTTGGCCGTCAAGACCTGCGACACTGAAACGAGGAGGAACACATGAGCGAACATACCCCAGCACCTCAGCCGGTCCCACCGAACCCGACACCCGTGACGGGCGCGGCCAATGGGAGCGAGTCGACGTCCTGGACCGCCTATATTCGGCCCACCATCTGGACGTTGATCGCGCTCTATGTGATCTTCTTCGTCTTTCTCAATCGGGATATCGTCAGTATCAACTTCATCTTTTTTCAAGCAAACATCGCCTTGATCTTCGTTCTCGTGGGAATGGCGATCATCGGTGGCGGCATTACAGCCACCGTCTTGGCGGTCGTGCGCCGCCGCAAGAAGCGGGCCGCAGAGATGGAAGCTTTGCGGCAACAGGCTGCCGCAGGCGGTAAGAAATAGCGGTGACGACCGCGTCACTCCTGGAGGGATTGCACTGGCAGGAAAGGACACCACGCGAGCATGACCGAGTTGCACGAGCACACTGCCGTCGAACTAGGCCGAATGCTGCGCGACGGCGCCGTATCTTCACGCGAGGTCACTGAGCACTACTTGCGTCGCATTGACGACAACAACGCCGAGGTCGGCGCGTTCGTCACGGTGGCTGCCGATCTTGCTCTCGCGCAGGCCGATGCCGCAGATGACTTCCTCCGCACCCACGACAAGCCCGCCATCGTTCAACGGTCCCTCCTGGTGGGAGTTCCATGTCCGATCAAGGACTTGGACGACCTAGCTGGAGTTCCCACAGCCTTTGGTTCGGCCGCTTTCCGCACCGTGCCTGGGCAGGACACGTCTGTGGTTGCGCGCATTAGGCGGGCGGGACTCATCACGACGGGCAAGACCAACACTCCTGAGTTCGGTTTGCCGTGCTACACAGAACCTGACAACGCCCCGCCCGCGCGTAACCCCGCCAACCTGGACTACTCGGCGGGCGGGTCGAGCGGTGGGGCTGCAGCGGCCGTGGCCGCGCAGTTGTCCCCCCTGGCTCAAGGCTCCGATGGGGGAGGTTCCATTCGAATACCCGCCTCGATGACCGGATGCGTCGGGATCAAGCCGAGTAGGGGCCGAGTCAGCAACGGGCCGCTTCCGGAACTCGTCGGTGAACTTCCCACCCGCGGACCGCTGGGAGCGACAGTGGCAGACGCAGCCGCGCTGCTCGACGTCATGACTGGCAACGAAGTGGGCGATCTGTTCACACTGCCGTCGCCCGCGCCGGGTGAATACTACTTGGCAGCCACGACAGCAATCCACGAACAGTTGTCGCCGCAGCGGATTGGCCTGTATCGGGAGGGTTCGCTCGCGGACGTGCGGCCCGTTGAACAGGTCGATGCGGCGTTAACTCGCGCCGCCGACGCACTCACCGCGCTGGGGCACCAGGTTGACGTGATTGAGCGGCCGATCGGGCCGGAGTACCTGGATGCATTTCAGGTCTTGTGGGAAGCGTTGGCGGCTTCGGCGCCGCTGACCGTCGACCAAGAGCAATCCACGCGTCCGTTGACCCGCTACCTCCGGGGCCTCGGTCGTGATCGCAGCGCAGCTGAACTCGCCAACGCCTTGGCCAGGCTTCGGCTAGCGGCCGTCGCCGCGCTGAAGGCGACTGCACCGTATGACGCCATTTTGGCCCCGACGCTAGCGGAGTTGCCCCCTAAAGTCGGCGCCATCCGAAACGACTCCGATCCGGCGGCCGACTTCGCGCGGCAGACCCAACTGTCGCCCTACTGCGCCATCTACAACATCACGGGTCAGCCCGCCATCAACGTGTGCGTGGCGAGAACCGATCACAACCTCCCCATCGGTGTGCAACTGGTGGGCCGGATTGGTGGGGAGGCGACGATCATCGCGTTGGCCGCGCAACTCGAGTACGCACTGCCTTGGCGTTCGACCCCATGAGTTCACTCACCGGAGACGAGGTCATTGATGCAGACCTGGCGGCCCTCGCCGACCACTACGGCGTTGCCACCGCCTACCTGGATATGCATGGCCAACGTCACGAAGTGCCCGCCGCATCCGTGACCGCAGTTCTCTCTGCCCTCGACGTCGACGCAACGACACCCCACGAATGCAGGCAGGCGCTGCTCGTGGCTCGCCGTCGCCATTGGGACAATGTGGTTCCTGAATCTGTCGTCGTACGGGACGACCCCGGCAGCGCTGACCCCTGGAAAGCTTGGGTGCATGCAGACGACGGCAAAGAAGTGCGGGTCTGGGTTGAGCTTGAAGACGGGTCGCGACGATTCGACGTTAGGGAACTCGCTCGCCACCCCGCACCGGCCTCAGTGTCGAGCGGGCATCGTGTGGAAGTCACGTTCGGTATCGCTCGGTCGTTGCCCTATGGCTGGCACACGTGGGTTGCGGAAGTCGCCGGTGAACGCCACGAATGTGCGTTCGTGGTGTGTCCCCAAGCGATCACCCTGCCAGCCAACCTGCAGCGCGGATCGAGCTGGGGAATCGCGACCCAGCTGTACTCGGTGCGCTCGCGCCGCTCGTGGGGGATAGGGGATCTGGCAGATCTCAGCGACTTGGCCTCCTGGTCGAGTCGGTCCCACGGTGCGGACTTCCTCCTAATTAATCCAATTCACGCGGCCGCCCCGAGCCCACCCATGGTGCCCAGCCCATACCTTCCGGTGACTCGCCGCTTCGTCAACCCGATCTACCTGCGAGTGGAGGGGATACCCGAGTTCGCGTACCTGCCAGAAGCGGCCCGAGCCCAGGTTCTGCAGTTGGCGGAGGGAGTTCGCGCCAAGAACGCGACCAGCGATGAACTCGACCGAGACGCGAGCTGGGCGGCAAAGCGCAGGGCGCTAGGTCTGGTTCATGCTGTCGAACTCACGCCTGGCCGTCGAGCCGAGTATGCCGATTTTCGACGCCGACTCGGGCCAGCCCTCGACACCTTCTCGATCTGGTCGGCCCTCGCCGAAGAGCATGGCCCCGAGTGGGACCAGTGGCCCACCGAACTCCAGGATCCGAACAGCGTGGCCGTGGCCGCCGAAGCCGTCCGTCTCGAGCACCAGGTTGAGTTTCACCGGTGGCTGCAATGGGTCACCACGGAACAGCTCGCCGCGAGTCAGCAGGCAGCCCGCGACGCAGGTATGGCGATCGGGATCATGCATGACTTGGCCGTGGGCGTCCACAAGTTCGGTGCTGACACGTGGTCGGAACCCGAGGTCATGGCGCGGGGAGTCACAGTCGGGGCCCCGCCGGACGCGTTCAACCAAGTGGGACAAAACTGGTCGCAACCGCCGTTGCGGCCGGACATGCTCGCTCGCACTGGATTCGCTGCCTACCGGGACATGATTCGCAACCTGCTGCGGGTCTCGGGCGGACTGCGAATCGACCACGTCCTCGGATTGTTTCGCCAGTGGTGGATTCCGGCGGGCCGCCCCGCCAACGAAGGAACCTACGTCAAATTTGATCACCGGGCGATGGTCGACATTCTCGTGCTGGAAGCACACCGTGCCGATGCGGTCGTGGTTGGTGAGGATCTCGGCACGGTCGAACCGTGGGTGAGCGACTATCTCGCTTCACGGGGGATCTTGGGGACGATTGTGTTGTTCTTCGAGATGGACGAGGCTGGCCCCCGACCCCCGGAGCGGTGGCGCCCAGACACCCTGGCGGCCGTGACAGTCCACGACTTGCCGCCCACCGCTGGCTACTTGCGCGGGAGTCATGTTCGCCTGCGGGCGGAACTCGGCCTGCTCAACCGCGAAGAGGCGACTGAACAGGCCGCCCATGAGGAAGACGTGGCTGCCTGGCGGAACCTACTGGAGTCCAAGGGTCTGCTGCGTCCCGGAGCAAGCGAGTCGGAAGTGGTCGTGGCTTTGCACCGCACGTTGGCATGGTCACCGAGCAGACTCAAGGCCGTCAGCCTGGCGGACATGGTGGGCGACGTGAGAACCCAGAACCAGCCCGGCACAGAGCACGAATACCCCAATTGGCGTGTTCCGCTGTGTGACGGGACCGGCGCTCCCGTGTTGTTGGAGCACTTGCCTGACTCGCCCGTACTGCAGTCAATCGTTTCCGCCATCGGGGCAGGCCCCCGACATCGCTCGTAGTTCGCGGCGCCAACGCGCCAAGTCGCTGCCGGTAGGGCTGGTGTACCCGACAGTCCACCTTGGAATCGCTCCCGAGATCCTCCACGGCCAGCCGTGAGGTGAGCTACCGCGTGCTGCGTGCGAGTGGAGTGCCGAGCAGACACCCACTAGTCTGGTCGGGTGGAGAGTTCTCTGAGTGACGTGCAGGTGTTGCTGCTCGTGGTCGGGGTGCCTATCGCTGCAACCATCATCCTGGCGTTAGCGATTTTGGCGCCGGGGTGGACGCGTGCCGGTAGCTATCGGCCGGGCGAACCGTGGCCCTACGAGCCAATGTTGGTTGATCCCCTCGACACTGGTTCCCCAACCACCGCCGTGACGGCGACGGCAATTGCCAGCCTCGGGGCACCGGTCTCAGCCCAGGACGAGCACGAAGGAGGAGCCAGTGTCAGATGGTAGTACTCGCACCGGCGAGCTCAACATTCTGAACGACGTCTCGGATCGTCCTGCCTTCAGCCAGGTCGGCCTGCAGAAAATGCAGCAGGCCATGTTTCGCGCCCAGTCGATTACCGGTTACGACTTTCGCTCCTACATTGGCCCCCTGCCGGAGGGTCGGGCATCAGCAGTCGCCGTGCAGCGCAGCCTGCCCGATCCGGACCGGACCGTCTTGGTGGCCGTAGATCCTGAGAAGCGGGCCCTCGAAATTGTCACGGGGCGAATTGCGGCCGAGTACATCAATGATTCAACTTGGCACCTGGCCAGCCTGTCGATGACCTCACGCTTCGCGCTAGGCGACATCGCCGCTGGTATCCGGGACGGCGTCAACGTGATCGCTGAGCACGCGCGCTCGGATCGCATCCAGGTCTACCACACGGATCTGCCAGCGTAGACGCGATTGACTGGCAGTCGATGACTTGTGGCCAGGGCTGACTATCAAGGAACTAGCGACTGTCGCGTTCCTGACAACTCATGGCCCGCATCACAGCGTCTAGTTGCTCGGACAGGATGCGTCGGGCGGCAGGTGGAAGCTCTGCGGATGACTCACTAGCCAGGAAAGATTCGGTTGTCGTGATAGTCGACGGAGTCACGAGCCACATCGGATACAGGCCAGCAGTCACTTCCTGGGCCATTTCGTGCGTGAGGGAAGACCACAACCCGGGTAGTGCAGCAAAGTAGGCATCGACGTGGTCGTTGAGGAACCCCCGGTGTTCTGGGTGCATGATTCCGGCGATCGTGGCCACCAGAATGTGGTTTGCCAGCTTTTGCGGATGCAACGCCCGGTTCCAGGCTGCAGCCTTGGCTTCTCGACTCGGAATTGCTGCCCGGCAGGTGGCAGCCCAGCGTTGCCCCATCGACGTGGGATCCCGGTCAAGCTCGGTGTCGATGTGCTCGTCGTGGGCGCGCCCCATGATGACGAGGCGTTCTAGCAGCCGCCAGCGCAAATCGGCGTCGACCTGCAATCCGTCGGGAACGTTCCGGCCGGAAAGCACCTCACCAACCCAATCGAGGTCGGCATCACTAGTGGCCAAACCGGACAATGCCCGCACAAAAGCGAGCTGGTGGTCACTGCCAGCGGGAGCATCGTCGATCCAGGTGCGCAATGAACTGGTGAGCTGGTGACGGTAGTGGGCTGCGTTGGCCTCAGTGGCGTAAAGGTCAATGGCAGTGCCAGCCTGGCGCAAGATCTGCGCCACGACCCCCACATCAGGTTCGCGGCCCAATCCCCGAGTGACAGCAGCAACGTAGTCACCAGTACTCAACTGGGCATCACGGGTCATGTCCCACAACGACCCCCACAGGAGGGCACGCGTCAGCGAGTCGGCGACCGCATCGATCGCAGTGACGGCAGTGTCGAGGGACACATCGTCGAGTCGGACCTTCGCGAACGTGAGGTCGTCATCGTTGACGATCACCACATTTCCGGCCGGTTCGCCCGCCAGGGCCGCCATGTCCACGGAATCGCCGATCAGGTCGACTTCGACTCGAGCCTGGCGGGTGAGGACTTCCCCGTCGCGAGAGTAGACCGCGACAGCGAGGCGATGGGGTCGCAGCACAGGGTCGGCTCCCGGGGAATTGGGTGCCTCCTGAACCAGGCGCAACGACTCGATCGTGGTGCCGTCTGCGGAGCGTTGAATGTGGGGGCGAATCGTGTTGACGCCGGAAGTCCGCAGCCATAGGCGGGCCCAGTCGTCGAGTTCTCGGCCAGAGGCGGCATTGAGGGCCTTCAACAAGTCGGCAAACTCTGTGTTGGACCACGCGTGATCAGCAAAGTATCGCCTCAGCCCGGCAACGAAGTTGTCTTGGCCAACGTAGGCAACGAGTTGCCGGAGAGCGGCGGCGCCCTTGGCGTAGGTGATGCCGTCAAAGTTGATGCGGACTGCGTCGAGGTCGATCATGTTGGCGGCGATGGGGTGGGTTGAGGGCAGTTGGTCTTGCCGATACGCCCACGTCTTGCGCTGGTTCAGGAAGGTTGTCCAGGCGTCGCGGTATTTGGTGGCCTCAGCGTTGGCGTGGTGGGAAGCCCACTCGGCGAAAGACTCGTTGAGCCACAAGTCATCCCACCAGGTCATCGTCACCAAGTTCCCGAACCACATGTGTGCCAACTCGTGCAGGATCGTGTTGGCGCGAGCCTCGTAGGCGGCGGCCGTCGTGCGAGACCGAAATACGTAGTCCTCCAAGAAGGTTACACACGCGGCATTCTCCATCGCCCCGGCGTTGAACTCGGGCACGAAAATTTGATCGTATTTGCCGAAGGGGTAGGCCGTGGCGAACTCGCGCTCGTAGAATTCGAAGCCTTGGCAGGTGAGTTCGAAGATTTCCTCCGCGTCGAGATGTTCTGCCAGGCTACGGCGGCAATAGACGCCCAGCGGGTAGGTGCCGTGCGGGCCAGCGTACTCGGAGTGCTCTCCGTGATAGGGGCCAGCGATGATGGCCGTAATGTAGGTCGAAATCCTGGGTGTCGGGGCGAATTCCCAGCAGGCGGTGGGCAGTGACTCCGGGCCACGGTTGCCGACGGGGCTAGCGGCCGGGGTGGGGCTGTTCGACAACACTGTCCAGTGGGCGGGGGCAGTCACACTCAGCTGCCACTGAGCTTTCAGAGACGGCTGTTCGAAGCAGGCGTAGACCCGGCGGGCGTCGGCCACTTCGAACTGCGAATAGAGGTACACCTCGCGGTCGACTGGATCGACGAAACGATGTAGGCCTTCGCCGGTACGCATGAAATGACAAGAGGCCGATACTCGAAGCTCGTTCCGGGCGGCAAGGTTGGGCAGACCAATGCGGGCCCCGTCGTAGCTGGCAGTCTCCAATTCGACCCCGTTGAGACTGATCGAGTGGACCTCGGCGGCAATCAAGTCGATCCAGGAACTCGTTCCCGGCTCGGTGCAGTCGAAGGTCACCACGGTCGTCGACCCGAAAAGTCCGGGTTCGTCGGAATCGACATCGTCGCAAGCGTTGGAGAGGTCGAGGTCCA
>CBFGTA010000049.1:0-16252 GCA_965651595.1 uncultured bacterium | reverse complement strand
CTTCGTTCGATCTTCGCCTTCCATCTCCCGCATCGCGGTCACGAACGACTGGAAGCTCGCGTTGGTGGGTGCGATGGCCACCTGGTCGCGGTACCGCGGACCGGTCAACTCGAACACTGATCGCGGGGGATTATTGATGGTGTCGGAGTTGTACACCAGGGTGCGAGCGCGGGCCGTGACACCGACCCAGTCACCGGTCCGGTAGGCCGCGGGAACATCGGCGCTGACGGTCGTCGGCAACGGAGCCAGGGCACCAATCGCTGCCAGGGCACCGAGTGCACCAGCGTCCTGGGAGTAGAAAACGTCCGCGTTAGTATTGGAGCCTTCTTCGGCGATCTGAGCCGACATGGCCGCCGAATCGCCATACCGTACATCCACGGCAATTCCGGTCTCCGCGGTGAACCGGTCAATGACTGGCCCCACGAGCCCTTCGCTGCGTCCCGAGTAGACGACGAGGGCCTCGGAGCCCGAACCGCCGCCACAGGCGACGAGAGCCCCCAACGACAACATGGCGGTCACACTGACTGCTGCGATACGGCGCACTCCGCGCACTGATGGCCTCCAAGGCTGAGGTGTGGCACACGAGAACTTCTCTCGAGCTTAGGTGTGCCTAACCTTACTTCACGCCTTGAGGGACCACAACTGCCAGGCCCAGAATTTCGGCAGCATCAATCTCGCGACGGGTCGTGCTGAAGAGCGAAGTCGGCGAAGGCCTGCTGATGAGCACTGCGTAAATCACCGATGGTGAACGTGAAGTCGTCGCCGAACAGCACTTCCTGATTCTCGGGCGCCACTTCCCCGACCGCCGACGTGCGTTGCGAATCCACGACGCCGATGCGGGCATGAGGGAAGTTGCGTGCCTTGAGCATGTCGGTGAAGCGCATTTCTTCACTGCGTGGCACCACCACAATCGCGCGCGCGGCCGATTCGGAGAACCAGTGCACGAACGGATCGACACCGTCGGGAACCCATAGCCTCGCTCCCCGCTGCGAACGCATCGCCATTTCCGCGATCGCCACCGCTATCCCGCCATCGGACACGTCGTGGGCGGCGGAGAGCATTCCGTCGCGACTGCCCGCGATTAAGATCTCGGCGAGAACTCTCTCGGCGTCGAGATCCACCTGCGGGGGAACCCCTCCGAGGTGCCCGTGGACGATCGCCGCCCAGGCCGACCCATCGAACTCGTCGCGTGTGGCTCCGAGCAGATAGATCAGTTCACCGTCGGTCGAGTAGCGCATCGGCAGGCGCCGATCAACATCGTCGAACACCCCGAGAACCCCAACCACCGGCGTGGGCAGGATTGCCGTGTCTCCAGTCTGGTTGTAAAAGCTCACGTTGCCGCCGGTCACCGGGACGCCGAGCTGCAGGCAGCCGTCCGCCAGGCCGGTCACTGCCCGCTCGAACTGCCACATGACGTGTGGGTCCTCTGGAGAACCGAAGTTGAGGCAATCGGTCACGGCCAACGGCACTGCGCCGGTGACGGCGACGTTGCGGTAGGCCTCCGCCAAGGCGAGCTGGGCGCCAGCGTATGGGTCGAGCCGCACGAAGCGACCATTAGCGTCGAGTGACAATGCCACTCCTCTGCCTGTGGTCTCATCCACCCGCACCACGCCCGCGTCATCGGGCTGGGCCAGCGCGGTGTTCCCGCGCACGTAGCGGTCGTACTGGTCAGTGATCCACCCCTTGTCACCCAGATTGGGACTGGCCAACAACTGCAGCAGCGTGCCGCCGAGCTCGTCTCGATCCGGGCGAGGCAGAGTTGAGGACCGATCCGCTTGGAGTGCATCTTGGCTGGGGGGCCGGACGTAAGGCCGGTGATAGACAGGCCCGTCGTGGGCAACTGACCGCGGTGGCACATCGACGATCCGCTCGCCGTGCCAGTCGACCGTGAGTCGGCCCGACGATGTCACTTCCCCGATGGCAACCGCTTCGACCTCCCACTTGGCGCAAATGTTGAGGAACGCGTCCACGTTGTGTGGCGCCACGATGGCGCACATGCGTTCCTGCGACTCGCTCATGAGGATTTCTTCCGGAGACAAGGTGGCATCGCGCAGCAGCACTCGGTCCAACCACACATGCATGCCGCCATCGCCGTTGCTGGCAAGTTCGCTCGTCGCACACGAAATTCCCGCCCCGCCCAGATCCTGAATTCCTTCGACGAGTCCCGCTGCCAGCACCTCGAGGGTGCATTCGATGAGCAGTTTCTCCATGAATGGGTCGCCCACTTGCACGCTCGGGCGCTTCGCTGGTCCGTCCGCGTCGAACGTCTCCGACGCCAGCACACTCACCCCGCCGATCCCGTCGCCACCGGTGCGCGCACCATAGAGGATCACCTGGTTGCCGACGCCGCGGGCGGAAGCCAAATGAACATCGTGGTGGCGCATGGCGCCCACGCACAAGGCGTTGACGAGCGGGTTACCCAGATACGACTGGTCGAACACGACTTCGCCGCCAATGTTGGGCAGGCCCAGACAATTGCCGTACCCGCCGACTCCTGCCACCACGCCGGGCAGCACCCGCGCCGTGTCCGGTTCGTCCAAGGGCCCGAACCGCAGCGAATCCATGACCGCGATAGGGCGTGCACCCATCGAAATGATGTCGCGAACGATTCCCCCCACGCCGGTGGCAGCGCCCTGGTAGGGCTCGACGTAACTCGGATGATTATGGCTTTCAACCTTGAAGGTGACCGCCCAGCCGCCTCCTATGTCAACGACGCCAGCGTTCTCGCCGATTCCCACCAGCAGGGCATCGGTCTGGGGCGCCTTCTGGCCGAACTGCCGCAGATGCACCTTGCTCGACTTGTACGAACAGTGCTCCGACCACATCACCGAGTACATCGCCAGTTCGGCACTGGTCGGGCGACGCCCAAGGATCTCGCGGATGGCCTGGTACTCATCGTCCTTGAGCCCGAGCGCCGCGTAGGGCTGCTCGGCAGCGGGGTTCTGCCCGGCGGCAGTCACCGTGTCCACAGCGGTGCGTCCCGAACTCATGCCCCACCTCCGGCTGCGGCGCCACCGGAATGTGCGGCGGCTCTGAAAGTGTTCATCGACACGGCAGCGACCAGGGACGTGAACAGGCCCAGCCCGTCAGTGCCGGGCCCCATGAACGGCTCAATAGCGTGTTCGGGGTGCGGCATCAGGCCCACGACGTTGCCTGCCTCGTTGGTGATGCCAGCGATGCCGCGACGAGAACCATTCGGGTTGCCGCGGCTGTAGCGGAACACGACGCGACCTTCAGCTTCGAGCCTGTCAAGGGTGGGTTCGTCGGCCACGTAGTTGCCCTCGCCGCTCTTGAGCGGGACCAGGATCTCCTCGTCGATTTCGAAGCCACCTGTCCAAGGGGTCTCGGTGTTCTCCACCCGCAGCCACCGGTCTTGGCACAAGAAATGTTGCGACTCGTTGCGGGTGAGGGCCCCCGGTAATAGGTGCGCCTCGCAGAGGATTTGAAACCCATTACATATCCCGAGTACCGGCATGCCGTCGCGGGCCGCCTCGGACACAGACTCCATGATCGGCGCGAAGGCCGAAATGGCCCCGCAGCGCAAGTAATCTCCGTACGAGAACCCGCCCGGCAAGATAACCGCGTCAACGCCAGCTAGGTTGCGGTCGGCATGCCACAGCAGTTCGGCATCCGCTCCAGCGAGGCGAACCGCTCGGGCGGCATCGCCATCATCGAGTGTGCCCGGGAAGGTGACCACTCCCACTCGCACCGTCACTGGTGGCCCCCGGCCTCGACGCGCAACTGATACGTCTCAATAACGGGGTTACTCAACAAGCTGCCAGCGAGCTCATGCAGGTGCGCCAAGGTCGATCCACTCAACGGCCCGTCAGACTCAGCATCGTGCCCGGGCTCGTCGGCCAGGTCGATCACGAACTGCTTGCCTTGGCGAACCTCGGTCACGCCGGCCAAACCCAAGCGGCCCAAGGCGCCAGCGACGGCGCGACCTTGGGGATCGAGGATCTCCGGTTTGAGCATGACGTCGACAATGACGCGGGGCACAGCGACTCCTCACTTGGGCGAGCACCATCCAGCTTCCTTGCCAGCCTGCTAGATGGCTGGCGAGCCGTCCGCGTGGGCCAGGCGGCCCATCTTCGGGAGACCTGAGATTAGGTCTCGGTCGGTGTCGCGGATCGTAGTCATCATGATACGGCCCAACCCGAGCCGGACGGCGCAGGCTACTACTCGCGGTTCGAGCGCCACCGGTTCCAGTCCCGGCGCAGGTCCTGCGCTAGCTCCTCGTCGGCCACCTGCAGGTGATACCCCAGCTTGTCGAGTTCCACTTCCCCGACCTCGGCGAGGTAGTCCTCGTAGGCCAGATGGGCCGTACGTTTGGGTGGCCACATCAGTGCCGCGCCGACATAGAAACCGATCGCGCCCAAGAACGTCCCCCAGTTCATGATCGGCACATTGAGGACCTCTGCAGACGTGAGGTAGTAGTCGGCCACGGCCGAGGCCCCGAACATCACCGAACCGAACATATTGGCCCACACGATCACCCAACTGCGTTCGGGCACGTGCGAATGGCGTCGGGCCCGACTGAGGGGCACGAACGCCACTGCCGAGGCCACCAAGAACATCACTGAGCCGAACATGTCGGGGCCCCACACCCAGTCTTGCTCCTCGGTGCGCGTCCAGGTGGTAATGCTCGACGCCAAGGCCGCGAGGGTCATCACGTTGAAAGTGACCGTGCCGACAAACTGAACGGCCGAGGCAATCCAGTCAGGGTTGCGCAGGTCGAACAAGACTCTTTGAAGTTCGCGTTCGCGGGGGGCGTGGATGACAGCGAGCCGCCACTGGGTATAGCCGCCGATGGTGAAGAACACCGCGCCGGTGCTATAGCAAGCGTTGGCTACGACCGATCCGGCCGACCAGTCGGGGGCCACGATCGCGACCAACGCTCCCAGCCCGAACAGGGCCGAGCCGGTCGCGAACGCTGCGGACGCGCGCTGATTGAAGGCCAGTTCCTTGCCCCGCAGCAGGACAGGATTGGGCGCACGCTTCACAGGACGCCAGGTTACCGCCACGCCTGTCCGGTTAGCCGTTCGAACGCCTCGATGTAGCGCTCGCGGGTACGGTCCACAACCGATCCGGGCAACTCCGGGGGCGGTTCGCCACTAGCCTTGTCCCAGCCGCTGTCAGCCGACAAGAGCCAGTTGCGAACAATCTGCTTGTCAAACGACTCCTGCGTGCGTCCCGGCACCCAGTCGGACGCAGGCCAGAATCGGGAAGAGTCCGGGGTGAGGATCTCATCACCGAGCACTATCGCACCAGTATTCGGATCCCGTCCGAACTCCAGTTTCGTGTCGGCCACGATCAGGCCGCGATCCCGAGCGAGCTCGTCGGCTCGCGTGTAGACAGCCATGGTCAGGTCTCGCAGGCGCCCCGCTATGTCGGCACCGATCGTGGCCTCGACGCGGGAAAAGTCAATGTTTTCGTCGTGGTCTCCCACTGCAGCCTTGGTTGCCGGGGTGAAGATGGCGTGCGGCAGCCGTGAGGCTTCCTCCAATCCCGGCGGCAGGTCGATCCCACACACGGCCCCGGTGGCTCGGTAGTCCACCAGCCCCGATCCCGTCAGGTACCCGCGGGCGACACATTCAACGGGGAACATGTCGAGCCTGCGGCACACCACAGCCCTGCCCGACACGGTCTCGGGAACGTCCGTCGACAGCACGTGGTGGTCAACAATCGGCGCGAGCTGCTCTCCCCACCACAGGGACATCTGGGTCAGGATCTTCCCCTTGTCCGGAATCGGAGTCGGGAGAATGTAGTCGAATGCCGAGATGCGATCGGTGGCTACGAACAACACATCACCGGAGGGCGTGGACCACAGATCGCGGACCTTCCCGGAGTACAGGTGCGTGAAGTCTGGGCCAGGAGTGAAATCTGGCGTGAAGCCGGGAGTGAAATCGGAGTCATCAGCGGGAGACGGCACGCTGGAAGCTTAGCGTCCGCACCGGTGGAGATCGAGGATGGAATAATCGCGGAATAATCGGGGAAAGCCTGGAGCGGGCCACCGTTCCGTTCGCCTGACCAGAAAGGTCGCTTGTGTCGACTTCTGCACCGGCCCTCGCCCACGACCTTCCCGCCGCCACCGGAGCGGCCATCGCTGCCGTGTCTCGCACGGCTGGCGCCACTCACCGCGCCATCGTGGAACGGTCGTTGTGGATGCGGGCTCTGCGCCGCTCCGGCGGGGCGGGCCACGTTCTCGCCGACTTGGCGACCGCGCATGCCGTTCGACCCTACGGCGTTGTCGGAGTGGCCGCCGTCATGGTGGGCACGACTGCTGGCCTGATTGCCCGCGAGAGCACTCGCGCCGTGATCCACCGCCGACAGACCGCCGAACCGGAGACTGTGAGTAGACCTGCGGCCGAGGGGCCGGACGCCTACTTCGGACAGATCCGCCGCTGGCCCCGCTACGTGGGAGCCGTGCAGTGCGCATTCGGCGACTCCATGGCCAACAACTACTCCGGGCTCGACTCACCGATGGCCGTCATGGCCGCAGGTCGGGCAGTAGACCCGCCGAGCTACCCGGAAGGCTTCCCCGACGCACGGGGACGCGTGATCGTTTTTCTGCACGGCCTGGGGGACACTCACACTGCCTGGCAAGCCCGACAGGGGGTCAGCATCCCACCGCTGGTGGAGTGGCTCAGCCGTCAAAACGGCCGCGACCCGGCCACCAGCCTGGTGGTTCGTTATAACTCAGGTCGCGGCGTGTGGGACCTCGGCCGACAACTCGACCAGCTCCTCACTGACCTCGTCAACCACTGGCCCACTGAAGTTCATCAGATCGACATCGTGGGGCACTCGATGGGAGGTCTGGTTACACGAGCAGCTTGTGCGTATGGGGATGCCGTCGAGGCCAACTGGATGCCACTGCTCGGCGACATCGTCTACCTCGGCACCCCGCATCAGGGTTCCCCGGTGGAGGCTGTCGCCCAACGAGTCGTCAGCGCGGCCAGCACGGTGCAGGTGGCCCGTCCGATCGCCGAACTAGCTGGCCACCGATCAGTCGCGATCAAAGATCTCGGGGCTGGCAGCATCACCGCTGGCGACGGCCACCACCACGAGCACCTCCCGTTCACCGAGCATGCCCGCCACCATCTGATCGGCAGCGTGCGCTGGCACTTGCCCGGCGATGCTGGCGCCTACCTCGGCGACGGCATGGTGCCACTGCCGAGTGCCCATGGCTGCCCAGACTGTCTTCGCCTGTCATCGGCGCCCCGCCACACCTACCGCATCGACGGACCAAGCCACGCTGGCCTCCGGACCAATCAGGCAGTGGCCGAACAAATTGCGGAAATTCTCGACAAGCCATCAACTGCGGCGCCAGATTCGTCGTGACCGAAGCCTCAAGCTGCTAGAGGATGCTGCCGGGGACGTAGGCGGCAGCCGTCGGGAATCGCTGGCTGACGGCGTCCACATTCTCGACGACGCGCCGCACTTGATCGCGGGCCGCCCCAGTGAATTCCAGAGGCTGAGCCAGCAAATCGTTGACTTGTTCGGCCGTCAGCCCCAGCCGCGGATCGGCGGCGAGCCGCTCAAGCAAGTCGTTGTCTGACGAGTCACCCTCGCGCAGGGCCAATGCTGCCGCAACCGCGTGCTCCTTGATGGCTTCGTGGGCAGTTTCGCGTCCTACCCCCTGCCGAACCGCGGCCATCAAGACCTTGGTCGTCGCCAAGAAGGGTAGGTACCGTTCGAGTTCGCGGTTGATGATGGCGGGGAAGGCGCCAAACTCGTCGAGCACCGTCAGCATCGTCTCCATCAGCCCGTCGATCGCGAAGAAGGCGTCCGGGAGCATGACTCGCCGGACGACCGAGCACGACACGTCGCCCTCGTTCCACTGCTCACCGGACAGCTCAGCCGCCATCATCGAATATCCGCGGAGGATCACCATGAATCCGTTGACTCGCTCGCAGGAACGCGCGTTCATCTTGTGCGGCATCGCCGACGAGCCCACCTGGCCGGGAGCGAAGCCCTCGGTGACCAGTTCGTGCCCCGCCATCAGGCGAATCGTCTTCGCGCAGGTCGACGGTGCAGCCGCGAGTTGGACCAGGACCGCGAGGGCCTCGAAGTCCAAGGACCGCGGATAGACCTGGCCCACGCTGGTCAGTGTGTTGCGAAATCCGAGGTGATCGGCCACTCGCTGCTCAAGTTCGGCTAGTCGGGCCGGATCTCCGGCGACAAGGTCGAGCATGTCCTGACTCGTACCCACCGGGCCCTTGATGCCGCGCAGCGGATAGTGGTCGAGAAAATCCTCCAGGTTGCGGAAAGCGACTAGCATTTCGTCGGCGCAGGTCGCGAACCGCTTGCCCAGGGTGGTCATTTGGGCAGCAACGTTGTGTGAGCGACCACTCAGAGCCGTATCCGAGTACTCGGCTGCCAGCTGAGCCAGCCGGGCCATAACGGCCACAGCCTTATCGCGCACAATCTCCAACGACTTGCGCACCTGCAACTGCTCGACGTTCTCGGTCAGGTCGCGGCTGGTCATCCCCTTGTGGACGTGCTCATGGCCAGCCAGACCGTTGAACTCCTCGATACGTGCCTTGACGTCGTGGCGGGTGACGCGTTCGCGCTCGGCAATCGATGCCAGGTTCACTGTGTCGAGGGCTCGTTCGTAGTCCTCGATCACGCCAGTAGGAACGTCAATGCCGAGGTCCTGTTGGGCTCGCAGTACCGCGAGCCACAGGTTCCTCTCCTGCCGGATCTTCTCTTCCGGCGCCCACACCCGCACCATGGCAGGCGACGCGTAGCGGCTGGCCAAGACGTTGGGAATCACGGGTGCGCTCATCCCGGCACTCATCCTTGTGCTCCTTCGGTGGATTCCTGAATACCGCGGGCGTCGGCGGCACCCACCGTGATGTGCCCTTCGGCGGCCCGTAGCGCGATGTCTTCGCGCCGTTGGCTGTCGGCAAGTTTGACGTGCGCGCAGGCCTCGTAAGCCACGGCCCGGGCGTGAGATAAGTCCTCTCCCCGCCCCACCACTCCCAGCACGCGGCCTCCTGAGCTGACGAGTTCGCCCGACTCCCTCTCGATAGCGGTGCCTGCATGCAAGACCGCCGCCCCCTCGACATTGGCGGCAGCCTCGATTCCGGTGATCCGATCTCCTGTCCGAGGAGTGCCGGGATAGTTGTGGGCCGCCACGACGACCACTACCGCAGCACCGTCGTGCCATTCGAGGGCGAGATCCTCGGCCAACTCGCCCCGAGCAGCCGCCATCAGCACCGCCCCGAGCGGAGTCTTGAGCATTTCGAGAACCGCCTGCGTCTCGGGGTCTCCGAAGCGGACGTTGAACTCAACCACCCGCAGACCCCGCGACGTCAAAGCCAGGCCTGCGTACAGCAAACCCACAAACGGAGTTCCGCGATCCGCCATCGCCTTGATCGTCGGCCGGACTACCGAGGCCATGATCGTGTCCGTCAGGTCCTTGGGCGCCCACGGCAACGGGGTATAGGCCCCCATGCCTCCCGTGTTGGGGCCCTGGTCGCCGTCGAAGGCACGCTTGAAATCTTGCGCAGGCTGTAACGGCACGGCTCGCTGGCCGTCGCTGATGCAGAACAGACTGACTTCCGGACCGTCGAGGTACTCCTCGATGACGACCCGGCCGGTGCCGTCCAGACACGACTCGGCGTGAGCCAAGGCCGCCGCCCGATCATCGGTGACCACGACACCCTTGCCTGCCGCGAGTCCGTCGTCCTTGACGACGTAGGGCGACCCGAAGCGGTCGACCGCCGCGACCACCTCATCGAGACAAGTGCAGCTGACGGCCGCCGCCGTCGGGACTGCGGCCTCCGACATCACCTGCTTGGCGAACGTCTTGCTGGCCTCGAGTTCGGCGGCGGCAGCGCTGGGCCCGAACACAGCCACACCCCGATCACGAACAGCGTCCGCGACACCAGCCACCAGGGGCGCCTCCGGGCCAACCACCACAAGGTCGACCTGGTGAGCGACGGCGGCATCGGCGACTGCCTGCCCATCGGCGATGTCCAGGGGTAGGCAGGTAGCTAGTTCGGATATTCCCGGGTTGCCGGGAGCGGCGAGAATCTCACTCACTCCTAGGTCGCGGCTCAGAGCTCGCACGATGGCGTGCTCTCGCCCGCCCGATCCCAGCACAAGTACCTTCACGAAACAAGCCTAGCCCGAGGCGGTCGAACCTCTGCGGGGACACCTAGGCAAGGCGGGCACTGGTGTACTGATGTGCGGCGTTGCGCTCACAACTGCGCGAGGCGGTCGGCCTCAGCGATGACCGAGTCCAGCCGTTCCAGCGCCTCCACCAGTTCTGTTTCGGCCGCGACTAGCGGCGGCGCGAGGTGGATGCGGTTGGCCGCGGTAAACAATATCAACCCCTGACTGCGACCCGCCGCCGCTAGACGAGCCATCGCCGCGGCTGTCGTTGGCGTGTCATCCGGCCCGACCGCTGCCACCAACTCAGCTCGGGATTGCCGGTCGGCCACCAACTCGAGTGCCCAGAACATGCCCGCCCCGCGAACTTCACCAACACTTGGGTGCCGCGTCGCGAGTTCCCTGAGTCCGGGGCCGAGCACGTTACTGCCCATGTTGTCAGCACGTTCGACGAGCCGTTCCTCGCGCAGCACGGCCAGGTTGGCGACGATGCTGGCGCAGGCCAGTGGGTGTCCACTGTAGGTCAGCCCACCCGGGAATGGGCGATCGTTGAAGTGGTCGGCGATCGCATCAGAGATCACCACCGCCCCGACCGGGACGTAACCCGAGTTCACACCTTTGGCGATCGTCACCAGGTCGGGAGTGACCGGGGCGTCAAGTTCAAAGCCGAACCATCGGCCGGTGCGGCCGAACCCCACCATGACTTCATCAGCTATGTAGACGATGCCGAACTCGTCACACAAGTCCCTGACGCCCTGCAAGTACCCGGGCGGCGGCGGGATCACGCCAGCCGAACCGATCATCGATTCGAGTAATACGGCCGCGATCGTGGCTGGCCCCTCGAGTTCGATGACGGCCCGCAGATGCAGTAGCGCCCGCTCGCACTCTTGGGCGAGCGTCTCGGCCCCGAATGCTGAGCGGTACAAGAACGGGCTCAAGAAGTGCACGTGGTCGCTGGCGAACTCGTTGGGCCACCTGCGAGGGTCTCCCGTCGCGGCGATTGCCGCTCCGGTGTTGCCGTGATACGACCGATAGCTCGACAACACCTTCCGACGTCCCGTGAACTGCCGAGCCATCCGGATAGCGTTCTCGACCGCATCGGCGCCCCCGTTGGTGAAGAACACGCGGTTGTGGGTGGGGCCAAACTGCTCACAGATTGCGGCCGCGGCCTCCGCCCTAATTCCGGTGGTGAGAGCGGGCCCGAGCGTGCACAACCGCTGGGTCTGCTCAGTGATGGCGGCCACCACGCGCGGATGCTGGTGGCCGATGTTGGTGAAGATGAGTTGGCTGGAGAAGTCAAAGTACCGCTGGCCGTCGTAGTCGGTCAGCCAACAACCTTCGGCGGACTCGATCGCGAGTTGAGGCGGGCCGGATTGGGTCGACCACGAGTGGAATACATGTTGCGAGTCAGCCTGGCCGACCTGTGCGGTCCGCGACGGACCGGCTCGAGTACCGCTACGGGCGCTTGGCTCAGGACCTGTCCCGGCGCTTGTCCCGGTGCGCGATATTCCCGACACTGTGACCTCCCTGTCGCCTGGCTCTGGGACCGAGTGTGTCGCCGATTCCTGTCGGCTGGTCCTGTCGACTGGTCCTGTCGACTAGACCAACTCATTGATGACGATAGTGGCGTTGCGGTCTTGTCCGACGCCGATCGCCGAGACCGGGCACCGTGACTGTTCCTCCACGAACTTGACGTACTGCTGCGCCTCGACCGGTAGATCCTCAAAGGTGCGAGCCTGGGCAATGTCCTGGGACCAACCGGGCAGGTACTCATAGATGGGAGTGGCATGATGAAAGTCGGTCTGACTCTCCGGGATTTCGGTCACCGTCCGGCCGTCAATATCGTAAGCCACGCACACCGGAATCTGTTCCCAGCCAGTCAAGACGTCCAACTTTGTCAGGAACATGTCGGTCAGGCCGTTGATGCGGGTGGCGTAGCGGGCGATCGGCCCATCGAACCAGCCACAGCGGCGGTCACGGCCGGTCGTGACCCCTACTTCTCCGCCCACCTGGCGGAGCCTTTCACCATCATCGTCGAACAGTTCCGTCGGGAACGGCCCCGACCCGACCCGAGTCGTATAAGCCTTGAGAATGCCCACCGCCCGATCTATCCGGGTTGGCCCAATGCCACTGCCCGCGCACGCACCGCCCGCTGTCGGGTTCGACGACGTCACGAAGGGATAGGTTCCATGGTCAATGTCGAGCAGGGTGCCTTGAGAACCTTCGAGCAGCACAAACTTGCCGTCGTCGAGAGCCTGATTCAGCAACAGCGAGGTGTCGGTGATGTACGGAGCGAGCGGTTCAGCGAACTCCAAGAGCGCATCAACCACGTTCGCAACTTCGAAGGCGCGGCGATTGAACACTTTGACGAACACTTGGTTGCGGTTGTCGAGAGCCTGTTCGACCTTTTGGAATAGGATCTTCTCGTCGAACAAGTCCTGTACGCGGATGCCAACCCGAGCGACCTTGTCCATGTACGCCGGGCCGATCCCGCGGCCGGTCGTCCCAATCCGGGCCCGCCCCAAGAACCGCTCGCTGGTCTTGTCATAGACGACGTGGTACGGGGTGATCAGATGAGCATTGGCACTGATCTTGAGGCGACTCGTGTCGATGCCGCGATCGTGAAGGCCAGCGAGTTCAGCTAACAGCACGGCCGGGTCGATGACGACGCCGTTGCCGATGACGGGAGTACATTCCGGGGTCAGAATTCCTGAAGGAAGCAGGTGCAAGGCGTAGTGGTCGTCACCGATGACGACAGTGTGCCCGGCGTTGTTGCCGCCCTGGTACCGAACGACGTAGTCGACGGTTCCACCAAGTAAGTCCGTCGCCTTGCCTTTGCCCTCGTCTCCCCATTGGGCCCCGACGAGCACGATCGCTGGCATGCGTTCCCCTAACCGTTCTGCGGCCGACTACCACCCAGCCGTCCTCCCGTGCGCAGGCGCGGACGGGCTTGCCTGTGTCGAGCCCGCTCAAGTGACCGACACACAACAGCGTGCCGCACTCCTCGGCGGCACGCCCTGCCAGATTATCGCAACATGCGGACCAGACAGCTCGGAGTGAGTGAATTGCGGGCGAAAGCGAGCGAATTTTGGGCTGGACGTGGCCACCAGCGCCTAGTGAGGCACCGCGCCTCGCAGGGTGGATTCGCGAACGGTAATCGGGGGGTCACAGACCAAACGCAGAGGCGGACCGCCAGCCATAGCGTTGAGGATGACTCGGGTCAGCTGGTCGCCGTACTCGCTGGCCTCAAGGTCAACGGTGGTGACGCTCGGCACGAGCAGTTGCTCAGCCACTGCCTCGCTCACACTCATGATCATGATGTCGTCGGGGATCTTGCGTCCCTCACCAGCACACAGCCGGACCAACATGGCCGACTGGCTACCGAAATCCAAGATGGCGTCACAACCGCGCTGGATGGCGTTTCGGAAGTGCGCCTCCAACTCGATGGCCGGGGCGGCACTGTCGACGATTTCCACCAAGACCCCATGGTCGAGTCCCCATTCCTTGACGGCCCGCCGAACAATCGACGTGACCCACCAACCCGCCAGGCCAGGATGGACCGCGATTCGATGTGCGCCCCGTGAATGGAGGTGATCCAGGGCTCGGTGGGTCATCCCCACGAAGTGATACGTTGCGTAGTCATAAAGATCTCGACCCAGGGGTGCGCCAGGCGGACCAATCGAGGTCCTCTTTACGTCTGCCAGATCCGGCAGACTTTGGAGGTCGTTACTGGCCGACATCACATGGATGATGTCGACTGGCAGGTCCCTGAGCATGTCCGACGCGTTGGCCGTCACCTGCGCCACTGCGATGTTCTCCACGGCGAGGTTATGGGTTAAGCGGTTCAGGGTGCGGAACCAGAACGTACCTAGCCCATGGGGATAAGCCGACACGGTATCGAGATCCAAAACAATGGCAACAAACCCACGCGTATACCCGTAGGGATTCTGGCGCAGTCGACCGTCGGGTTCATAGCCAAGTTCTACAGCTGCCCGTCGCACCTTGCGGACTGTCTCTGGGGCACATGGCCCGGTGCCATGCAGGGCCCGAGAGGCCGTCGACACCGCTACGCCTGCCTTCCGGGCGACAGCCTGCAGAGTGGCCCGATTAGACCCTGAGGGCACAGGTCCCCGAGGACTCATACGAACCGCCCTTCTCCCACTGCCCGCGCTCGTGAACTCACGCCTGCTGTCGATCTCTTGACTTGACTTGGTCGAGTCGTTCCCACTGGCCCCGTGCCTTGTGGGGTCCCGCTGGTTTCCTGACCTTGCCTGCTGCCATGATGGCACTGTTCTCCCAGGCGTGCATGTTGGCGTCGTCTGACCCGTGGTGGCCTCACCCTGCGCATCGATTCGCCCCCGTCTGGTACTGCTCTCACATGCCAGGTGCTGCTCGCAATCACTGGTACCCGCGCCTAGGTCTCAAAAATGATCGCGAACAAGCCATAGCCGTTGCGGGTTGCCCACGCCACGAAACCCAGCAACCCGCACCAAGTCACGATGAAGACGATTCGGGGGGCCATCCCGAGATGGTGACCGGGTTGCCGCGGCGGCCGATAACGAACAGCAAGACCCGCCATGATCGCGGCCAGCATGAAGGCTGCCGGATACACCCAATCGAAGTCGAACGCCGAGTGGGCCATGGCACCCAGCACGGCAGCACCCACGCCCGCCGCCAGCATGTCGCCGCGAGGGCTGGCTACGAACCTGGCCACCACACTGCGGGCCCGACCCCCTCCTACGGATTCCCCGGCTACAGATGAGCCCATAGAAGTTAGGTGATGTTCTAAGGACTCGCTGTGTTCGCCTCCCGACGCTGCGGCTTCTTGAGTTGACCGGGCCAGCAATCCAGATTCTCGAGAAGCACCCCTCCATACCAAGACCACCGCCCACAGTCCGATCAAGGCCCAGGCAGCCACGAAGGGGGCACCCAAGACGATTCCCCCATCGCTGAGGGCCTGGGCGAACCCGTTGTGGACAATATTGGTATTGAGTTGGCCACCGCCTTGCTCCACTGCGTACCGCCAACCGTAGAAGCCAGTCCCGGCTAATGGCCAGTTGACAAACACCCACAAGGCATCCACGGTGTAGTCCAATCGGGCCATCGCGTTGCCGACGGGAGCCGCCTTCTCGAGAACGTTGCCACTTCCGCCAACTCCCGCTCCACCGCTGCCGCCCGTGAGGTCCCTGACATCCACACCGGCCTGGAGGCGGTACAGCAGCGGCGAAGACAACAACCACACCACGGCAGCCGATAACGCCGCGATGAAAACTGCCCGCACGACCCCGCCCCAGCGGTAGCGAACCACCGCCACAACGGCCAAGACAAGGAACAGTGCAATGGTGATCAGGATGCTCGCTCGACTCTTGGCGTAAATCATCCCAGCGAAACTGATCGCAGCGATCACGATTCCAGCGACCCGCACCGCTTGGTCATCGCTGAGTCCCGCCCCGGCTCCCAGAAGCGCGCAGGGGATCAGGAATCCAGCGAAGGTGTTAAAGAAGTAGAAGCTGCCCACCATCGTGGTCGTCGTGTCGCCAGCCCCCATCCAGGCGAATGTGCCCACTGCCATCTGCACCAGCGCGGCACCAAACACCGCATAGATCACGACCAGCAGCCGCGCCCGCGTCCTGGCCCACGCCGCAATCACGAGAAACGTCGCGCCCGCCATGATGTAGAGCGCCGCGTCCGGCGCCCCGCGCATCCCCGTAGGCGCGACCAGCGCGACCACGACAGCACCAACAGCAATGACCGTCGCCCACACCAGAATGTAGTTAGGCAGCACTCGCCACGGCCTCGTCACCAGCATCGCGACCAGCAAGATGCCCGCGGTCACAATGTTGACGACCGGGTCCCTTCCCCCTGTGCTGAGCGCCAACCAAATCGCCCACCACGCCAAGACCGCGACTACCGCGACGTCTGCAGCCCACCGCCAGGCAACCTCTTGGCGACGACCAACCACCTCGGAAGACCCGACCAAGTCCGGTCGATCAGCATCCTCGGAGCCAAGCCTCTGAGTGCCGAGCACCGCCGAGCTGTCTTCCTCCGCAGCGGCTTCCTCCGGGTCAGACATTGCACCGTTCCCAGGCACCGCGCCGTTCCCAAACACCGCGCCGTTCCCAAACACCGCGCC
>CBFGTA010000048.1:0-16412 GCA_965651595.1 uncultured bacterium | reverse complement strand
GCTACGCCGCCACCCAGCAGGCTTTTCAAAGAATCAACAACGCTGTCCCGGACGGTCAAGTCCAGCCTGCTTCACCCTTACGCTCAGGCAGTCCATCGTCGCTGGTGCCATGGGACACCCTCGGAGTAGAGGGCCGATGGTTTGTTCAAGGTGGACCGTCGCCCGCAGACATTGCGGCGGTCACGCAGTCGCCAGCTCAAGCCCCGATCCGCGCCTACGCCGGACTGGAGTCTGCACCGACCCCTGCCGAACGCGCCCGACTCGCGGTTGCCGATCTGGTTCGCGCAGGGGGCCTTGAACGGTCAGCAATTATCGCGTACACCACATCCACTAACGGACTCGTGGATCCGGTGGCGGCAACGGCGGCCGAGTTCCTCCTCGGAGGCGATGTGGCCTCGGTCTCGATGCAATACACCGTGCTGCCGTCCTTCGTATCGTTTGCCCTGAGCGCGGACTCAGCCCGAGACGCCGGGATCGAACTGCTGAACGCGCTGAAGGAGGTTGTCGACGAACTGCCTGAGCAACAGCGGCCCCAAATCTACCTGTATGGAGAAAGTCTGGGCGCCTACGGTTCAGCCGCCCCGTTCGCGGGTACTGCCGTGCGCGACTTCGGCCAGCTAGCCGACGGCGCACTATGGGTGGGGCCCCCTTCGAGCACCGAGTACTGGCAAGAACTGTCGAGTCAGGCTGAAAGCGGCGCAGCTTGGGCTCCCGTCGTCGACGACGGAACAATCGTCCGATTCGTAGCAGAACCGAGCGACCTTGATGACAGTGCCATGCCGTGGCCTGGCCCGCGGGCCGTGTTCCTTCAGAACGCGACCGACCCCGTCGTCTGGCTCGATGGGGCTGTGGCCTGGAAGCGGCCTGCGTGGTTAGACACTCCCCGCGGGCCCAGTGTTGACACCGCCATGCGGTGGATTCCGGTAGTGACATTCCTCCAGGTGTTCTTCGACCTCCCTCCGGCGGGCGACATGCCTCCCGGAATCGGCCACAACTACAGCACCGACATCCTGGAGTGCTGGTCGGCCGTCCTTCGCGTCTCGCCCGATCCCGAGCTCCGGCAGGCGCTGGACGCCGCAGTCGCTGAGCATAGCCAGAATTGAAGCTGGCCTTGACGGGCCTTCCCCGGAATCGCCAATTGTCGGGAACTGCCGGGCCAAGCCCCCGCTGGACGCCCCACTCGCGCCCCGGCGGGTGCTAGTCGTGGCGGATTGCAGCCAACACGTCGAGCCGGGCGGCGCGGCGAGCTGGTCGCACTGCGGCGAGGATTCCTGCCACACATCCGGCCACTACGATCACGAGCAAGGACGTGAACGGTAGAGCGAACTCAGCGAAATCCTCGGTCCGACCGAGGACGGTCATAACAGCCCACGACAAACCTGTCCCGACAACTACGCCGAGCACTGTTCCGACCAACGCCACGATCACAGACTCTGCGCGAATCATGCGAGCCGTCTGCGCTCGAGATAGACCGATGGCCCGCAGCATCCCGAGTTCACGAGTGCGTTCGAAAATCGCCAATGACAAGGTATTCCCGATCCCGAACACGGCGATCAAGACGGCCAGCACCAGGAGCACGTAAACGAGAGTGAGGAGTTGGTCAACTTGATCGGCCGAGAAATCCACAAACTCGGCGGTGGTTTGGACCTGAGCGCCCGGCAACTGCCGTAGGTCAGCAGCCACGTTTGCCTGCACCTGCTCGACCGAGGCCCCCGGATCCACGTTGACGAGCATCACGGGATAGTTGAGCCGGTCCACGCGACCGGGGTAGTCAACGATCGGAACCACGGCTTCAGCAACCACTTGTTGTTCCGGATAGGTGGTGGCGATGGTCGCGGTGAATGTGCCAGCGCCGGGAACCAGCAGGTCGACGGTGTCGCCTCGAGACCAACCCTGCTCAGCCATCACAGTGTCGTCGACAGCGATCTGGGCAGGCCCGAGTTCGGATAGGGGCAGACCTTGGGTGTCGATCGCAACTGCCTGATCGAGCGCTTTCGGGTCGGTTACGGTCACCCGAATCCGGTCTTCGCCGGACCGTACGGCGGTGGAACCGATGGCAGCAACGCTGGCAACCCCGTCGACTTGGCTCAACGACTCGTTCAGTTCATAGGGCAGTCCGGCGCCGGAGTAGTTCTGACTCGACACCACCAGGTCCGCACGGATTGACGCCTCCACAGCCGAAGCAATCGAGAGTTTGATCGAGGCGGCGAAGACTGTGAATAGGGTGACGACGGCCACCGCGATGGTCAGCGCAGCGGCGGTGCTCGCCGACTTGCGCGCATTCCGAACGAGTGAGCGAGCACCCAGGACTGTAGCGATGGCCCGCGAACCGCGTAGTCCACTGTCGGCCAGGCGACCGAACCCCCGCATGAGGAACGGCGACCACGCCACCACTCCGACCAGCACTCCGAGGCCACCTACGCCAAGCCACGCCAAGGGATACTCGACGTCCGCGACCATGCTGACTCCGACGATTCCAGCGGCAGCCAGGGTGATGACTATTCCGGTGACGAGCCGCCGCAGGGGCAGAATGGCTGGTTCTGCTTCCGTGGCCCGCAATGCGTCGAGCGGAGCCACTCGTGATGCCCGTACGGCAGGCAGCGCGCTCGCCACGACGGTCACGACGGTTCCGACCAGGATCGCCACGAGCAGGGACTGGGCGCTTACGGTCAGACCGGTCACCGGCAGGGGGGCTCCCTGAGATTTGAGGAACTCGATGATCACGGTGGCCAAACCGATCCCGGCAATTGCCCCGACCACCGCGGCCGCCAAACCGACGACGGACGATTCGCCCAAGAGATTGCGCACCACTTGCCCGCGAACTGCGCCAAGTGCGCGCAGCAGCGCAATCTCGCGAGAGCGTTGGGCGAAGACGACTGCATAGGTGTTGTGGACGCTGAATGCAGCCACCACAATCGCGATCCCGGCGAACACCAGCAGGAAAGTCGAGAACAGTGATAGGAAACCCTGTTCGATCTGCAGTTTTTGATCGTTGGTGACTTCCTGACCGGTCACGGCCTGCACTGAGTTGGGCAACTTCTCACTGATCGCATCGCGCAGGGCAGCAGACTCAACACCGGCCTGCGCGCTGACGATGATCCGGCTCACCCGGCCGGGAGATTGGTAGATGGTCTGGGCTTGCTGGAACGACAGGCCCGCATAGCTGGCACCGAGCATGTTCCCCGTTTCACCGAAGCGGACGAGTCCGGTGACGGTGAAACGACGAGGGGTCGGCGTGAGCAGTCCGACGTCATCGCCGACCGCAATGTTCGCAGAAGTGGCCGCCGATTCGGAGATGACGAGTTCGCCGTCCTTCTGGGGGGCCCGACCGAATGTGAGATGGTAGGGGTTCATAGGCGATTCGCCTAACCAACTACTCGCCAGGGTCGGCGGTCCCGTTCCACCGATGAGTTCACCCTGCCGGGTGACGAGTTGTCCGATCCCTTCGATCACAGGCAGTGCCTGCGCGACTCCCTCGGTCGCCCGGATCTCACGAAGCAGCGATTGAGGCACAGACGACCCGGATCCGCGCGCCCCCGGGTTGGCTTCCATGCTCGGACGGACCACGACTGCGATCGACTGGTTCGCTTCGGTGAATATCTCGTCGAAACTTGCTCGCATGGTGTCGGTTATCACGAGCGTGCCACTGAGGAAGGCGACCGCCATCACGACCGACACGACCACGGACACGAAACGCCGCTTGCGGCGCAACAAACTGCCCGCGACAAGTCGCCACATGGACTCTCCTCCTCTGGGTTGGAGTCTAGGGCAGTCCCTGCGGGGGCCGACCTGGCGCAGGGAATGACTCCCGAGCACTTGTGGTTATATGACACATCAAGAACAAGCCAGCGCGACTGCTGGCCACTGATTCTCACGAGAGGTGCAATCATGCCCGCCGTTACTGTCGACAATCCGTTGACCTTGCCGCGACTTCCGGCGATCACCGGGCCGGGTTCTCGACCGGTCAAGAGCATCACCACCGCACCCCAGGGGTACGAGGGCGAGGGGTTCCCGGTATATCGCGCTTTCGCTGGAGCCGACCTACGTGACCTCGACCCGTTCATCCACCTCGACCAGATGGGCGAGGTCGAGTACGCCCCGGGCGAACCGAAAGGGACTCCGTGGCATCCCCACCGCGGGTTCGAAACGGTTACCTACATGATCGACGGCGAGATGGCGCACTCGGACTCCCATGGAGGCGGGGGGCTCATCACGAACGGCGACACCCAGTGGATGACCGCCGGGTCCGGCATTCTGCACATCGAAACCCCGCCGGAGCACCTGGTCATGTCTGGCGGCCTGTTCCACGGGCTGCAACTGTGGGTCAATCTGCCACGCACCCTCAAGTTCGCGCCGCCGCGTTACCAGGACATCAACTCGGGTGAGGTGGGCCTGGTGGCCAGTGCCGACGGTGGGGCCCTGCTGCGAGTGATCGCAGGCGAGGTCGACGGCCACGCGGGACCCGGTTCGACTCACACTCCGATCACGTTGGTGCACGCGACGGTCACGCCCGGAGCCGAAGTACACATTCCGTGGCGGCGCGACTTCAATGCCCTCGTCTACGTCTTGAATGGCTCGGGAACCCTTGGACCTAACCGGCGAGAGATTAGATCAGCCCAGCTCGCCACGTTTGGGCCGGGCGACTCCATCGACATCCGCGCCAACGCAACAATGCCGGACAGTCGCCATCGCGCCCTCGACGTGTTCGTGATGGGGGGCCTGCCGATCAGGGAACCGATCGCCGCCTACGGCCCGTTCGTCATGAACACCCGCGAGGAAGTCATCCAGGCTTTCGAGGACTACCAGGCCGGGCGTCTCGGTCAACCTCTGGCTGGGGGCGAACACATCCCTCACACCTGAGGCATCCCACTCTGCGTGCGGACCTCCCTACTGCCAGGTCACCCGTTGTACGACCATGAGGCAGACTAGGAGACATGACTGCCCCAAGTGTCACACCTCATGGTGACGGTGCCGAGCCCCACTCAGTTGACGTCGTCGTGGTGGGAGCGGGGCTCGCTGGCCTCATGACCGCGCGACTGCTACGTGATCGGGGCATGAGCACGACTGTTGTGGAGGCCCGTGATCGCGTGGGCGGGCGATTGCTCAGCGAGAACGTGGGCGGGGCTACGTTCGACCTTGGCGGGCAGTGGATTGGCCCTGCTCAACGGCGTATGCACGCACTAGTTGCCGAACTTGGAATCGAGACGTTCCCGACTTACGCGAGCGGCAAGAGCGTTCTGGAAGCCGATGGCAAACTGTCGCGGTATTCCGGTGACATTCCCCGACTCAACCCCCTCACGCTGCTGAGCCTGCAGCGGGCAGCCAAGACGGCGAATCGCGCAGCGACGACCATTGACGTGATCGACCCCGCAGCCACCGCCCGAGCCGACGAACTCGACTCCCAAACACTGGCCACCTGGCGGGCCGAAGTCATGCGTTCCAAGGTTGGACGCGCCATACTCGATGCCGGTCTGCGAGTGGTGTTCGGGGCAGAGACGGATGAAATCTCAGCCCTTTGGGCTCTGTACTACATTCACCAATCGCACACCGTCGACGAACTCGTCGGGGTCGTCGGGTGCGCTCAAGAGACGCGGTTCGCCACGGGCGCCCAGACCCTCCCGAACCGGCTCGCCGCTGAACTCGGCGACGCCGTGCGCCTGTCCACACCGGTTCGAAGGATCCGGCAAGACGCAGACGGCGTCACCGTGTTCAGCGACCACCACACCATCAGAGCCCGACGGGTAGTCTTCGCCGCTCCCCCAGCAGTCGCTGATCGAATCGACTGGGGTTCCGCGCTGCCGAGCGACCGGGCAATCGTGTCTCAACGCATGCCGATGGGTGCCACAACCAAGCACATCTTCATCTACTCCGAGCCGTTCTGGCGCCATGAAGGGCTCTCCGGTGAGGCGGTCCTGACCACCGGCCCTGTGTCGGTCATATTCGACAACTGCAGCTCGGACGGCTCGGTTGCCGCCCTCCTGGCGTTCTCCGTGGGGAACCAAGCGCGCACCATGGCGCGACTGTCTGTTGCTGACCGACGCCACGCCATCTCAGAGGCAGTCGGTCGTTGTTTCGGTCCCCGCGCTATGCAGTTCGTTGAGCACCGGGAGCAAGACTGGCAGGCAGAAGAGTGGACCCGCGGCTGCCCGACCGGAAACTTCCCTCCGGGCGTGCTTCGTCACTTCGGCCCCTCACTACGAGCGCCTTGGGGTCGGGTGCACTGGGCGGGCACCGAGTCCGCGCGCGAGTTCTGCGGCTTCATGGAGGGCGCTGTCGAATCTGCCGAACGCGTAGTCGACGAAATCGCCACCGACAACACCTGAAGAATCTAGAGTGACAGTGATAACCGCTAATCCCTCTGACTACTGATCTTGCCGAGAGGAACGACAATGCGAGCACTAGTTACCGGAGCATCGAGTGGTATCGGGGCGGAATTCGCCCGTCAACTCGCCGCCCAAGGCAGCGACCTCGTCCTAGTCGCTCGCCAGCAACAACGACTAGCCGACACTGCCGCAGCCCTGACGCATCAGTACGGGATTCACGCGGAGGTGCTCGCTGCCGACCTGACTGATCGAGACGACCTCGAGCAGGTGGCGCTGCGAGTCGCGAGCCATGACGACCCGATCGACGTTCTGATCAACAATGCCGGGTACGGAAGCTACGGGCGCTTCGCCGACAACGACATCGACGCTGAATGCGGACAGATCGATCTCAACGTCTACGCCCTCACCCGCCTTACTCACGCGGCACTCGGGCAGATGGTACCGGCCGCGACCGGGACGATCATCAACGTGTCGTCCACCGCCGGAGCCCAGCCCATGCCGTATTCGGCCGTGTACGCGGCCACCAAGGCCTACGTCACGAACCTTACCCACGCACTGGTTGAGGAACTGTCGGGAACTGGCGTTCACGTCATGGCCGTCTTGCCCGGGTTTACGCGCACCGAGTTCCACGAACGCGCCCATGTGTCCACCCAAGCCTTGCCTGGGCAACTGTGGATGAGACCGGACCAGGTGGTCGGGGCAACTGTGCGCGACTGGCAGAAGGGCCGCCATATTTGCGTTCCCGGCATCATGAACCGCGCGAGCACGGCCCTGTCGTCGTCGTCACCTGCGTTCATCAGCCGGAAGATTGCAGCAATCGTCGCCGGCCGCGTCGATCGTGAAGGATCGCCAGCGAGCCACGATCAACGCCAGTGACTCGTCCATTGTTTACCGTCCCACCACATCTGCGAGTCGGTCCCCGGTAGGTACGGGTTCGGATACCAGCCAGCCGGTGCCGCGTCGACACTGGGCCCGCTCGAGTCACCCCGAGATCGTCGATTGCGCACGGCTCCGGTCACTGCAAACACCAGCAGGATCATGCCGAACAGTCCGACCGGAAGTGCCCACGACATAGTGGCAGTCATTGACTGCTGCGGATTAGCGACAGCCACTTGGGCGCCGTCACCGGAGTTCACCGACACCAAGAACGGACCGACTTGGGCGGCCTCGAATGTGGCGATGAGGTTGTAGAGGGCGAAGTCGACCGGGGTAGCCATGGGGGCTTGAGTGCAGTACCCGCATTCCACTGCGACTCGCGCGCCGGACCCATCCCGAACTTCGACCGATTCCCAATCAATCGTCCGATACGCCCCGAAGTCTCCGGGCCACACCGATTGCACCTGACTATCGGGCACCAACTCGAAGATTCCCCACGTCCCATCGGACACAGTCACTGTCGTCGAACCTGGGGCATTCCAGGTGGCAGCACTGCCTAGGGAGTTCAGCATTCCGATACCTGCAGCCAACCAGCACGCCAGGCCCAAGAGTGCGGCCAGCCACACGCGAGTGGTCGCCACCGTTCGGCGTTTCCCAGCGGTGGGTGTCGCCATCACGGCTTCCCCGTCGGCGGCGGACCGCCCTGTTCCATTGCCCGCAGAGTGGCAATTCGTTCAGCCATGGGCGGGTGGGTGTTGAACAGTCCCCGCATTCTCGAATCCAGGGGCGACTCAATCCACACGTGCGCCACCGCGTTCGACTTCGCCGACACCACTGTGTCGTCCCGATCTAGTTCTTCCAGTGCCCGCCGCAGACCGGTCGGGTTGCGGGTGAAGTTGACGGCAGTGGCGTCAGCGAGCGACTCGCGACGACGCGACACCGCTGACCGCAAGAGCATGGCTGCCACGGGTGCGAGCAGCAGCACGACCAGGCCGACGATGAGTAACACGGGGTTGGAGTTGTTGGACCTGCGAGTGAAGAACGTCATGCGCACGCCGATGTCGGCCACAATCGCGATGAGACCAGCTGTCGTGGCTGCCACGGCCATGACCAAAGTGTCACGATTGCCCACATGGGCCATTTCGTGGGCGGCCACGCCTTGTAGCTGTTCCCTGTCCATCACTTCCAGAATGCCCGTCGTAAAGGCAATCACAGCATGGTCGGGATTGCGGCCGGTCGCAAAAGCGTTCGGGGCGGGATCGTCGACGATCGCCACCTTCGGCATCGGCAGGCCAGCCGCAATCCGCACCTCGTCCACCACATTGAACAGTTGCGGGGCCGTCGTCTGATCAATCACCTTGGCGCCCGTCATCGCCAACACGAGCTTGTCACTCGACCAATACGAGCCCCAGACCCCAGCCAGCGCAATGCCCACCGCCACCGGAACGATCCAGGCGGAGGAATACCCGGTCAGGTACGCCAGGGCCCACACCGCAACAACGACAAACACGAACATCGAAGTGAGCAGCAAGAACGTCCGGCGCCGATTCTTGGTTTGTTGAGCCCGAAAAGAAACACTCATGAACGCGTCACCCCAAGTCCACCGGTGGGGCCTGCCGGTAGGAGGCGTCGGGCACTTCGTAGAAGTCGCGTCGTGTCACTGATGCGAGGCCAGCAAACCACATCGATGGAATCGTCGTCAGCGCCGTGTTGAGCGCTCGCACAGAATCGTTGTAGAACTGCCGCGCGAAAGCGATCTTGTTCTCGGTAGTGGTGAGTTCCTCCTGGAGCTGCAAGAAGTTGGCTGACGCCTTCAAATCGGGGTAGTTCTCGGCCACAGCAAAGAGATTCGTCAATGCACGCGTCAGCTGCCCGTCGGCGGCAGCCGTATCGGTTACAGACTCGGCCTGGGATACGGCCGCACGGGCCGCGGTCACCTGTTCGAAAACAGACCGCTCGTGTTGGGCGTAGCCCTTGACTGTCTCAACCAAGTTGGGAATCAGCTCGGAGCGACGAGTCAACTGGACCTCAATCTGGGCATAGCCCTCATCCACGTTGACTGCTAGGCGCCGGAGACTGTTGAACTGCCAAACGACAAAGACGAGCAGCAGCACCACGACCACGGTTACCACAATCGCGATCCACATAGAGTGATTATCGCAAACGTGCCTGCTCATCGTTCGGGTGGACGACCGACCCATTGAGTCGGGCGAAGGTCCGCTGCTTGCATTACCGTGGTGTCATGAATCGACCGCGCGGCTATCGACTCATCGGCATCGTGGCAGCGGGCTGTCTTGCACTCGGAGCGTGTAGCTCAACCGCCCAAGACGACTCAAGCAGCACCACACCGGACCAGGACACCTCGGCGAACGGTCCGGTCGTCATCACGTCCGTCGAGCAACTCAGTGATGCCCTCCGGTGCGAGAAGTTCACAGCATCCAAGAGCGATCCCACTCACGACGGGACCTGTACTCTCGCGGACGAAAAGTTCCGACTGCTCGTGTTCGATACCGAAGCCGACCTCCAGACAGCCGGAGAAGCCGCTCACGATCTCGCCCGCGCCTCGAACGTGACCGGAACGATCCTCGTCGGCCCCAACTGGGGCATGTACGGGATCCACGACCTCGATCCCCCGCAGTCGGTCATCAAAGCTGCGGAAAACGCTGGCGGCGAGCCAGTCCAGATCGGCCAGCGCCGTCAACACCGACCGTAGCGCCGGGCCCGTCTACGACGAATCAGGGTCATGGTCGACCCGCGCCAGCGGTCTCGTTGAGAAAATCCACCACGGAACTGGCGAACTCATCCGGGACATCGATCGGCAGCGTGTGGCTGGCTTCGGGAAACACGACCATCCGGCTGTTCGGCAGCAGGTGGTCGAGTTCGACCTGAACCGGCATCGGCGTCAGCGTGTCCTTGCGTCCCACGACCTGCAGCACAGGCGCGCCACAGGCCGCGGCCACTGACCGTGCCGAGTACTGCTGCATGTGACGGTAGAACTTGATGATCAACATGGGGTCCATCGAAGACAAGTGCTCGAAGTACTCTTCGGCCAGTTCGGTCGGCGCCGCCTGACCCATAGCTCCCACCAGCTTGGACACGACCACCGGCAGCCGAGGATCCAGACCCCCAACCTTCCATGCGGCTCGCACCGAACCGGCACTGATCCGGCCAGCCAATTCAAGACCGGCTAAGGCAACAGCTCCGACCGGAGTCATGTACAGGGTGTCGAGGGGATGCTCGAGTGGTCCAGCGACAGGAATCAAACCCGTGACGCGGCTCCGGTCTTGATCGTAGGCCGCGAAAATGGTTTGCACACCCATGGAATGGCCGACCAGGTGCGCCCGCTCGATTCCGAAGTGATCAGCCACTGTCCAGAGATCCCTGGCGTGAGACTGCAGGGTCATCTCCGATTCGCGGGCTGGGCGACCGCTGCGGCCATGCCCGCGATAGTCGAAGAACACCACGCGGTAGCCCGCCTTGGCCAGGGCTGGCTGAAAGTAGGTCCAATACGTGTCCGTGCAGCAGATCCCGTTGGCCAGGATTACTGCAGGCCGATCGGCGGGACCGAAGTCTGCCGCTGCGATCATCGTCCCGTCAAACGACTTGATCGGGACAATCGCATCGTCAATACCTGGAATCGACACGCCTGCACCCTTCTGTCTCGTCCCTGCCGCTAACGGTCCGTCGAACCCGGCGGCGAGGCTCTTGTCGTAGTGGAAACCCCGAGTTCCTCGTGGTAGGTGTGGATTATGTCCGACTCTACCGCGCAGCCCCACGTCGGCCCGTTCGACGAGCACGATCATCAAAAGGGCCCGCGCAAGCTGCTGGTTCTTAGTCTGGTGGCCATCGTGGCCGGGGCACTCGTCGGGCTGGTCGGCGGCTACTTCCGGTGGTTCTTGACGGCAGCTGACGACCTGCGGTTTTCAATCGTGGAGTGGGCGGGCCGCTTTTCGTGGTGGGGAGTGCTGGTGCCGATCGTCCTGGCGGCGATTGCCGTGGCGATCGCGCGCGCGCTCGTTCGGCTCGCCCCCGAATCTTCGGGCAGTGGTGTACAGCGCGTCGAGGCTGCGATGAAAGAACAAACTGGACTCGAACGCTTGCGGGTCATTCCGATCAAGTTCGTCGGCGGGGTCTTGGCGCTTGGGTCAGGGATGGTGCTCGGCCGTGAGGGACCGACTGTCCAGATGGGAGCGGCCATCGGTTCCAAACTCAGCCAGTGGGCGCGCCTGGGCCGATCGTCGAGCTACTCGATGGAAGCGTCGATGGCTGGTGCCGGATTGGCGGTAGCGTTTAACGCCCCTGCGGGCGGGGCAATCTTCGTGTTCGAAGAACTCACCAAGAGCGTCCGGCTGCGAATTGTGGTCCCTACGATCGCTGGCACAGCCGTCGCAATCGCTGTCTCCCGCTCGATCCTGGGCAATGCTCCTGAGTTCGTCTTGCCGTCCTTCGCTATTCCGGCCAACTCGACCTTGATCGCGTTCGGCATCTTCGGCGCCATAGTTGGCGCTCTGGGGGTCGGCTACAGCGCGACTGTCGTGTGGTTCCTCAACGCGAACGACCGCATCAAGTCTGTCCCGCCGGTCGCGAAAGCTGCCGTCATCGGTGCCATCGTGGGCGCCGCCGTCTGGTACGCCCCGTCACTAACTGGCGGAGGTGACGACTTCGCTCAGACCACGTTGACTGGCGCTCCTCCCCTGCTCACGGTGGTGGGGATTCTCATCGGCCGCTGGATCCTGGGGGCCCTCAGCTATTCGGCAGGCACCCCGGGTGGGCTGTTCTCCCCCTTGCTCGCCCTCGGTGCCGCGTGCGGCTACCTGTTCGGAGGAATCGTCAATCTGGTCATTCCGGACCTGCTCGCACCCTGGCAGTTCGCTCTGGTCGGGATGGCGGCATTCTTCTCCGCGGTCGTGCGGGCCCCGCTGACTGGTGCGGTCATCGTGGCCGAAATGGCGTCGAGCACGTCACTGTTGCTACCGAGCCTGCTCGCCTGCGCAGCGGCGGCGGTCGTCGCCACACTCATGCGCAGCGCCCCGATCTATGACACCTTGCGCCACCGTATGCTCAACGCCCAGGAGATCGCTGATCTGAAAGCGAAGCAGGCCCGACGCCTCTCATCGTGAGGAGTCGGGCCTGCTTCGCTTTCCGTGAGGCGACTAGCCGTTCTTGCTCAGCCAGTTGTCGTTGAACTCTTTCTCCTTGACGAAATTGGCTTCAGTCTCGTCGTGCATGATTCCTTCGAGCTTCTTTCCCACCAGGGGGATGGGAACCTTGATCTCGAAGGCGGCCTTCCAGCGCGCCCCATCCGCGTGGGGCTCGATGTCCATTGTTCCCGTGGTTCCGCCAGGTGCGCCCTTGGTGGTGATCTCGATGGCGCAGGTGAGCTTGTCACCGGCGCGGGACCAGTTTTCCGTTTGGGTCACGACGGCCGTTTCGCCGATGACCTTCTTCGCGACGGCCGGCAAGTTCGCGTCCACTTCTCTGGTCGACGACACCGTGAGGGTCGTGTCTCCAGGAGAGAATTCCTTCCATTCCAGGTTCGACGAACCGAGAGTCGAATACTTCTCCTCCCAGTAGCCCTGGGTGCTCAGCATGTTCCACAGTTGCTCCGGCGTTGCTGAGTACTGGTCATCGTTGTGAAAAGACTTACTCACAGTGGTTCCTCTCGTGTGGCTGTCCGACCGCGCAGCCATGGGGTCAGCACTGGGCGTGCGAACCTGCCAGTAAGCCCGTAGGCTCACCGACTGACCGGCGGTGATGACAATCACTGTGTCCGATTGGTCTGGCCAACGCAAGCCAGAACAGCACGCACTAGGCTGATTCCGTCGAGCTCGATCACCCCACTCGACGGTCCGGGAACCCGACCACCGACGACGAGGAGCGCCGTGACTGAACTGCCAGCACCGGTCGCGTCCGCGGCCAGTGGAAGCCGCAACTGGCACGACCAGGCCAAGGTAGGCGTGCTACTCACCTGGGGGCTGTTTTCGGTGCCCGCTTGGGCGCCCCTGGTGGCCGACCCGGCCGAGATCGCTCGCGAAGAGGGCGTCGCTGGCCTCCTCAAGATCAACCCGTATACCGAATGGTACGCCAATGCGATGCGCGTTCCGGGCAGCCCGACACGACAGTTCCACGAGTCCCAGTACGGCATCGATTTTGCCTACCGCGATTTCGTCGCCGAGTTCGATCGCCGATCCAGCGAGGCCGACATCGCGGCCCTGGCAGACATCTGTCGAAGGTCGGGAGCTCAGTACGCGATCGTGACCGCCAAGCACCACGACGGGTTCTGCCTGTGGCCCACTCCTACACCCCACCCGCGCATGGGCGCCTTCCACAGCTCGCGTGACCTAGTGGGCGACTTCAGCACCACTGTCCGGTCTGCCGGTATGCGATTCGGTGTGTACTACTCGGGCGGCTACGACTGGCCCTACAACCAGCAACTCATCGCCAACGCTGCAGATGCGGTGTTGGCCGTACAGTCGGGCCGCTACAGCCGCTACGCAGGTGACCACCTGCACCACTTGGTCGACGCCTACGCTCCCGACCTGTTGTGGAACGACATCTGCTGGCCCACCGGCGGTGACGTCTCTGACGTCATTGACCACTACCGCACCCAAGTGCCGCACGGCGTCATCAACGACCGTTGGGAAGAAGTCAGCTTCCCATCTTCACCCGATAGCCACCGTGTCAGCCAACTCGGCACCCACCTGCTGCGACGCACCTGGCGTCTACAGCCCGATCCCAACTGGCGTCACGATCTGTCGTCTCGAATCAACCACGATTTCGCGACCGTCCCACCGGCGGCCAACGATGGCTCGTCGGCGCCGTGGGAACTCGTGGCCGGTCTCGGCACAAGCCTTGGCTACAACGCCAACGAACAGACCCCCGGTTTGGACTGCCGTTCGTTGGTGCGTGTCTTGGGAGACGTCATCAGCCGAAATGGCAACCTGCTCCTGGGTGCGAGCGTTACCCCGGACGGAGTTCTCCCCGCCTGGCAGGAACGTCTACTACTAGAGTTTGGAGACTGGCTATCGCGCTACGGCAAGGCCGTGTTCGACACTGCACCCTGGACCGTTGCCAATGCTACGGCTGGCAACACTCAGGCGTGGTTTGTCCAATCCCCTGGTAACGACCAGGCTCCTGACAACGCACCCGGAACGGTCTGGGCCATCGTCGATCGCCCAGGAGCAAATGACCGCATGCGCATTCCCGGACTCGAACCCAACACGATCGGCAGCGTCGCCCTACCTATGCCCGACGGCACCTTGCATCCGCTGACGTGGCGCATCGGCCCCCACGGTTTGGCGGAGGTCGATCTCCCCCTCACGACGGTCGATCCCGTAGTTGCCGTGGCCATAACGCCTCGGTCTGGCCATCTCGCACCTCACAGCGTGTAGTACAGCTGCCCATCCGTGGCCCGCGGGCCCGAAACAGCACTGTTGGCTCAAACCGCTTGGCAAGACACCCCCTGGTAGCGGAGGATGGATCGGTGGTCTCCCCCGCAACCGTGCCGTCGCGCAGCAAGGTAGCAGTCGTGTCCGCAGCATTGTTGGCGATCGTGCTGGTTGCGGTGATCTCACAACCGTCTGGGGCCGAAGAACCGGCGGATCGGGCTTCAACGTCTGTGTCGGCGGCTACGACAGAGGTGTTGACCGATCTGCCGCCAGCAAGTAACTCCGAAGCGCGACTACAGCCCAACACTATTCGCGTATTGCGCTTGATTGAGCGGCTGTGGCCGCACTATCGCACGCCTGGGACCATCGGCGGCTGGAGGGAAGATCCGATCGCCGATCACCCCAGTGGCCAAGCGCTCGACATCATGGTCCCGGGTGGCGCAGATGATGCCGACGGGATCGAACTCACCAACGAGATCGCCGCATTCCTGATGGTCAACGCGGAAGTTCTCGGCGTCACTTACATGGTGTGGCGACAGCACATCTGGTATCCGGGGCGGGCATGGCGACTGATGGGTGACCGCGGCAATCCGACGGACAACCACATGGATCACATCCACCTGCTCGTCCGGGGTCAGCACGTGCCTTCGGGCGGACTTGTCCTACCCAGCGCCATCCCTCCCGGCACCCAACCCCCTGACATCGAAGCAATCTGGCGTGCTCACCGAGCTCACGTGAGGGAACTCAGGCAAGCAGTCACTCACGAGCGCACCCTCCTCAAGCAGGCCCGCGCGGCGACCGAGCGCTCCGAACGTGCAGTGGACGCACGGACCGCTGATGTGGAAGCTGCCCTACAGGAGGTACGCAACGTGATCCGCCGCTCGTATATGTTCGGTCAATCGATGGACCTGGCGAGTTCAACTGTCGGACTTCTCACCGACCCGGCTGCGGTTGGGGTCGCCGATCTCGTGATCGAGCGAGAGGATCTCCTGCGCGACCAAGCGTTGGCAGATGCGGTGGCCGCAGTCGACACGGCCTCGAACCGGCGGGATTCTCGGCGTGCTGCTCTGGCGCTTCAACGGGAGCAGTTGGACGCGGCTGTGAAGCAGCTTCAGCGAGCCACCGATCCCTGGCGCAGCCTCGAGGATTGAGAATTACCCACCTGGGGCACCACGCAGGTGGTTGCCCGTGAGCGTGCGTCCGAACTGTGGCAGGTTAAGCTTGACCGGCGTTGTCGCGCACAGGCGCTTACGGTATCCCTGTCGTTTCCGAAGGAGCACGAATGACTGCTAGCGGTGGGCCATCCGTCGAACAACGCCGGACCCTGGTGACCGAAATCCCTGGGCCACGATCTGTAGCCCTCCATGCCGAACGCACCCGGCATGTCTCTGACTCGTTGGGCACGGTGATGCCAGTCTTCATCGAGCGAGCCGGCGGAGGAATCCTGGTCGACGTCGACGGCAACCACATCATCGACATGGCCAGCGGCATCGCGGTTACCAGTGTGGGAAACTCCGCCCCGGCCGTGGTCGACGCCGTGACTGCTCAAGTCTCAACGTTCACTCACACCTGCTTCATGGTGACCGAATACTCTGCCTACGTCGATGTGTGCGAACGGCTCAACGCGCTGACACCGGGCGATCACGACAAGCGCAGTGCCCTGTTCAACTCCGGTGCCGAGGCGGTCGAGAACGCTGTCAAGATTGCTCGCGCCCACACGGGCCGCAACGATGTTGTCGTAGTCGAGCACGCCTACCACGGACGCACCAACCTGACCATGGGTATGACGGCCAAGAACATGCCGTACAAGCATTCCTTCGGCCCG
>CBFGTA010000047.1:0-16420 GCA_965651595.1 uncultured bacterium | reverse complement strand
TCCAACCCACCCACATCAAACCCCCACCACCCACACCCCCACCACCCTGGTAGCAACGCAGGCATGAGTCACATCCCTCAACTGACCCAGTGCAGGCCTAGTTGGCCGTAATGGAGGTCAATCGGTGCCGGAGGGATTCATAGAGGCATGCGGTAGCGGCCATACTCACGTTGAGGCTCTCGGCCGTTCCGATCAACGGTATGCGCACAGCAAGATCAGCTTCGGCGATCAGGGGTTCGGGAAGCCCGCGAGCCTCGTTGCCGAGTAGCCAAGCCACCGGCGCAGAACTGCCGAGTATGCTCGCGCATTCGTTTCCAAATAGATCGGCTGTGCCTGAGCCGGTCGTCGCCAAAATCGCAGCTCGCCATTCATCGCGAAGGGCGGAAACCACCGGCATCGGCTCATCAGCACTCAGCAGCGCCACCGTAAATACTGACCCGGCGGTGGATCGCACGACCTTGGGGTTGGTCGGATCTGCGCCACCGACGCACACGACGGCGGCAGCACCGGCTGCGTCAGCGGCTCGGATGAGCGTGCCGAGGTTGCCTGGATCGGCCACTTCGACCGCTACGACAACCACTGGGGCCCGCAGGTGCGATTCGTGCTTCGACGACTGCAACCGCTCACTCGAAAAAGCCTGCACCGGCGACTCGCAGGTGACGCACACACCCTGGGGAGTCCTGGTCGAACATATTCGATCAAGGACAGCGTCCGAGACGACGTGTGGGGTGACTCCCCCATCTCGGGCCCGTCGTACCAACTCCTGATGGCGCTCGAGACGTGATTCGGCGACGAACAGATCACGCGCAAACCCTGCTAGCAGGGCAGCGTCGACAACGGCGGGGCCTTCGGCGAGCAGGAGTCCGGTCTCGCGGCGAGCAGGAGCATCACGCAGCGAACGCGCAAGGCGCGCAGGTGCGCTGAGACTTGCCGCCATGAACGGGTTGTCGAACTAGGCGGCTGGAGTATCGCTCGTGACAACGGCGTCGCGCGCCACCTCGACCAGAGCGGCGAAGGCAGCGGGCTCATTGACAGCGAGTTCGGCGAGCATGCGGCGATCCACCTCGACGTCGGCGGCTCGCAGACCTTGAATGAAACGGTTGTAGGTCATTCCGTTGGCGCGAGCGGCAGCGTTGATGCGCTGAATCCACAGTCGACGGAAATCGCCTTTGCGTGCCTTGCGGTCACGGTAGGCGTAGACCATTGAGTGGGTGACTTGCTCTTTGGCTTTGCGGTACAGGCGAGAGCGCTGCCCCCGGTAGCCGCGGGCTTGCTCGAGAACCTCGCGACGTTTTTTCTGGGCATTAACCGCGCGCTTGACTCTTGCCATCATTTACTCCTTGTTCGGGTCGCCGCCTGCCATTGCGGGCGGCCAGGTCAGTGAGGAATTGCGGGCCGGGCGATTCTCGGGGCCGCCTGGTGTGGGTCTCACACCAGGGGTCGCCGGAGCCAGGTCGGTTAGCGCTTGCCGAGCAGGCGCAGGACTCGCTTAGTGTCTTGCTTGGCGATGGGCTGCTCACCATCGAGACGACGCGTACGTCGGCTGCTCTTGTGCTCCAAGAGGTGTCGACGGTTCGTCTGCTCGCGCATCAGCTTGCCTGAACCCGTCGTTTTCACACGCTTCTTGGTGCCCGAATGCGTCTTCATCTTCGGCATTTCAATCTCCTTCTGTCGCCAGCCGAAGGGCTGCGACTGTCGTTCCGCTCCTACGTCGCGTCGAGCGCGACATGAGTGGACTGTGGTCTAAGTGGCCTCGGTCGTACCGGGGTCATCCTTCTTGCGAACTTCAGACTTCTTCTTCAAGGGGCCGATCACCATTACCATGTTGCGACCGTCCTGCTTAGGCGACGACTCGACGATGCCAATCTCTGCCACGTCGTCGGCAAGTTTCTGCAGCAGCCGGAAGCCGAGTTCGGGTCGTGACTGTTCGCGTCCGCGGAACATGATCGTGACCTTGACCTTGTCGCCCTGGTTGAGGAACCGTTCGATATGGCCCTTCTTGGTTTCGTAGTCGTGCTTGTCAATCTTGGGCCGCAGTTTCATCTCTTTGATGATGACGTTGGTCTGGTTACGGCGGGTTTCCCGGGCCTTCATAGCCGCCTCGTACTTGAACTTGCCGTAATCCATCAACTTGCAGACAGGAGGCCGCGAATTGGGGGCCACCTCTACGAGGTCAAGATCGTTATCTTGGGCCATTCTGAGTGCATCTTCGATGGGCACAATGCCTACCTGTTCCCCGGCCGGACCGACCAGTCGAACTTCGGGAACACGGATACGCTCGTTGACGCGCGGTTCGGTGCTGATGGAGCCTCCTCATGTTGTCGTCGGATTCACCAGCCTGGCGGATTCCGCGCAGCACGACAAGCAGAGAATCGCACGCTCCAGCAGAGCATGAAACCTTGCGGTACCTACGATCGGCCCGAAGGTGGGAGTTTTCTCCTCTTGCGTACTAGCGAGGTGTCACACCAAGCGCTAGTGAACATCTGCAAGAGTAGCACTATGGCCGACCCGGAGACACCCCCTGATCCCCTTCCAGCAGCAGAACCGGCCGCTGCCACCGGACCCCACAGTAGCGACGCTGCAAGTTCGCAGGCCGAACGGGACTTGGCCGATGTGCCCGCCGTAGAGGTTGTCGTCACCGTGGCCGTTCATCTCATGAGTGCGGCTGCAGTGAAGTGTGGCCTGGGCGAGTCAGGGTCTGACGACGACCTCGATCTCGCTGAGGCTCGAATACTTATCAATGCTCTAGCTGGACTCGTTTCGGCTGCAGCACCCGACATGGGTTCGGTACACGCTCGACCCCTCCGCGACGGACTGAAAAGCTTGCAGGCCGCGTTCCGGGAAGCGAGCCCGGTCCCCGATCCGCCCGGCCAAGGCCCGGGAGAGCACCTACGGTAGCCGCACATCGCACTACCCCTGCTGATCATTCCCGGCTGATCATTAGCCGCCGACAGCTGGCCGCACACAACAGGCAACAGGCAACAGGACTACGTGTGTTGCGCTAGCCGGATGGCGATTCCTCCAGCAGCTCGGGAGCGCAGGATGTCGCTGCCAGCAATCTCGGCGTGCACGCGCGCCACCGCCGCCTCTGCCGGTGGCTGGTGCACGGCTACACCTTCGACTGCCCGGGCAGGCAAGTACACCGATATCACCAAACTCGACATCGCTTCCCCGGGTTCTACGACCAGTCGCATCCCGGCGAACTCGGCGGCCACCCGGCTGAGCCTGGTATCGAGATCAGATTGAACCTCCGGGTCTTCGGCCGGTGGAATCCATGCCCGACCCTGGGCCAACGCGATCACCCCACCTAGGTCGAGGGCAAGTTCGGTGTCAGTGCGGGGATTGATGAGTAAAACCTGGGCGCCCTCTTGGAGTGCCGCTGCCGCGACCAGGTGGGCGTGAGCTGGCTGCGGCCGCGCATCAGGGGCATAGTCGGCTAGTCGCGCAACGTCAGTGAACGCCACCATCGCCCGCACTCCGTCGGGCCGCTGCACACTCATAGTGGCCATGTGGGAGTCCTTCTCGACCTGGTGCCCGTCGGTGGTGAGTTCGTGGGTATCGGCTACGGCCACAACCGCCACGAACAGTCGACTGCCGAGCAGCGCCTCGACAACGGCGTAGCGGGACTGCCGATCGTGTCGGGCGTCCCGCAGAGCGGCCTCGACCGCTGGGTCGCCGAGCCCGGAATCACCGCTGAACGGTGAGGTCGGGATCTGCTTTCCGGTGAAGCGTTCTTGAGGGTGACTCACTGTGGGTTCTCGCTGGGGTTCGCGCTGCAGTGGGCGCTGTGGTTCGGGTGGTCCACCACCAGGATCATTCACGTGCGTCTCCTCCCTGGGACTCTGGTTCGGGACCTGCCATGCCCGCCAAACTGTCGGCCTGGCGGAGTCGGGCGTGACGTTGGGCTAGTCTCTGTTGATCATCCAGGGCCAGCGTTACAGTCAACGCCGCACCCACTGCCGCCCACATCCGGTTCACCGCTGCTGCCCGGTCACCGTCAAGGTCGACCAGGTCAGGCACGACAGCATCGATCGTGCCGTTGTCCAGGAGCGACTCGGCACCCACGGCACCGAGACGAGCCATCTCGTCGGCCCGATCGACAGTACGGTGGGTGATCACCGATGCTCCCTCAAGCGGCAGCGGACTCAGCCACGAGCGGCGGAAGGCGATTCGGTAGTCCGCCGGGAACAGTGCAAGCGCACCCCCACCGCATCCGGGACCAAGCAGCACCGAGAGTGTCGGAACCGGGGCACCGGTGATGGCCATGAGAGTTCGAGCAATCTGGCCTGCCAGCCCGGACTCTTCGGCCTGCGCCGACAGCTGCGCACCCCAAGTGTTAACGACCGTTACAATCGGCAGGCCTAGTTCTGACGCCAATTCGATAGCTCGGTCAGCTACTCGCAGGTCGCCCGGAGTGAGGGCATCTTCTGGCCGTTGGTCGAGTCCCGACCGAGGCCCGGCATCTTGAGCGATCAGGACACATCCGATGGAACCGCCTGGCGCGTCGAGGGTCGTCAGGCCGGCGATGAGCGTCGAGGCCGATTCGCCGGTTCCGGTTCCGGTGATCACATTGGGTATCTCGATTGGGTTCAGGAAGTCCGCCAGAGTGGGCCAGTCCGCGGCCCGAGTGGCGAGAACACAATCCCAGTCGTCTACGCGCGCTGCGGCATCGTTGCCGCCCTCCAGCGTGACTTCCGCCAAGGCTCCTTCGGTGGCCGCACCCGGGGAGGGTCGTCGGGCACGCCAAGTAGTGAGGAAGGCCACGACTCGCGGCCTCAACTCGTCCAGGGCAACCGCTCCATCGAGCACTCCGGTTCGAGTCAGGTGGCCGGGTTCTTGTACCCCGGCGGGGAACTCGTCACCGAACAGCGACTCGTATACGCGTGGCCCCAGAAATCCCGTCAACGCACCCGGCTCTCCCCACACCAGGCTGCCGAGGCTGGCCCAGGTCGCCATCACTCCTCCAGTCGTGGGGTGGCGGAGCCAGTTGAGCAACGGTAAGCCCCGGCTGCGGTAGGTGGCCACCGCCCGGGTCATATCGGCCATGTGGACGAAGGCTCGGGTTCCCTCCTGCATGCGGGTGCCGCCCGATGACGGCAACGCAACGACTGGTAATCCCTCGGATCCGGCCCGCGCCAGGGTCGCCACGACCAGGTCGCAGGCAAGTTGACCCGCCGATCCGGCCAAGAAGTCAAAGTTGCAGGCCAGGACAGCGACACTGTGCCCGTCGATCGTGACCGTACCCGAGACTATCGACTCATCCTGACCGGTGCGGGCCCGCGCGTGCTGGAGTTCGTGCCGATACTCGTCGGAAAGTCCCGCCTCTCTGCGGTCCCACTCGTCGGGGGCGATGAGGGTTCTCGGATCCCACGGAATCCATTCGGTACCCGGATCGGAGAGGGCAGCGAGAACTTCCGACACACTCGTTCTCGCCATCGGGGCTCCCTCCTAGAGTCGGCAGGCGTGGATGTCCGTGACGAGGATCCCGCGACCACCGAGTGAGTACAGCTCGTCCATCACGCGGTGAACTTCGGACCGGCTGACCATGACCCGGACCGCCACCCAGCGATCATCGCGTAGCGGAGAAATCGTCGGCGATTCAAGTCCGGGAGTGATCGCGCTCGCTTGATCGATGAGTTCGGCCCGAATGTCGTAGTCGACCATGACGTAACTGCGGGCCACAATCACACCCTGCAAGCGGCGGATGAACTTCTGACCGGCTGCGGTTTCGGTGGCGCCGTCCCGGGCAATCAGCAGTGCCTGGCTTTCGACTATGGCATCACCGACTGTGACGAGTCCGGCCTTGCGCAGAGTTGTGCCCGTGTCGACCACGTCCGCGACAGCGTCCGCCACTCCGAGCGCGACGGCATTCTCGACCGCACCATCGAGCGACACGATCTCGGCATCAATGCCAGCGTCGTTGAGCGATTCGCGCAGAAGTCCGGGGTAGCTCGTGGCGATGCGGGTTCCATCCAGATCGGCAACAGTCGTTGCCACACCGGGCAGCGCGGCAAAACGAAACGTGGAGTGCCCGAAGCCCAGCTCCATCACTTCCGTCACTGTCGATGAGGAATCGAGCAGCATGTCTTTGCCGGTGATGCCGAAGTCGAGTTGGCCTTGGCTGACGTAGATGGCGATGTCGCGGGGGCGCAGGAAGAAGAACTCGGCATCATTGGCCGGATCTTGGACGACGAGTTCCGCGCCCGGACCAGAGCTGAGATACCCGGCCTCCCGCAGTATCGTGCGGGCAGGTTCGCTCAAGGTGCCCTTGTTGGGAACAGCGACTCGCAACACACGTCCTCCTGACTTGAAGCGGTTCAGTTCCGCTGCTGCAACGGTAGCGCCATCGGCCCGAAAGCTCGCGACAGGGCTGCTACGGGTCTCTTCCGCCCTAGAGGTGCCGGTACAACTGTTCGAGGCTGATACCGCGGGCAATCATCATGACCTGAACGTGGTAGACGAGCTGCGCGAGTTCTTCTGCCGCCCGTTGCTCGTCTTCGTACTCGGCTGCCATCCACGATTCGGCAGCTTCTTCCACGAGCTTCTTTCCGATCGCGTGGACCCCGCCGTCGAGCAGTCGCGCCGTGTTGGATCCGGTCACTTGATTCGGCGCGGTTCGCGCCAGATCCGCAGTCATGGTCAGTTGATCGAAGAGTTCTTCGAAAGTCTTCACCAGTTCCTCCTCGTGCCCGAATCACCGAACCGGCCCGGTACGTCGCGCAGCAAGATGGCCGTGTCGAGAGCCGCTTCGGCAGCCTCTCGGCCTTTGTCTTCAGCTGACCCGTCTAGGCCTGAACGGGCGACGGCCTGCTCGTCGGTGTCGCAGGTGAGGACCCCAAAACCTACGGGCACGCCAGTGTCGAGGGCCACTCGGGTCAACCCATCGGTCGCGGCCTGACACACGTACTCGAAGTGGGGCGTGCCGCCGCGGATCACTACGCCCAGAGCAATCACAGCGTCGACGTGGGCCGCACACGCGCGGGCCACGACAGGTAGTTCAAAAGTGCCCGGGACTCGAACGACTGTCGCCGCCACCCGTCGTTCGCGGCAGACCTGCTCAGCTGAGCGCAGCAATCCAGCCATCACGGTTTCGTGCCAGGAGGCAGCGACTATGGCAACCGTCAACTCGCCGTCTGCAAGCGCAGGGCCAGCGGTGAATCCGGTGGTGATTGTGGGCCGACCATCGCCGCTCATTGAGCGCCTCCTGAATCCGTGTCTGGTGCCGCTTCGGGGAACGTCAGGGTGTGGCCCATCCGGGCGGCCTTCGTGCGGAGGTACGCCTCATTGTGAGGGTTGGGCTCTATCGCAATCGATTCGCAACTGACTACGGTGATGCCGTGTCGTTCAAGATCCCGGGCCTTGTCCGGATTGTTGGTCAACAGGCGAACTCGGTTCACACCAAGATCTCGCAATATCTGCGCGCCGACACTATATTCACGCGAATCAGCGGGCAACCCGAGCGCCAGGTTCGCCTCAACCGTGTCGGCCCCCTGGTCCTGTAGCTCGTAGGCTTTTAGTTTCGGCAAGAGTCCGATTCCGCGGCCCTCGTGGCCGCGAAGGTACACCACTACTCCGGCTCCCTCTTCGCCGATTCTGGCCAACGCGGCATCAAGTTGGGGGCCGCAGTCGCAACGCAGCGACCCCACCACGTCCCCGGTGAGGCATTCGGAGTGCAGGCGCACGACTGGCGCTGGCGTGTCGTCGACGTCGTCGGCGTCCCCCACCGGACTGGCCGCGGCTTCCGCCGGAGTACCGGCGGCAACCCCCGCTGGCGTGCCGAGAACCAGAGCGAGGTGTTCGTGTCCGTAGACGACATCTCGGTAGCCGTGGGCTTGAAACAGTCCATGTTCGGTCGGCAGCTGTGCGGTTGCGACCCGTTCGACCAAGATGTCGTGGTGTCGAATGTAGGTGATTAGGTCGGCGATTGAGATCATGGCGAGGCCATGCTCGTCGGCGAAGTCACGACATGCCGGTGCGCGCATCATGGATCCGTCTTCGTGGACCAGTTCGCAGATCACGCCGACCGGACTGGTTCCCGCTAGTCGTGCCAGGTCGACCGCAGCCTCGGTGTGACCAGGTCGCTTCAAGACCCCACCGTCAACGGCCCGCAACGGGAACACGTGTCCGGGCCGGGTGATGTCGCTGGGTTCGGTTGCCGAATCGGCCAGGACGCGAACGGTATGAGCCCGGTCCGCTGCGGAGATACCCGTCGTGACCGAGTCGCGGGCATCGACACTGATGGCGTAGGCCGTGCCCTTCTTGTCCTCGTTGACGTACGTCATGGGAGGCAGGTGTAGCCGGTCCAGAACCTCACCCGGCATCGGCGCGCACACCACGCCCGAGGTGTGGCGAATCATGAATCCCATCAGGGCCGGTGTGGCACGGGAGGCCGCGAAAATCAGGTCTCCCTCGTTTTCGCGGTTCTCATCGTCGACGACCACGACCGGCTCGCCCGCGGCTACTCGGGCGATCGCTTCTGCCACCGAATCGAGCCGGATCTGCGAGCCATCGGGGTCGCCACCGGGTTCGCCGGCAGTTCTGACGCCCGATCCGCCAGCGGGTTCGACAACGCGAACCGCGTCAACGCCGCGAACGATCCTGCGCGAAACGGCGGGCGGCTGTTCGTCGGCATCGATGAGTTCGTCGGCGGGAATCACGTGGTCCTCCCCATACGGGCGATGTACTTGGCGAACACGTCGGTTTCCACGTTGACCCCCGCTCCAGCAACGAGGTTAGCCAGGTTGGTGCTCGCGAGAGTCTCCGGAATCAAGGAAACCTCGCACCATTGTGACTCATCGCCGATGGCAGAGCTGTTGCTGATGGTCAGGGACACCCCGTTGATGGCAATTGATCCTTGGGGAGCCAGATGTCCCCCGAGGTGCTCGGGAACAGCACAACGCACGATCCGGTAGTGATCGTGCGAGTTTACTTCCTCCACGGTGGCGACCGCATCCACGTGCCCGGTGACGATATGGCCACCGAGTCGCGAGTCCACACGGACGGCACGTTCGAGGTTGATGGCCGAGCCAATTGGCAGTTGTCCGAGGGTGGAATGGTCGAGGGTGGTACGCATCACGTCGGCGGAGAAGGTCCTGTCGGAGAAGTCGGTGACCGTGAGGCACACGCCGTCGACGCTGATCGAGTCCCCGCGCGACACGCCGTCGAGTACGCGGCGAGCGGCGACGGTAACGATTGCGCTGTCGGACTCGCCTCGGCGATCGGTGAGGGTGCCAACTTCCTCAATGAGTCCGGTGAACATCGTTCCTACCTTGGGAGTCGTGGCGTGACTTCGACGCCAGTGTCGATCCTGTGATCAACCAGCGCCAATTCACGCAGGGGCATGGCGGGGCGGGGCTAGGTTCCCATTGTCCTTCAGGTACGTGACTCGCACGTCATCGCCTCGTGGTTCGACCGATTCGACCGACCAGCGCGGCGCCTCATCGAGGCTCCCCACGCCGAGGTCCCCCACCACTGGGAGCCCACCGCCGAGCAGCAGTGGCGTCAGATACCAGAGCAGACGATCGGCGTAACCTGCCTGCAGGAACGCCGTGGTCATCGTGGCACCGCCTTCTACCAGCACATGATGAACTCCCCGGTCGAGCAAGTCCGCTAGCACGGCCTCTACATCGTGGTGGCGGTAGACCACAGTCTCGGCCGCGTCGTTGAAGACGCGCGACGACGACGGGAGTTCTCGGCGCCCAATCACGACCCGCAACGGCTGGTGATCCGCTTGGGGCCGCCGATCAGTCAACTCCGGATCGTCGGCGGCTACTGTGCCGGTTCCCACCACTATGGCGTCCACTTGGCCGCGCCAGGCGTGGGCGTCTTCGCGGGACTGCGGTCCCGATAACCAGCGGCTCGTGCCGTCTGCCGCCGTGATCCGCCCGTCCAGACTCGATGCTGCCTTCAGCGTCACGAATGGCCGACCGGCCCGGTGGGAGAACAGCCATTCGCGATTGAGTAGCTCCGCCTCGTCGGCGAGCAGTCCGCCCTGCACATCGATTCCGGCGGCGGTCAGCACCGAGCTGCCCCCTTGGGCGGCCACATGGGGGTCGGTGCTAGCGAAGACAACCCGGGCGATCCCGGCGGCGATGAGTGCGTCGGTGCATGGTGGTGTGCGCCCGTGATGAGCGCACGGCTCCAGAGTGACGAGTGCTGTTGCTCCCTGGGCGCGGTCTCGGGCATCTTGGAGAGCCGCCACTTCGGCGTGGGGATGTCCCGTGCCACGGTGGTGGCCACGGCCGACCACATCGCCGTTCGGCCCGAGTACGATGCAGCCGACGCGAGGGTTGGGGCCAGGTCGGAAGTCGGGATCGGCCGCCAGCGCAATTGCTTCCCGCATGGCTTGAGTCTCGGCAGTCTCCACCGCCTTCACCTGTTCCTGCGACCCGTCGAACTAGTGGTCTGCAGCCAGGGCATTGGCGCGAATCCGTTGGATGGCAGCCACCGGGTCGTCGGCTCCGTAGACTGCTGAGCCAGCCACGAACACGTCGGCGCCAGCTTCGGCCGCCACGGTGACGGTTTCCTCGTCGATTCCCCCATCGACCTGCAACCAGACCGGCGAATCTCCGCCCAAGATGGCACGTGCTCGGCGAATCTTTGGAACGACGACGTCGAGGAACGACTGACCACCGAAGCCGGGCTCCACCGTCATAATCAAGATCATGTCGAGTTCCCCCACAATGTCGACGAAAGGCTCGATCGGGGTGGCTGGCTTGAGTGCCATTCCTGCCCGCGCACCTTTCGCCCGTAGTTCGCGGGCGAGCCTAACCGGGGCGTGGGCGGCCTCCACGTGGAACGTCACCGAACCAGCACCGGCCTCGGCGTAGGCGGGAGCCCAACGGTCGGGGTTGTCAATCATGAGGTGGCAATCAATCGGGGTGCTCACCACCGACAGGAGGGACTCCACGATCGGCAGGCCGAGGGTCAGATTCGGCACGAAGTGGTTGTCCATCACATCGACGTGCAACCAGTCTGCCGCCCCCGCAACGCGCTCGCATTCATCGGCGAGTTGAGCGAAATTGGACGACAGAATGCTTGGAGAGATTTGAATGCCCACGACTCAAGCCTACGCCGAAGCAGGCCCGGTGTCTGATTCCGAGCCCCCTCGTCGTCGCACCTTTGGCCACATCATTAGGCACATCATTAGTCGGACCGTTGGCTCGACCCGTGCCTTCGCTAGTCAGTCCGGCGCAACAGTGCGAGGAACATCCCGTCGGTGTCGTGACGATGCGGCCACAGCCGGTAGTAGTCGCCATCGCGGCTACCCGGAATGACTTCGAGCCGATCTGACGTCACCGGTTGCAGTTCCGGGTGAGCGCGCCTCACTGACTCGACGATTCCCACGGTTTCGGCCAAGAGCGGCGAACAAGTGACATAGGCGATCACACCGCCGGGCACAACGTGATGGGCAGCTGCTCGCAGAAGGTCCGATTGCAGCCCGGTGAGCGTGGCCAGATCATTGACCGAGCGGCGCCAGCGAACGTCCGCCCTCCGGCGTACTACACCAACACCCGTACAGGGAGCGTCCACCAGAATCCGGCTCGCGCCCCGCGAGGCGCTGTCACGTTCACGGGCATCTGCTACCTCGACTCGCACGTCGACGCCTCGGCCACCCGGTACCGACTTGAAGGCCCGAACGGCAGTGCGCGCCAAGTGGGCGCGGTGCTCGTGGAGCTCGATCCCCACCACGGCAGGAGCCTGGCCGCCAGCGAGTGCCCGCTCTCGGGCAATGGCAGCGAGAAGGGCGAACTTGCCGCCGGGACCGGCGCACATGTCGAGCCATTCGGTGTCGGAACAGGCGACCGGGGCTTCAGCCAGCGCCAGGGTGACGAGTTGGCTTCCTTCGTCTTGGACACCGACCACCCCCGACTTCAGCCCACTCAGAGTTGCCAGGGATCCAGCGGGTGCACGCCGTGCGTAGGGACTGTACTTCCCGGCGGCCCAGTCGTGTGTCGGGCTGTTGTCGCCTGTCGGGCGGCTAGCGTCTGTCGGACCAAGAGTATCGAAGCCGGGCCGCAACACGAGGGTGACCGGGGGCGAGGCATTGTTGGCGTGCAGAAGTGCGGTGAGTTCTTCTTCTGACCCGCTGCTGCGCAATACGTCGGCCAAGGCGGTGACCATCCAGTCCGGGTGCGATGTGGTTAGCCCGAGGCGCGTGAGATCATCATCAACGCCTGCGCCGATGAGGTCGAGCCACTCCGACCAGGAGTGTCGGCTCACTGCCCGGAGCAGCGCGTTCACCAGCCCGGTCGGGCGATCTCCGACGACGGATCGGGTGAGCTTGACGGATTCATCGACTGCCGAGTGGGTCGGAGTGCTCATGAGTAGCAACTGGACAGTCCCGAGTCGCAGAATGTCCCGAACTTGCCACTGAAGCTCGCCTCCGCGGCCAGTGTGGACCGAATCAATGATGGCGTCGACGGGTCGCCGAAAGCGCAGCGTCTGATTGACCGCGTCGGTGACCCATGCTGACTGGGCTGGGGTGAGCTGTGCGGCATTGAGCTGAGTTCGCAACGCCAGGTTCGCGTAGGCCCCTTCGGCCCCCACTTCGTGCAGCACGTTGTAGGCCACGCGCCGACCAGGATCCACTCGCGAGTCGGTCCTCCGCCCACGATGGTGGTCAGGCTTATTCACATCGTTCACCGGATGCCAGCCGTGCTCCTCGTGCCCAATCCGCCGCGATCATCCACGGTTTACCGGGGGGCTTCACGCGGGAGAGCGCCGCGGGATCTGTGGCCGTCCCGACCAGCACGTGATGTTTGGTGACGAGGACCTCCCCGGGCGGTGGCGGGGCATGGCCGGAGGTATCGGGCCAGGCCGGTTCCAGCGTCACCGGCTCGAGTTTGACGCGCTCACCTCGCAGGATTGTCCACGCTCCTGGCGCCGGAGTGCACGCCCGCACCATCCGATCAATCGCCAGACCCGGATGGCTCCAGTTGACCCGCGCCATCTCGGGAGAGATCTTCGGAGCCAGGCTGACTCCGTCATTACTTTGTTCCCGGGCCACGATGTGGCCATCTGCGATTCCGTCGAGGGTGCGTACGAGGAGTTCGGCGCCGACCGGAGCGAGGTCGGCCAGAAGCTCACCAGCTGTGATCCGCGGTTCGATCGAGTGGGTGACGCAACCGAACGTGGGGCCCGTGTCGAGCCCGGGATCGATCCGGAAGGTGGTCGCGCCGGTGACGGTGTCTCCGTACCAGATCGCGTGTTGGACGGGGGCCGCTCCACGCCAAGCGGGCAGCAGTGAAAAGTGGAGGTTGATCCACCCGTGTTCAGGAATGTCGAGAGCCTGGGCGGGGATCAAGGCCCCATACGCCACCACTGGGCATGCTTCGGGCCGCACGTGGGCGATGGCGTCGAAGACTTCAGGATCTTTGAGTGAGGCGGCCTTCACGATGGGGATGCCGAGTTCTTGGGCCGCCGCAGCCACCGGGCTCGGCGCGAGTTTGCGGCCCCGCCCGGCGGGCGCGTCGGGGCGGGTGAGGACGGCCGCAACGTCGTGCGAGCTCGCCACGAGTGCACTTAAGGACGTCACGGCCACGTCCGGGGTTCCCGCGAAGAGGAGCCTCACTAGCCGTACCAGCGATCAAACTCGTGCGGGCTGACCTTCACAACCGGTGGGGTGGCCCCGAACCAGTCTGATTCCCGAATCCACTTCATAGCTGCCTTGCGCCGCTCGGTGGGGAGGCGATCGATGAACAGCACGCCGTCGAGGTGGTCAGTTTCGTGCTGCACGCAGCGAGCCATGAGGCCGTTTCCTTCCAAGACCACTGGTTCCCCAAATTCGTTGAATCCCTTCGCGACGGTGCGGATCGCGCGGGGAGTCAGAGCCTCGAGGCCCGGTAGAGACAGGCACCCCTCGGGCCCGTCTTCGGTCTCATCCGACAAGTCGAGATCCGGGTTGATGAGGTGTCCCACCACTCCATCCACGTTATAGGTAAACACGCGAAGAGCGACACCGATCTGGTTCGCGGACAGTCCCGCTCCGGGTGCCTGCAGCATGGTCTCAGTGAGGTCTTTGACCAGCACGCGCAGTTCCTTGTCGAAGGTTTCGACTGTAGCTGCTGGCGTTCGCAGGACGGGGTCGCCGAACAATCGAATCGGTTGGACGGTCATGAGCTCTCCTCCGGCACTGCCTCGTAGCCTTTCTGGGCGTCGTTGCGTCGGGCCGTTAACCGTCAGTGATGCGGTGCGACCGTCGCGGATCCTGGGATCGTGTCCTGTTGGCTGTAGCCATTGTATGGGGAAGGCGTAAAGGGAAGGCCGTGGGCTAATCGAGACTGAGGGGATCGACTCGGACCTCGATGGGGCCGGTTCGGTTGTGAGCAGAATCCGCGAAGTGGTGGCGGACCTTCAACGCCCACTCCGACAGGCGGGCCCCAGCAGCAATGGGGGCCAGCACTACGCAGGACGCCAAGTCTTGAGCGTGGTCTGCACTCAGCACGACCGACCACGACTCATCGATCGCGACCACAGGCCTTTGCGCGAACTCTGCGATGGTCCGGAACGGACCACTGATGCGAACTGCTCGACGGGCTGGCGGCAGTCCAGCGTGCTGGCGTTCGACCCACTCCCGGGCCGCCCAACCCGCCGAGTCACCCCTAACGATGGCCTGCATGATCACCGAGTCCGGTTCCGCCAGGATCACACAGACGCCACCATCGTCGGCGCGACGCGTCATCGCCACGATGTCCATGAAGTGCCGGATTGCCCGCTCAGACGAGCGGAGATCGGTGCGATCGAACCAACTCAACACGTCGGCGATGACGCTGGCGCAGTAGCGGGCGGGGGGCTCGGGTTCGGCGCCTGGGGTCGCAACCACGATGCGCGGTTGGTCGTCGATGCTGCGCACGATCCCTACCGCTGCGGTACTGATGAGCACTTCAACTCCGGGGAAGGACCGACCGAGATCGGCGGCCATCGTGTCGGCGCCGAGGGCTCCCGGTCGCCAACGGCGGCCCCCGCAATCGGTGCAGATGGGGCCCGCCTGGCTGGAGGCTGGGCGTTGACTGGGAGCCGAGGGAGCAGACGCGGTCGGTCCAGACGGCAAGTTCGAGTGGGCTCTCACCGGGCAGCGTGGTGGGCTGCGCCGATCACTGGGCACCACGAGGGGTTCACCGCATTCGGGACATACGCCGATCTGTCCACATTCTCGACAGAACAGCACTGTCGACGCTCCCGACCGGGGCACCGACACCAGCACCGGACCGCGGGCCAGGCCCTGCCGGATGGCGGCGAAAGCTTGGTGAGACACGCGCGCTCGGATGGCTTGTTCGCTCGGCACTTCATCGGCTAGCGTGCGGATCTTCGCGCCGTTCCGCCTGGTCTGCCGAGTGGGAGTCAGCGATTGCATCCACCCGCTGTCAACGAGTCGGGCAGCCTCCACCGACCGGCAATAACCTGCCAGCACGACCCCGTGGCCCAGATGAAGGGAGCGCAGCAAAGCGACGTCGCGGCTATTCCAGCCGGGGCTGCGGAGTTCCCAGTGGTCGTCGGCGCCGTCGTCCCACACCACCACTAGCTCCGGCGAAGCGAGCGGAGCCAACACGGCGTGCCGAGTACCGATCAGACATCGTTGGTCGCGGTCGGGACGGAGGGCCTCCAGGTAGTTGCGATATCGCCGGTCGGGGCCATCGGCAGCAGTGAGCCGAATCAGGTCCGTGTTGAGCTGCGTCGACAGCTGCCGTCCCAGCCCATTGAGGTCTCCCACTGTCGGAACGATGATCGCCACATCGCGATAACGGGCCTGCCAGGCCGATTGCACCAGCCGGGTCAAGAAGTCCGACCGGTCCTCGCTGGTCGCGGCGACCGCCGACACCCTCCAGGCAGCGACATCAGCTCGTGGCAAATTGCCCACTTCGGCCCCGAACCCGGTGTAGCCAGTCCAATCTGGGTGCGGCCAACTGAGGTTCGGCCAGTCGGCGTTCGGCCCAGCTGCGACCTCAGAGTGTTCCCGAACGGGGCCAATGGGGGCAGCCGCCGCGAATGCTTTCTCCACTCGGGCCCGCCGGGGAGGAACGGTGTCTCTCAAGATCTCTGAAAGGGTGCCCGCTGATCGGGCCGCCACCAGCCGGGCCAGGGCCAACGTTTCTGGGGTCAAGACTGGGGGCCCGTGGACCGACTTCACTGACTGGAGTTCGCCCGGGTGATCACTGGCAGAAACGACGTCGACCACCAGACCAGTGACGAGTCGGCCCGCAAACCGAACCCGCACCCGCACACCGAACTGAACCTGATCGCGTAGTTCGGAATCGATCCGGTAGTCGAATGTTCGATCCACGCTGACGTGGCGCACGTCGACGACTACGCGGGCTACGGGTCCGTCACTCACTGCTCGCCGGACCTAGCGGTGAGAACGTAGGTCGGTGTCGAAGAGGGACGACTCGTTGACCGTTCCCCAAGAGGTTCAGACCCCAAG
>CBFGTA010000046.1:0-16461 GCA_965651595.1 uncultured bacterium | reverse complement strand
ACCGATCTCGTGGACCACGGTGATCGTGACCTGCTCGACGAGTTCCTCCACCGTGTTGCACATGCGCGTCAGCGGGCCCCGATACACGGTGATGGTGTCGGGTAGCGCTCCGGCATAGGAAGCTGCGCCGCGCTCGGTCAGCGGAATGCCCTGATAGAGGCCCAACAATCCGGGCGCATCCGGAGGCGGTTCGTCCTCCACCACAACCGCAACGTTGACGACCTGCCTAGCTAGTTTCTCGGGAATTTGATCCACTGCCTGGTCCACGAGCCGTTCAAACTGTTCACGCGTCAGGTCTGTCGGTCGCGGAGCGTCAGCGGACTCACCGGCGGGCTCGCTGGCAGACCCGTCGGCAGGCCCACACGCAGGCTCATCGGTCGGGCTCGTGGTCGGTTCCTCGCTCATCGTGCCAGCCTTCCCGCTATCGCCGCGCCAATCATCCACACGATCCGGATCGCGAACCCGAGCACTATTCCCACCCCAAGCCCTAGCAGGTTCGTGGCGATGTCATAGAACGAACACTGACGGCCCAACTCGACAACCACCCGCTGGGTGTACTCGACCACGAACGGTGTCGCAATGCCAGCCACAATCGCGCCCATCACCGCCCACCACGGCCGCAACCAGGTCAGCAACACTCCCACGGGCAACAACATCAGCATGTTCATGCTGATGTCGGTCGGTTCCGTGAGGTCTGCCCGGCTCGGTCGGAATATGTCGTAGATGCAGCCCTGCGTGATGGCAATGTTCTCAGGAATTGGCGTCAAGGTGAAGGCGGCCACCGCTCCCCACGCGAACAGCAACCCGGCCACCACGAAAACGTTCGACTTCAACAGCCGCGAGACGGGGAAACACAACAGGACAGCCACGATCGCTGCAATCATCAAACCAGTGCGCGCCCAGGGCGTCGCTTCGAACGCGGCCTCAATCCAGTGCCAGGTTCGGTCGGCGTAACTACCGAATGTCATGTCGACCACGTTCACGCTCGAACCCTATCGCTTTGACGCGGCGTGACCTATCGTTGATTAGTGATGACAGCACCGGCAGGTTTCGCTCGCCCCGACAGCACTTGCATATCGGTAGGCGATCACGAATTGGCGGTTACCCAGTTCGGGACGGGCCCGGATTTGGTGATGATTCCACCGCCCTTGATGTGCATGAGCATGTGGCACAACCCAGTTCTTTCTGAGCTCTCCCGCCACTTCCGGATCACCCTGTTCGACCTGCCCGGAACTGGCGAGTCGCCGGGGGACTGGTCGGTCCACGGGTTCGGCGTCAACTCGACTGCTCGTCTCACCGCCAACCTCGTCGACGCCCTCGACCTGGACCGTGCTGTGCTGCTCGGTAAAGGGTCCGGCGCGGCGGCGGCCTTGTTGTGTTCAATCGCCGAACCCACCCGGATCGCTGGCGTCGTCGCAGTCAGCGCGATCACCGGCGGGCCCCATTCGGTCCACAGCGAGGACGTGCCGCACCTGATGGAATGCGGGTGCGTGGATGACCTGACCCGGATGATGTTCCCCCCGGACCACGACGAGGCACTGGTGGCGTTTAGCCGCGACTTCCACTCGCGGCGCCACCTCGGACTGTCGGTGAGTGCCATGCGGGCCCAAGCAGCATCCTGGCGGGAGTGGATCGGAACGGGCATGTGGGACGAGTTGCCGTCGATTCCGGTGCCGGTACTGGTGATCAGCGGGGAGGCTGACGCGATAGTAGACGTCCAGAATTCGCTGAATCTAGCTTCCCGGGTGCCGGAGTCTCGCTTGCTGACTGTGCCGGAATGCGGGTACGCGGTCCTTATCCAAGAAACCGAATTGTGCGCGACCGCAATCACAGACTTCGCGCAGTCACTGCCTAGCTACACCGCCTGAGAGTCTCTGGATACCGCGACCGACCCTGAAGCGTGCACCCAGTCAGCCCGCCCAGTCGGCTCAGTCCGAGTCTGCACCGGAGTCATCCGCGGCTGGCCCGTAGAACACGTCCTCGAACACAGTGCGGGCATGTCGGGCCGTGCGGGAATACGTCTCTAGCAACTCCTGCGCCCCGGCACTACCGAAACCCAACAGGTAGCCAACAGCCGCAAGGTCATCGAGTACTTTCGGAATCTCATCAGTCGGCTTGCCCGTCGCCAGAAAAATCGCGTTGCGTAGCTGAGTCGCGAGCATCCACGCGTCCCGCAGATCCGTCGCCTGCGCCGGCGTCAACAACCCCATGTCCTGCAGTCCGGCGAGCGCATCGAGCGTGGACGTTGTGCGCAACGCGGCGCCTTCGGGGCCGCCAGCATGCTGCATTTGCAGCAACTGCACGGTCCACTCGACATCCGACAACCCACCGGGGCCGAGTTTGAGGTGCCGTCGCGGATCAGCCCCCCGCGGTAGCCGCTCCGCCTCCATGCGGGCCTTCAGCCTCCTCACTTCTCGCAAGTCTGCCGCTGAGATGCCCGCTGGCGGCCAGCGAATCGGGTCGACGAACTCGAAGAACGCCTCGAGCAGTCCGACGTCGCCAGCCAAGGTGCGGGCACGCAGCAGCGCCTGGGCTTCCCACGGACTCGACCACCTCTGGTAGTAGGCCCGGTAGGAGGCGATGGAACGCACCATGGGCCCGGATCGGCCCTCGGGCCTCAGATCGGAGTCGAGATCGAGCGGGGGGTCGGCCCCGGGCTTGGCTAGGACTCGGCGAGCTGTGCTGGCAATGTCGTTAGCCGCCCGAGTGGCCTCTTCGACCGTGTGGCCCGGCAACGGATCATGAACGAACATTACGTCGGCGTCACTGGTGTATCCGAGCTCGTGGCCGCCGAGGCGACCCAAAGCCAGCACAGCAAACCGACACGGCGCCAGGTCTCCGGTTCGAGCCTCGTAGTCGGCCGCAGCGACTTCGACGGCGCTCTGAACTGTGGCATCAGCAACCACGCAGAGGGCTCCGGACACCTCGGCCGTGGTGGCGAGACCCAAAATGTCGGCGGACGAAATACGAAACAGTTCTTTGCGACGGACCGTGCGCACCGCCTCGATGGCAGCCTCGGGGTGGCTGTGGCGAGATGACGTCATGCGCATCTCACTGCGAATCAGGTCGTACGACCGGGGCCGCAGTTGTCGATCCTCGCCGAGCATCGCCACGGCTTCTGGTGCCCGGATCAGCAGGTCAGCACTGAAACGCGACGACGACAAGATCTTCGCGAGTCGCCAGGCCGATTCGGATTCGTCACGGAGTAGGCGCAAGAACCACGGCGTGCTGCCGAGAGCGTCACTGACGCGGCGGAAAGCGAGCAGGCCCGCGTCGGGATTGGGTGCGTCAGCGAACCAACCGAACATGACCGGTAACAAGGTGCGTTGAATCGAGGCTCGTCGTGACACACCTTCAGTGAGGGCCTCCAGGTGCCGCAGCGCACCTGCCGGATCGGTAAACCCCAATGCGGTCAACCGTTCACCGGCTGCCTCCCGGGTGAGCTGCAGTTGCCCCGGCTCCATACTGGCGACCGCGTTGAGCAACGGCCGGTAGAACAGCTTCTCGTGCAGGCGCCGCACGGCAATGCGGTGAGCCGACAATGCCGCCTTCAGCTCGGCGACCGGCTGCTCCACGAACCCCATGGCCCGGCCGAGCCGTCGCAGCGCCGACTCGTCTTCGGGAATTACATGAACACGCTGCAATCGGTGCAACTGCATACGATGTTCCAAGGTTCGCAGGAACACGTAGGCCGCACGCAGTGTGTCAGCGTCGGATCGACCGACATAGCCAGCATCGGCCATCGCCGTCAGCGCCTCGATTGTGTTGGCGCTGCGCAAACGTTCATCATCGCGGCCGTGAACGAGTTGCAGCAGCTGCACGCTGAACTCCACGTCACGCAGTCCGCCGCGGCCCAGTTTGAGTTCCCTGTCCCCTGCCTGAGACTCGGCGATCGACTCAACGCGCGCCCGCATCTGCTGCACGTCGGCCACGAAGTTGGGACGAGATGCCGCCGACCAAACCATCGATCGGGTGGAGTCGATGTATTCGCGAGCTAGAACTTCATCGCCCGCGGCGCCGCGGGCCTTCAGCAACGCCTGGAACTCCCAAGTCTTGGCCCACCGCTGGTAGTAGCCGAGGTGGCTTGCGACGGTCCGCACGAGGGCGCCCGCCTTGCCTTCGGGGCGCAGCGCGGCGTCCACTTCCCAGATCGATCCCTCCGCCGTCGATGCGTTGGCCGCGCGCATCAACTCCTTCGCCCAGGCAGTGGCAGTGGCGAGAGCGGCCGCATCGTCGATGCCCGGGTTGGACGGCTCGGCAACGAAAATGACGTCCACATCGGACACGTAGTTGAGTTCTCGCCCGCCGCACTTACCCATGGCGATCACCGCGAGGCGGGCTGGTGCCGACTCGGAACTAACCTGCGTACGCGCCAAAGTGAGCGACGCCTCGAGGACAGCGTCGGCCAACACTGACAAGGTGGCCGTCACGATCTCAAACTCGATGCGGCCAGCGAGGTCAAGCGCGGCCAGTTGCAAAATGCGACGCCGATATCCGACCCGCATCGCCTCGGCCGCTGCGTTCCAGTCGCCGGTGGCCTTCCAAGCGTTGGTCATGGCGGTGACCAGTTCGGTGCGCAGAGTCTCAGGATCAGCCTCGACTACCGTGCGGGCCAGTTCGAGAACAACTACATCGGCGGGGTGGCGCACGAGGTGTTCGCCCAGCGCCTCACTGGCACCCACTACCCGGACGAGGTTTTCCATCGACTCGCGATCAGCCACTACTGTGTTGATCGCGGCCCAGTTGGCGCTGCTCTGCGACCGGGCTGCCTCGGCGATGCGGGTGACCGCAAGCAGTGCCAGATCGGGACTGGCAGCCGCATGGAAGCTGGTCACAAAATGGTCAAGTGAACGCCACGGGGCCAGCACGTCACTGCCGAGCAGTCCCACAGCCTTCGTGGTGTCCTCGAACCCCAGGCGGGCCAGTTGCCCACGGGTCGGTGCCGACCCAGGCTGGGCCGACGGCAGCACCCCGGCCACGCCTACAGCACCGGCAGGTACTTGTCGATCTCGAACTGGGTGACTTGTTGGCTGTAGCGTTCCCACTCGCGTCTCTTATTGCGCAAGAAGAACTCGAACACGTGCTCGCCGAGGGTCTCGGCCACCAGTTCGCTGCGCTCCATGGCGTGAATCGCCCGGTTCAGGCTCGTGGGCAGCGGCTCGACTCCCAAAGCTCGCCGTTCCGCGTTCGTCAGGCGAGACACGTCCTCGTCGATACCGTCGGGCAGCGTCAGCTCGTCTTCGATGCCTTTCAACCCAGCCGCCAGCACCAGGGCGAACGCCAAGTACGGGTTGCACGACGAATCCGGACTGCGGTACTCCAGCCGTGTCGAGTTGCCCTTCTGCGGCTTATACATGGGAACTCGCACCAGAGCAGACCGGTTGTTATGACCCCAGCAAATGAATGCGGGTGCTTCGTCACCGCCAGCGATTCGCTTGTAGCTGTTGACCCACTGGTTGGTGACGGCGGTGATCTCCGGCGAGTAGCGCAGCAGCCCGGCCATGAACGACCGCGCTGTGGACGACAGTTGCATCGGCGCACCCGCCTCGTAGAACGCGTTGCGGTCGCCTTCGAACAGGCTCAAATGGGTGTGCATTCCCGAACCGGGATGGTCTGTGAACGGTTTCGGCATGAACGAGGCGTAGAGGCCCTGTTCGAGAGCCACCTCCTTCACGACCAGCCGGAACGTCATGATGTTGTCGGCCGTCGACAAGGCGTCGGCGTAACGCAGGTCGATTTCTTGTTGGCCCGGGGCTCCCTCGTGGTGACTGAATTCCACGGAGATGCCCATACTTTCCAACATGGTGATCGCGGTGCGGCGGAAATCCTGGCCGCCCCCGTGGGGGGCGTGGTCAAAGTAGCCGACGTCGTCGACGGGAATCGGCCGACCACCAGGTTCGGGTTGGTTCTTGAACAAGAAGAACTCAATTTCCGGATGGGTATAGAACGTGAATCCCATTGAGGCGGCCCGCTCCAGGGTGCGCTTGAGGACCCAGCGCGGGTCAGCGAAGGAGGGCGTCCCGTCGGGAAGCCGGATATCGCAAAACATGCGCGCCACGCCGAGGTGGTCGCCGCGCCACGGCAACACCTGGAAGGTAGACGGGTCGGGGACGGCGAGCATGTCCGCTTCGTGTACTCGCGCGAAGCCTTCGATGGCCGACCCGTCAAAGCCGATTCCCTCGCTGAAAGCGCCCTCTAGTTCGGCCGGGGCGATCGCGACCGATTTGAGCATGCCGAGCACGTCGGTGAACCACAGCCGCACGAAACGAATGTCTCGCTCCTCGATCGTTCGCAAAACGAACTCCGTTTGCTTGTCCATGTGGCCCTTCCCTACTGGTTGATTCGCGCGAGCCTGCTGGTGGCGGTGTGTGCCCTCTCGCCCAACATTGCCACAGGCGCTGCCGCACCGGTAGTTGTGGCCGCACCCGTAGGCTGGTGATTGTGAGATCTGTTCGTATAGCGGTCGCCGAGCTCAATCCCACCGTCGGCGACTTGACGGCCAATCGGTCGCTCGTCGTCGAAGCCGGTACCGCTGCCGCCGCCCAAGGTGCACACTTGCTCGTCACTGGGGAAATGGCGCTCACCGGCTACCCCATCGAGGATCTCGCCCTCGATCGCGAGTTCGTGAGTGCCGCTGAGGCGAGCGCCCATCTGCTCGCGGCAGAACTTAACACAGCAGGCCTGGGCGCCTTGACCGTGATCACCGGCGGGGCGCGCGTGGCTCGACGTGACGATTATGCAGCTCCGTCGACGGTAGTCGAACCGTTCGCCGCGAACTGCGCCTTCGTGGTTCGACACGGCGCAGTCATCGCCACTTACGACAAGCATCACCTGCCCAACTACGGCGTGTTCGACGAGCGGCGCATCTTCGTGGCTGGCGACGATCCGGTGACAGTCGACTTCGACGAAGGCTCGGCCCGAGTGGGTATTGCCATTTGCGAGGACTTGTGGCGTGACGATGCTCCGGCGGCCCGCAACGCGTCCAACACCGAACTGGTGATCGCACTGAATGCCAGTCCCTTCGAACGCGGAAAGTTCACCGAGCGCACCCGTTTGGCCGCGGCTCGCAGCCGAGAGTGGGATCAACCCGTTGTGTACTGCAATCTGGTCGGCGGTCAGGACGAGTTGGTGTTCGACGGGCGCTCGTTCGTGAGCACCGGCGCCGACGTGCCCCCGTTCGTCGCCGAAGGGTTTAGACCTGCCGTCCACATCGTCGACGTCGAGCTTCCCGACCCGTCCACCTACACAGGCCCTCACGTCACCCGAATCGCCCGTTCCGCCTCGCTCGCGGCGAGCGGTTCGCTACCTCACTGGCTGCCCGATTCGGCCAGTTTACTCACTGACCCGCTGGCCGAGAGCTACGCCGCACTCGTGACCGGCGTGCACGACTACCTCGCCAAGAACCGTGTGAGACAGGTCGTGATCGGCATGTCAGGGGGCATAGATTCCGCCCTGGTGGCCGCCATCGCGGCCGATGCGATTGGCGGGGCCAACTGCCATGGGATGTCCATGCCGAGCCGCTACTCCTCGGAACACTCGCGCGACGACGCTCACGAATCGGCTAGACGCATCGGCATGACTCTCGAGACGGTCAGCATTGAGCCGATGTTCGAAGCTTTTGGCGCGGCCGTGCAGACGAGTGGCCTGGCCGAGGAGAACCTGCAGGCGCGCATCCGGGGCGTCATCGTCATGGCCGTGTCTAACCAGACCGGTCGCCTCGTCCTCGCGACTGGCAACAAGACCGAAATCGCGGTCGGCTACTCGACGATCTATGGCGATGCTGTCGGCGGATATGCCCCGATCAAGGATGTGCCGAAGACACTGGTGTGGGGGCTGGCTCGCTGGCGCAATGCCGAAGCCGAAGCCCAAGGCCAGCCGGGACCCGTCCCGCCGCGATCGATCGAGAAGGAGCCGAGCGCCGAACTTCGACCCGACCAACTCGATGCGGATTCGCTGCCCGAGTACGGAGTGCTCGACGCCATCCTGACCGCCCACATCGAGCACCGCTTAGGAGCACAGGCAATCGGCACACAGGCCATCCCGTCGGCAGTTGCCACCGCGACGGATGCAGGAGTCTTCGACGCCGCTGCCGTGATGGACACGCTCCGCAAGGTGCACGTCGCCGAGTACAAACGTCGCCAGTATCCGCCGGGGCCGAAAATAACCAGTCTGGCTTTCGGGCGGGATCGTCGAGTTCCGATCACGAACGCGTGGGAGTCTCCTCCCCCTCGCGCGTAGCGGACCAACGCATGTCACGATAGAAGCACGACCGGGGACTGCCCAGCCAGCCTCGAGACGGGATTGATGATGGCACTTTATGGACAGCGTCCACATGCGCGGCGCGTTACTACCCGCGATCTGCAAGAGGCGAAGAATGCGGGCGAGAAGTGGCCCATGCTCACCTGCTACGACGCGATGATGGCTGCAACCTTCGATCGCCTCGGAGTTCCCGTTCTCCTCGTCGGTGATTCGGCCGCCAACGTCGTCTTCGGCTACGACTCCACCTTGCCCGTTTCGGTCGACGAGATGCTAATGCTGACTCGGGCCGTTACCCGAGGTGCGGAGCAGGCACTCGTCGTAGCGGACCTACCTTTCGGCAGCTACCAACAGTCCCCCCAGCAGGCCCTCGCAACCGCCACCCGGTTCATGAAGGACGGACGCGCCCACGCGGTCAAACTCGAAGGCGGAGACGCCGTCGTGGACCACGTCCGACTATTGACCGGGGCAGGTATTCCGGTGATGGGGCACGTGGGCCTAACACCTCAATCGGTCCACGCCCTCGGTGGCTACCGAGTCCAGGGCCGCGGTGAATCCGGCGACGACGTCTTGCGTCAAGCGCTCCTGCTGGAAGAAGCAGGCGCGTTCGCTGTCGTGCTCGAGTTGATCCCGGCCGCGCTGGCCGAACGCATCACGAAAGAACTCACCATCCCAGTGATCGGAATCGGGGCCGGCTCGGCGACGGACGCCCAAGTCCTGGTGTGGCAGGACCTATTGGGTTTGACTCCGGGCAGGCCGCCGAAGTTCGTCCGCCGCTACGCCCAACTGTCGGACGTGATCGACGATGCGGTCAATGCGTGGGCTCGCGACGTCGCCTCCGGCAACTATCCCGACATCGACCACCGCTACGACTAGGCCTAGCGGGACTCGGTCGAACGTCTAGGTGCGTCCTAGACCCCGGTGAGACGAACGCCCGCGTGGGTGCGGTAGCGCCGGTTGGCGGAGATGAGATTGGCTGTGAGGGCCTCGACTTGGTGGGCGTTGCGCAGCCGCCCGCCGTATAGTCCGCGCATGCCGGGGATGATCCCAGCCAAAGCCTGGACAGTGTCGGTGGCGGATCTGTCGTCACCCAAGACCAACACGTCGGTGTCCACTGACGTTACTGTCAAGTCCTGCAGGAGCACAGCACTGACGTGGTGGAAGGCAGCCACCACCTGGGAGTCAACCAAGATCGAGGCAGCCTGTTGGGCTGCGCTGCCCTCTTCGACGGGCAGCGCAAAGCTGCCTTGTTTGTCGAACCCGAGCGGGTTGACGCAATCGACCACGATCCGGCCCGACAACTGGCCAGCGAGCTCCCGCAACACGTCAGCGTGACCGGCCCAGGGAACCGCCACGATAACAACGTCCGCGGCCCCCGCCACTGAGGCATTGTCGCCTCCCGACAACAAAGGTTCGCGGCCAGAGACCGCCCTCACCGCTTCGGCGACTTCTCCGGCAGTGGCTGCGGCTCGGTCGGCATCGCGGGAACCGATCGCCACCGACAGGCCCGCCTGTGCCCAGCGTGTCGCCAAGCCGCGGCCCTGCTCTCCGGTGCCCCCCAGGACAGCAATCGATAGGCCCGACACATCAGGCAGGTCATGGGGATCTTTGCGGGGGACGGCAGGCGAGGTCGTCATGGGCTCACTGTGGCATATGAACCGGGCCCGCCGAGATGAGGGTCACCGTCGTTCAGCCCTCGACGTCTCCGGTCCATTCCTTGTCGCCCTGATCCCATGCCTCGTTGCGTTCGCGCACCTTCTCCAGAGCCAGTTCGGCTTCGAGTTTGGTGTCGTAGGGGCCGAGGCGATCGGAATTGGGGCAGCCGGGGCCTTCTTCGACGCGCCCGTGGAGAAGGCAGTACCAGTACTTGTTCACGATGCGTCACCACAATCAGTTGGGGAGCGGGTAGGCTTCTGACTGTGACAGTACAAGCCACAAGGGCGCCTCTACAACCTGGAAAGCTCTCCCCGCGACGGGCAGTTCCGCCAGCGATTGTTCGACCCGAGTATGTCGACCGCCCGGCACCAGCACCCTACCGCGGGCCGGAGGTCAAAGACGCCGAAACCATTGAGCGGATGCGAGTGGCGGGCCGGATCGCAGCCGACGCCATCGTCACAGTTGGAGCGGCAGTAGCCCCGGGGGTCACGACCGACGAACTTGACCGAATCGGCCACGAGTTCCTGCTCGATCACGGCGCTTACCCCTCGACCCTGGGCTATCGCGGCTATCCCAAATCACTGTGTTCGTCCCTCAACGAAGTGATCTGCCACGGCATTCCCGATTCGACGGTGATCCTCGACGGCGACATCGTCAACATCGACATCACGGCATTCATTCATGGCGTCCACGGCGACACCAATCGCACCTTTCTCGCCGGGGACGTTTCTGAAGACGCGCGCCTGCTCGTCGAACGAACCAATGAAGCTACTGCCCGAGCCATCAAAGCGGTCGCGCCCAGCCGGCCCATCAACGTTATCGGGCGAGTGATTGAGTCTTATGCGCGGCGTTTCGGTTACGGGGTGGTACGCGACTTCACCGGCCACGGAATCGGGACGGCTTTCCACTCTGGGCTCATCATTCCTCATTACGACGACCCGTCTTACTCCATGCCGATGGAGGCTGGCATGACGTTCACCATCGAACCCATGCTCACCTTGGGCACCATCGACTGGGATCAATGGAACGACGGATGGACTGTCACGACGGTGGACAAGAAGTGGACCGCTCAATGTGAGCACACAATCTTGGTCACCGACACCGGATCGGAGATCCTCACTGTTCCGTCCACTGCGACGAGACCTTAGTCGGCCCCGACCTGCTGCCTAAGTCTTCCCGATGAGTGGAAATCGCGGGAACTGGGGCGCCGTGAATGGATCTCACTTCCAAATCTGAAAACTTCGAGTCATGCGCTACCCTTGCGCCCCTGCGCCACCTACCCTCAGTGTCGTGCTGACGACGACCACTCCGCCTCGCGAATCCTCCCCGACCCTCTCCGATGACGAACAAGGTCTGTGGCGCGCTTGGCTCACAACATCCCGTGCGGTCCTGTCTCTGGTTGACAATGACCTCAAGTCAACGTGCGCGATCTCGCTGGGTGATTTCGAACTGCTCGGTCGACTCGCTGACGCCCCCCAGTACCGAATGCGAATGAGTGACCTCGCCGAAGCCCTGGTCATCTCCCGATCACGATTGACCCACCAGGTCGATCGCTTGACTCGCCTCGGACTAGTTGACCGAGAGTTCTGCGACGACGACCGCCGAGGGGTCCACGCTTGCGTCACGCCGCGCGGGATTCAACGATTGAGGGACGCGATTCCTGTGCACGCCGAGTCTCTGCAGCGGCACTTCTTTGAGCGCCTCAACACGCGCGACACTCAGGCCCTAGCCCGCGTATGTGCTCGTTTTGCCGCTACTTCCTGATCCCTCACCACAGGCCACAAGTCGGTCGCTTCAGCGGGTAGCGAGCCAGCCGGTAAGCCGGATTCTGTCGATAGGCGACGACCGAAGCCCTCGCCTATCGGCGACCATCCATCTCGAACTGCAGTCGCCTGCAGCCTCTAGCGGTCTACCAGCAGCGATACGGCGGGTCACCGCGCTGCTCAGGACTCCCGAAGGAGTCCCTCTTGACCTTGCTCCGGGTGGGGTTTACCGAGCCGCACTAGTCACCTAGCGCGCTGGTGGTCTCTTACACCACCGTTTCACCCTTACCGCTTGCGCGGCGGTCTGTTCTCTGTGGCACTGTCCCGCGGGTCACCCCGGGTGGGCGTTACCCACCACCCTGCCCTGTGGAGTCCGGACTTTCCTCAAGCGCTTGCGCGCTCGCGGCCGCCTGGCTGGCTCGCTGCCACCACTGTAGCGCGCATAGGTGGCGCGTGCGCGCAGCTTCAGTTGCTGCCAGGCTCGGGGCTAGGGTTGCGCAGGTCACGCCAAATGGGATTCGTGTTGCCCAGGACCGCAGCGTCAAGCGCCTCGTTGGCCAGAGCGTCAGCGGCTGCGTTCTGCGCGCGTGGCACCCACTCGTAGTCGATCTGATGGGGCGGCAGGATCCGGCGCGCTTCGAGCGCTAGTTGGGCCAGGTGCGACTGTTTGATCTTCCAACGGCCCGCCATCTGCTCAACCACGAGTTTCGAATCGAGTCGAGCAGTCACGAGGGCGGCCGGGTCGACTTCCCGGGCGGCTTCAAGCCCCGCGATCAGGCCACGGTATTCAGCCACGTTGTTGGTGGTTTCACCCACGTAGCCAGCCGCCTCGATCAGCACGCGTCCTTGCCGGTCGCGAACGAGCGCACCATAGGCGGCTGGCCCGGGGTTACCCCGCGAGCCGCCGTCGGCTTCGATCGTTAGCTTCGTCGCGGTCATGCGGAGAGCACCAGGATGCAATTGCACTCGGTGCAGCGAGCGATTCCCGACTCGAGCTGGACAGAAATGTCTTGGACATCTGCTGGGGATAGCTCCATCTGGCACGCGCCACAACTGCGGCCAGTGATGGTTGCGACTGCAGTCGGCATGTGAGAGCGAACTGAGGTGTACAGAGCGAGGAGTGCGTCTGGGACCTCGGCGAGGATGGGTGCTCGCGCCGTGGAGCGGTCGTCGATGTCAACGCTGAGGTTGGCGGAGAGTTCCTTGACTCGGGCGGCGAGAGCCGCCTCCTTGCCCCCGAGGTCGGTGTAGGTTCCGCGCAGACCCGCCAGCTCGTTGTCGGCTTCTTCGACCTGTTCCATGACTTCGAGTTGAGCATCTTCGACTTCTTGCAGCCTTCGCGTCAGGGTGTCGATTTCGTGCTGCAGATCAGCGAGCTGTTTGGCTGAGGTGATGGACCCTGAGTCGATGAGGTTTCGGTCGCGGGCGAGTCTGGCCGTGACCGTGTCGACTTCACCTTCGGCACGAACGAGGTCGCGCCGCAAGTCGCCTAACCTTGCTTCGAGATTTCCGAGTTGGGCCTGCACGCGGGCGGCTTCGCTTCGGACGTTTGCGAGCTCACGAGCCTCGGGCAGTTGATCTCGCTCCCGCTTGAGACGATCGATCTGTGAGTCCAGCGCCTGCAACTGCAGCAGGGCTCCCTGGGCGTGTGCGTCAGCGTTCACTGGTTGTCCTGTCCGACTCGTCGTGGATGAAGTGGCCCGACCACGGGTCCGTCACGGTGCGATCCACCGTAACTTGCAGCGCTCCGGTTGTCTGACTGCCATCCCGATTGCCGCCGTTGTTCAGTTCGGCGGGCAGCGTGATGTCGGCAGTGAGCCGGGTGGCCACGAGTTCGCACCACGGCCATTCGCTGGCCCAGTGCCCCACGTCGATGACCGCACAACCCCCATCGGCGAGGTGGTCCAGGACCCGATGGTGCTTCAGGTCCGCCGTCACGTAGACGTCCGCCCCAGCCCGAGTGGCGTGGTTCAAGAACTCGTCGCCGGACCCCCCGCATACGGCGACGCGCCGAACCACCCGTCCCAGATCCCCGGCTACTCGGATCCCTCCAGCAGTGGCGGGCAGTGAGTCCGCCACGACACCCGCGAACTCCTCCACAGTCACCGCCTGCGCGAGCGAACCCACTCGACCAAGACCCACCCGCCGGTCGCGAACGTCCATCGCCATGAACTCGTAGGCAGGCTCCTCATAAGGATGGGCACGCAGGACTGCGGCCTCAACCGCGGATCTCACCCCCGCATCGAGCACCATCTCGATGCGTGCCTCTTCGACGATCTCGATTTCGCCCACATGACCCAGATACGGGTCAGCGCCGGGCCGCGGACGAAAGGTTCCGTGCCCGTCTAGCTGATAGGCGCATCGGTCGTAGTCGCCAATCGAGCCAGCGCCGACGGCACTGGCAGCGTCGAGAACGGCGTCACGGTAGTTGTGGGGCACGTAGACGACAAGTTTCAGTCGAGCAACGTGAGCTGGCTGCAACGGCGAGGTGTCCTCAATCCCGAGGCGGGCGGCCAATGCGTCCGACACCCCTCCCGGTGCCGAGTCGGCGTTGGTGTGAGCGACCATCAGCGCACACCCGGCCTCTACGAGGTCGTGCACGAGTCGGCCTTTGGCGTCAACGGCCGCCACCGACGTCGTGCCTCCAAGGAACAGTGGGTGGTGTGCGAGGAGGAAATCGACCCCGTCAGCAATGGCTGCCCGCACGACCGGCTCAGTGACATCGACTGTGGTCCGGACGTGACTGACGGGTCGATCAGGCCGGCCTACCACGAGGCCTACAGCGTCCCAAGACCCTGCCCAGCCCGGTGGGTAGGCGGCCTCAACCCAGTCCACGACATCGCCGACTGTCCACTGTTGACCCACCGGCACCTCCGAACTAGCGATTCCTGCGCCGCGACACTCGCTCCTCGACTAGTGAGAAAAGTGGCCGTGGGCGGCGTCAGGTAGTGGGGTTTCCAAGGACTCGAGGTACTTCACTGCCTCGCGAATGTCAGCCAACAGCAGATTGGCCATGTCCATGCTCATTCCACTCTTGACGACGACCCGCATCACCCACAGGTCTTCAATGTCGGCCGACATTGGATAGGCGGGGACTTGCCAGCCGTGCGATCGGAGCCGGTCCGATAGATCCTGCAGTTTCCAGGCGCGGTCTTGGGGATTGGTGAGGGTCCAGGCGAACACGGGGATGTCGTCGCCGCGGGAGAGTAGCTCGAAGCAGTCCATCTGCTCGATCGAGTCCGACAGGTACATGGCAACTTCCCGGCTTGTGGCGTGCACGCGCCGATAACCCTCGAACCCGAGACGCAAGAACAGGTAGTACTGCAGCAACACTTGAGCACCGGGCCGAGAGAAGTTCAGTGCCAGGGTGGGCATGTCTCCACCTAGGTAGGACACGTGGAAGATGAGCTCTTCGGGCAGATACTCCTTCTTGCGCCAGACAACCCAACCGAGTCCCGGGTACACCATGCCGTACTTGTGTCCGGACGTGTTGATTGAGTGAACGCGCGACAGTCGGAAGTCCCACTCTAGATCCGGCTGCAGGAACGGCGCCACCATGCCGCCGCTGGCCCCGTCAACGTGGAGAGGCACATCAAGACCGGTGCGCTCCTGCAAGTCGTCGAGCGCTTCGGCCAAGTCCTTGATCGGCTCGTAGGAACCGGTGTAGGTGACACCGAGGATGCCGACAACGCCGATCGTGTTCTCGTCGACATAGTCGAGCATGGCGTCGGGGGTCATCTCCAACCGGTCGCGAGTGATTGGCACGTATCGGGCCTCGACCTCCCAGTAGTTGCAGAACTTCTCCCACACCACCTGCACCGCGGAACTCATCACGAGGTTGGGTGCACTCGCGTCTTTGCCAGCGTGTTTGCGGGCCTTGGCCCAACGCCGCTTCATCGCCATGCCCGCCAGCATGCACGCCTCCGACGAACCGATGGCCGACGTTCCGATTGTCTCCCCCGGGGCGTTCCAGAGATTAGCGATCATCTCGACGCACCGCTCCTCGATCGCGGCCGTCTGGGGGTACTCGTCCTTATCGATCATGTTCTTGTCGTAGGAGTCGGCATACAGCTGCCGAGCTTCAGGTTCCATCCAGGTGGACACGAAGGTTGCCAGATTCAGCCGGGCATTGCCGTCGAGCATGGCCTCGTCATGTACGAGTTGGTAGGCCAGACGAGGGCCCAACTCACCATCAGGAATCTTGCCCTTCGGGATGGATACATTGCCAGGAAACATGATGGGAGCGGCGATCGGTCGATTTTGCTCGTCCTCGGAAGACATCGTGTGTAAGGCCATGACCCGATCCAACCAGGCTGCCCGCGACCAATGCAACCGAGTACCGGAGTCCTCGGCATCCACGTGCCTGGCACGGTCGGGACGGTGGCCAGTTGTAGTTTCAACTGTGTCACCAGTCGAGTGATCGGTCAGGCGTGTGCGCGCCGCGCTCAATAACCTCGATACTGCCCGCGGTTTGTCAACACAGGCTCCGCGGGCAGGGAATGAGGCGTGCATCATGGGAGCGAACGACAGGTGGGCACCACACCACCTTTTTGGTCGCCTACCAACCTGGTGTCAGTGGCTCGTCCTGTTCATTGGGTGTGCTGGCATCTATGTCGCGCTAGCCCCAATCAGCCGTCAGACTGTGTTCCCGGAGGCCGGAGCCTCACTGGTGTGGCTTCCCACCGCTTTCGGGGCCGCTGCCGTTGCCCGAGCTCGCGGCATGCGCCTCATCCCGGTCATCGCGGGTCTCGCCTTTGGGGAGGCGTTCGCTGACCTCGTCCTGTTC
>CBFGTA010000045.1:0-16514 GCA_965651595.1 uncultured bacterium | reverse complement strand
GACTAGGCCAGTTCGACGAGTTCGCGGTAGCTGTCCCGCCACATGTCTTCGTCCCCGTCAGGTAGCAGAAGGACGCGATCGGGTTTGAGGGCGTCGACGGCTCCGACATCATGTGTCACGAGCAGGATTGCACCCTCGTAGCGACTGACCGCATCGAGGATTCCTGCTCGACTGAGCGGATCGAGGTTGTTGGTTGGTTCATCGAGCAACAAGACGTTGGCGGCGCTTACAACCAACCGCGCTAGAGCCAGACGCGTGCGTTCGCCGCCCGACAACGTTCCTGCGATCTGGTCGACCCGATCGCCGCTGAACATGAACGAACCGAGCAAGTCCCGGGCCTCTTGCTCAGACAAGTCGGGGGCCGCTCCGACCACATTTTCGAGCAAAGTAGCCGACCGATCTATGGTGTCGTGTTCTTGAGCGTAGTAGCCGACGCGCAGACCGTGGCCAGCGATCACGTCCCCCGCTGACGGCGTCTCCACTCCAGCGAGCAGCCTCAGCAGAGTCGTTTTCCCTGCACCGTTGAGACCAATGATCACAACTCGGGATCCGCGATCAATGGCCAGGTCGACCTCATCGAAAATGGTGGTGGCCCCGTAGACGCGGGCGAGTCCCCGGGCTTCGAGCGGGATCTTCCCGCAAGGAGCCGGTTGGGGTAGGCGCAGTCGCGCCACCTTCTCCACCCGCCGAACCCCCGGGGCGGCTTCTCTCAACTGTTCGGCCCGCCTCAGCATGCCAGCCGCGGCCTTCGCCTTGGTGGCCTTCGCCCGCATCTTCTCGCCCTGCGTTTCCAAGACCGCGGCGGTCCGATCGGCCACGGCCCGCTGCTTGATCGCCCGGGCCTCATCGGCAGCTCTCGTTCGCTGGTAGTTCTTCCAGGTCATGTTGTATAGCACGACCCGGTGCTCGTCGGCCTCGAAGTGTGCCACGCGGTTGACGACTTGCGACAGCAGTTCCGTGTCGTGCGAGATGATGATCAGTGACCGGGAGTAACGAGCCAGGAACTCCCGCAACCACGTCACCGCGTCGGCATCAAGATGGTTGGTGGGTTCGTCGAGCAGCAGGAAGTCGGGTTCCGAGAACAGAACTCGAGCCAACTCCACCTTGCGTCGCTGCCCACCCGACAAAGTTCCGACAGGGGCGTCAAGCTGGGTAGTGGTGAGCCCGAGTCCGTGGGCAATGGTGGCAGCGTGCGCCTGGGCGGCATACCCGTCGGCGGCAACGAACGCCGCCTCCGCCTTCTCGTAGGAGCGCATCGCCCGTTCTCGTGCGGTCGGGTCATCGCTGGCCATCGCCTGCTCAGACTCGCGCATCTTTCGTGCAATGGTGTGAAGGTCTCGGGCCGCGATGATGCGATCACGCACCAGCTGGCGGGGATTGGCCACGTCCGGATCTTGAGCCAAGTAGCCGATCCGGCCCCTCGTGGTGACCCGACCCGCAGCCGGTTGACTCAGTCCAGCCAGGATCTTCATCAGAGTGGACTTGCCTGCGCCATTCCGACCCACTAGCCCAAGTCGGTCGGAATCGGCCACCACGAACGAGAAGTCGTGAACAAGTAGACGCGCCCCGGCACGTAACTCGAGCCCTTCCACTGAGATCATGCAAGGCCTCGATGCCGCCGACGAACCGACCACTCGTAGTCACTGCAGCGGGCGAAACAAGTTCGCAGGAGCGAGTCTGGCGGCTCACACATTGAAGCCGAGAGCCCGCAACATCTCGCGCCCGTCATCAGTGATCTTGTCCGGACCCCACGGGGGCATCCACACCCAGTTGATGCGAAAGTCTTCAACCACACCGTCCAAGGCGGCCCGGGTTTGGTCCTCGATCACATCGGTCAGCGGACACGCTGCCGAGGTCAAGGTCATGTCGACAGTTGCCGTGTTGTCGCTGTCAACGGTAACTCCGTAAATCAGTCCCAGGTCAACGACGTTAATGCCGAGTTCGGGATCGACGACGTCCTTCAATGCATCCATGACGTCGTCGTCAGTCGCGACAGGACCGGCCGGTGCCGGATTCGGATCGGAGGTCATGAGTCACCATCCTCGGTTGTGGTTTGGGCGGCCAAGGCCTCGTTGGTTGCTTCATACAGAGCCATCCACGACAGCAACGCACACTTGATGCGGGCCGGATACTGCGCGACACCTTCAAGCGCGATCGCATCGCCTAGGGCGACTTCGTCAATCTCTGCGTCACGACCCGCTTCAGTCGCAGAATGCATGAGCGACCGGAAGCTTTCGAATCGCCGAAACGCTTCCGCTACGTGCTGTCCGGTGACCTGATCGTAGAGGATGCTCGTCGATGCTTGGGATATCGAACATCCGGCACTGTCGTAACTCATGTCGACAATCACCGCATCACCGCCACTGTCGGGTTCGATCCTGACCCGCAGAGTCACCTCATCGCCGCACGTCGGATTGACGTGATGTACCTCTGCCGAGAAGGGCTCCCTCAGGCCCTTGCCGTGGGGTGTTCGGTAATGATCAAGAATGACTTCCGAGTACATGCTGTCGAGGTTCACGGAGTCACCCCGAAGTACTCTTGGGCCTTCCGTACCGCGGGAGCAAGACGGGCCACTTCATCAACAGTGTTGTACACCGCCACAGAGGCCCTGACTGTCGCCGTGACGTTAAAGCGTTGGCACAGGGGCGCCGCACAGTGGTGACCCACCCGCACGACGAGTCCCTCACTGTCGAGCACCTGTCCCACATCGTGGGCATGTACTCCTTCCACGACGAATGACACTGCACCTGCCCGCGACTTCATCGTGCGCGGACCGATAATCCGGACTCCCGGCAGGTTGTCAAGTTCGGAGAGCATGATCTCGGTGAGATGAGCTTCGTGACGGGCGACGTTATCCATGCCCAACGCATCGAGGTAATCACAGGCGGCTGCGAGACCGACTACCTGGGCCATCATCGGCACACCTGCTTCGAACCGCTGCGGAGGATCCGCGTATGTCGTCTCCGCTAGCGTGACTGTCTTGACCATCGAGCCACCGGTGAGAAATGGCGGCATTGCTTCGAGGAGGCCGGGATCGGCCCATAGGCACCCGACGCCAGTGGGGCCCAACATCTTGTGGCCGCTGAAGGCGACAAAATCAGATGCACCAGCCGCGACAGAGAAAGGAAAGTGAGGAACCGACTGGCACGCATCGAGAACCCACAACGCCGACGACCGTTCGCGCAGAGCGGCAAGCTGCTCGACCGGATTGATCGTTCCCAACAAGTTCGATTGGTGAGTAACGGCCACGACGCGGGTGCGGTCCGACACGAGACGGCCGAAATGGTCCCAGTCGAGGTACCCGTCGTCTGTGACGTCAACGGCCAACAATCGAGCGCCGGTCTTAGCCGCGAGTTCTTGCCACGGAACCAGGTTGGCGTGGTGCTCCATCGCGGTCACGACAATCTCGTCGACCTCGCCGATCACAAAGCGAGGATCGGGGCGAGGCCCCCTCCCCGACCGTTCGGCCAGGGTCGAGTTCAGGAAACTGTAAGCAATCAAGTTGATCGCTTCGGTGGCATTTCGAGTGAACACTACGTCATCTGGCCGTGCCCCGATGAACTCAGCCACGCGGCGGCGAGAGGCCTCATAGTCGCCCGTTGCTTCTTCGGCGAGTTGACTCGCTCCGCGATGAACGGCGGCGTTGTGTTGCGTATAGAAGCGATACTCCGCATCAAGAACCTGGCGCGGCTTCTGGCTGGTAGCTGCGGAATCGAGATACGCCATCGGATGGTTACGGATGGTGCGAGTGAGGATCGGGAAATCTTCCCTCAGAAGCGCCATGTCCCACGGTGCTGAATAGGGGCTGGTCACCATGACGCACTCCTTCCTTCCACTACCAGGCTTGCATTACCGACAAGATTGATCAAGACTCCGCGCCCGCGTCTCAGGCGGATGCAGGAGCTGGCGTGAACGCTTCGTAGCCGTCAGCATCAATCGTCGCCGCGAGTTCGGGGCCACCAGTTCGGACAATGGTTCCCCCCACGAACACATGCACATGCTCGGCAGAGAGGTAGTTGAGCAGCCGAGTGGTGTGAGTGATGAGCAACAACCCGGTGTTGTGGTTCTCACGCGCGCGCTTGACTCCAGCGGCGACAATTTTGAGTGCATCGACGTCGAGGCCGGAATCAGTCTCGTCCAAGACAGCGATGGCTGGACGCAGAATGTCGAGTTGCAGGATCTCATGGCGCTTTCGCTCGCCGCCGGAGAACCCCACGTTCACATCCCTTTGTGCAAACGCGGGGTCAACGTTGAGTTCGCTCATCGCCTCGCGCATTTCACCCATCCATTCGCGAAGCTTGGGTGCTTCACCTCGCACCGAAGTGGCCGCGGTTCGCAGGAAGTTGGCCACCGAAACACCTGCCACTTCGACGGGGTACTGCATCGCCAAGAAAAGTCCCGCCCGGGCCCGTTCGTCCACCGACATCGATACCACGTCTTCACCATCGAGGGTGATGCTGCCCGCGGTTACGGTGTAGCGAGGGTGTCCGGCGATGGCATAGGCAAGGGTCGACTTGCCAGAGCCATTAGGACCCATGATCGCGTGAGTCTCGCCCGACCGGATGGTGAGGTCAACACCGCGGAGGATCTCTTTGGTCGTGTTGTCCGTATCGACGCTGACATGCAGGCCGGAAATGACTAGTTCGGTCATGAGGATGGCACTCCTTGATTGATAGAAACGTAAACCGGGCTGTCTGGGGTATCACCGTCGACCCTGATCGCATAGACCGGGACGGCGCGAGTTGCTGGCGGACTCACCGGCTCGCCGGTGCGCAGATCGAATCGTGAACCGTGCAGCCAGCATTCCAAGAAGCAGCCGTCGACTTCGCCTTCCGACAAGGACACTTCGCCGTGAGAGCAGACGTCGTCAATCGCTCGCCACCCGCAGTCGGCGTTGACGATGGCCACCTCCACATCTCCGACTTCCCGTCGAGTGGCGGTTCCGGGCGGAAAGTCGGCGATCGTTCCGACCTGGGTCCAGTCCTCAGTAGTGTTGTGCGGCTGACTCACTGCGTCACCATCGCATCGATCTCATCATCGATAATCGTCCAGAGCTCGCTCCTCAACGATTCAGATTCCACACTGTTGATGATTTCGGCGAAAAATCCCCGCACGACAAGGCGACGCGCCGTGACAGGATCGATTCCCCGACTGCCGAGATAGAAAAGTTGTTCATCATCGAACCGGCCGGTGGCGCTGGCGTGGCCCGCTCCGACCACTTCACCAGTTTCAATCTCGAGGTTGGGGACTGAGTCCGCGCGAGTTCCATCGCTGAGCACGAGGTTGCGGTTGATTTCATAGGTGTCCGTTCCGACAGCAGTAGCCCGGATTAACACGTCACCGACCCACACCGTATGCGCGTCTTGGCCTTGCAGAGCTCCGCGGTAGTTCACGTTGCTGCGGCAATGGGGTTGATTGTGATCCACAAAAAGTCGGTGCTCGAGGTGCTGACCGGCATCGGCAAAGTACGCACCCAACGAATCGAGTGATCCACCCGGACCCGAGAATGCCGCCGTACTCACCAGTCGCACGGTGTCACCCCCGAAAGTGGCGACAATTTGCTTCACAGAGGCGTCTCGTCCGATATCGGCGTGAATCCGGCCAAGGTGTTGGGCAGTTCTCTCCCACAGTTGGACCAACACCACGGTGAGGTGGGCTCCGTCTCCAGCCACGATCTCTATGTTCTCGGCCAGCATTCCGGCACCCCGATGAACGACGATGACGGTAGCCTCGCTAGCTTCTCCGGCCCGAACTAGCAACATGCCGTGGCTGGCTTCGTCGGCCGAGACAGTGACGACGATCGGTTCGTCAATGACGGCCCGATCGGAGATCGTGACGAGTTCGGCATGCTGGCTGCGCTTCCACGCCAACGCGCTCGGCAAGTCGATGGGGATCAGTGGGTGTGGCGACGGAGCTAGTTGTTCTGGAGCGTCTCGTTGCACCGTTGCGCAGTGCCATCCCGACTCGGCTGAACCGCTCTCGCTGGCAACAGCGACCCTAGATGTGCCCTTGGTGGACACGCCGAGGGTGAAATTCCATGGCACGGTTGCCTCACCAGGGGTGAGCAGCGATCGCAGCCGCCGCAGCGGCGCGAAACGCCATTCTTCTTCGCGTCCACCGGGTACCGCAAAATCACCGGGATCGAATGACGCAAGCACTTCGGCCTTGGTGGTGGGAACGCTCACACTTACGCCCGAGTCGGCCAATTGAGTGTCCGTCACCCGACGGCTCCTTCCATCTGCAGTTCGATGAGGCGGTTGAGCTCCAAGGCATACTCCATGGGAAGCTCACGGGCGATCGGCTCTACGAAGCCGCGCACGATCATCGCCATCGCTTCCTCTTCCGTGAGGCCCCGACTCATCAAGTAGAACAGTTGATCCTCGCCGATCTTCGTCACTGTCGCTTCGTGGCCCATCGACACGTCATCCTCGCGGACATCCACATACGGGTACGTGTCTGACCGGCTGATGGAATCGACTAGCAAAGCGTCGCAACGAACCGTGCTCGCGGACTGGTGGGCTCCTTCGAGGACTTGAACCAACCCGCGATAGGACGTTCTTCCACCGCCGCGAGCAACCGACTTGCTCACAATCGATGACGAAGTGTGCGGCGCGGCATGGACCATCTTGGATCCAGCATCTTGGTGCTGGCCTTCACCGGCGAACGCGATCGACAAAGTTTCGCCTTTGGCGTGCTCACCGACGAGCCACACCGCGGGGTACTTCATGGTGACCTTGGAGCCGATATTTCCGTCGATCCATTCCATCGTGGCACCGGCCTGCGCAACGGCGCGCTTGGTGACGAGGTTGTAGACGTTATTCGACCAGTTCTGAATGGTCGTATAACGACACCGAGCGCCTGGCTTCACGATGATTTCCACCACGGCACTGTGGAGGGAGTCTGAACTGTAGATCGGCGCCGTGCAACCTTCGACATAATGGACGTAGGCCCCCTCGTCCACAATGATCAACGTCCGCTCGAACTGTCCCATATTTTCGGTATTGATCCGAAAATATGCCTGCAGGGGGATGTCAACGTGGACGCCCTTGGGAACGTAGATAAAGGAACCACCCGACCACACGGCAGTATTGAGGGCAGCGAACTTGTTGTCACCTACGGGAATAACACTCGCGAAATGTTCACGAAAGACGTCTTCGTGCTCCCGTAGTCCCGAATCGGTGTCGAGGAACAACACGCCTTTTTCTTCCAGGTCTTCACGAATCCGGTGGTACACGACCTCGGATTCGTACTGAGCGGCAACGCCAGCTACCAAGCGCTTCTTTTCAGCTTCCGGGATGCCGAGCCGGTCGTAGGTGTTCTTAATGTCGTCGGGCAAGTCTTCCCACGACTGAGCTTGCTTCTCGGTGGAACGAACGAAGTACTTGATGTTGTCGAAGTCGATGTCGGCCAGATTGGCCCCCCAGTTGGGCATCGGCTTCTTCTGGAAAAGGCGCAGACCTTTGAGCCGGGTCTCCAACATCCACTCGGGCTCGTTCTTCTTGGCGCTGATCTCTCGCACGACCGCTTCCGAGAGTCCCCGGGCGGCCTGTTCGCCGGCAGCATCTGTGTCACGCCATCCGTACTCGTAATTGCCCAGGCCTTCTAGCTCGGGGTGGGCATCAGGTTGTACTGCGGTGTCACTCATACTGGCGTCCTCTCGGCCGTTGGCAACAGATCGACTTCGGATTGGTGAGGGATCGACGGCTCATCCACAACCGGAATATGGGTCGTGCACACGAGGCCACCGGTCCCGATGGTGGCCAGGCGCGTGACGTGGGTTCCGATAACGGAACTGAGGAACTCACGTTCCGCTTCGCAAAACTGCGGGTACTGTTCTGCCACTTCCGCGATCGGACAATGATGCTGACACATCTGCACGTCGCCGTTGCGAGTGGATTCGACCGCGGCCGCGAAACCGCGAGCACTCAGCGCTGCACTGACTTGTTCGACTCGCTGTGGCAGGTCGGCTCCGGCATCGACCTCGGCCGCAACTCCACCGAGGACCTCCTCTACGCGTTGCCGGGCGAACTCTGAGACAGCGTCAGCGCCAACGTTCACTGCAATGAAGTTCACGGCGGCCACAGCCAGAGCATCGTAATCGTGGTCGAATTCAGCGCGACCGGTTGACGTCAAGCTGTAATAGCGGGCTGGCCGGCCGCGGCGGCGCGGAAACCGGGGCCCGTACGGAACATCTTCCTGGACCTGCACGCATCTTTGGTCTACCAGAGCATCGAGTTGACGACGCACAGCCGTCGCGGTCAGTTCTAGACGCTCCGCCAACTCCGGTACCGTCTGCGGCCCGAACTGCAGAAGCGACGCCGCCACTCGGCGCGCAGCTGGGGTAACAGACTTTTTCATAACATTATTGTTGCGTATTTACCGCCAGCGGTCGAGAGCGGGTCGAGTCGCCCGCGTCACAATGGCTTTCAGCGACCCTGCCAACGCCTGTCACGCCAAGTAGTCACAGAGTGGACAAGGCTGCCACCACTGTCTGCAGTCTGCGACTCGGGGGACCGTCTACCACTAGCCATGGGTGATCGCCGAACCGTTCTGTAGCACATTCGACGATGAGTTGATGGGCCCGGTGGCGGAAGTCCGGCCCGTCTCGTTGTGCGTCGGCCTGCCACGGGATGTCCGGGGCACACACCACCGTCAAACTCGTGGTGATCTCCCAGTCGATGGCTTCGTCAATGAGATCGACATCGTCGTAGTACATCTGTTGATAGATGGCTGTCATGAGTGGTCCTGAATCGACGATCACCACATTGACAGGGGCTGCCTCCTCGACCGCTGTGCTGACTCGCTGCTTCATCAGGGAGAGTAAGGCCGCCTGTTCGTATGCTGCGGGCACTCGGCCGTGGAGATCGACATACTCCCGCAGAGCCTCTGGTACCCAGATGGCCCCGAGAACTTCGGCCAGTCCGGTTGCCAAGGTCGTCTTGCCACTGCTTTCTCCCCCGACAACACTGACCACAGTGACGCGCCCATCGGCAACCATGGCGTCAGCGTAGACTCGACACGTGCCCGAAGCGATTGCGGTACGCGGTGTGACAATCTCGTACGGAAAAACAGTGGCTGTTTCGAGTGTTTCCGCTGCCTTCCCCACCGGGAAGGTTTCAGCAATATTGGGACCCAACGGTGCTGGCAAGACAACACTCGTCGAAGCGTGTGAGGGGTATCGGCGCCCACAAGCGGGGTCGATCCGAGTCCTCGGGACGGACCCATGGCGTGCCGACCGAGTCCACCGTTCCCGGGTGGGAGTCATGCTCCAAGAAGGTGGAGTGACTTCGGGTGCCACCGCCCGTCAGGCCCTCACCTATGCCGCGTCTTTCTACAGCAATCCCCTCCCCACCGATGCCTTGATGGACACGCTCGGGCTCGAGGACCGGCCCACGACGTTCCGACGAATGTCCGGTGGCCAACAACAGCGCGTGAAGTTCGCCCTCGCCATCATCGGCCGGCCCGAACTAGTGTTCCTCGACGAGCCGACCGCGGGTATGGACACCCTCATTCGGCGACAGGTGTGGGACGTGATCACCGAACTGCGGGCGAGCGGAGTCACCGTCGTGCTCACCAGCCATTCTCTGGACGAAGTGCGTGCCCTAGCCGACAACGTCGTCGTGGTCAACCAAGGCCGCGTCGTCGCCAACGGCAGCGTCGAGGAACTTTCGACCACGGGTGCCGCTCGAGTGAGTGTCCGGATCGACGGCCCATACGGAGGTCCGAGAAGTCGCCCGGGAATACCGGAGGGCACGCTGAGCGAACTCGCCACCGAGTTGTCCGGAAGCCTCGAGATTGAACTGGTGGCAAACTCCGACGGAACCGTGTCTTTCGACTCGACTGACGACGACCGCCGGGTCCTCTCGGAGATCACCCAGTGGTGCGCGCGGTACGGCTATTTCATCGAGCACGTCAGCGATGGGGGCGGCAACTTCGAGGAAGCCATCGTGTCCCTGATGAAGCCATCGGAGCCTGGCAGATGACGCACTTGCGAGACAACTTGCTAGATCTGCACCCAGCGCCGGGCCCGGCCAGTACCGGTGCCGCTGTGCGTGCCGAATGGAAGCTCAACACTCGTACGTGGCTGCGTAACGGTGAGCAACTGCTATTGACTATGGGCATTCCTCTCATCTTGCTCGTTGCCCTCACGGCGCTCCCGCTCGTCGACGGGTTCTTGGCAAGTTGGCCGACTTCCGGCACAGCGCCGACCCGAGTTGACGTGGTGTTCCCGGGTGTGGCGGCCGTAGCCATCGTGAGTACGGCATTCACTGCCCAGGCGATCGCTACCGGATTCGACCGACGCTACGGCGTCCTGAAGTGGACGGGTTCGACACCCCTGTCGCGTGGCGGTTTGCTGGCCGGACGGACGTTGACGGTGGTGACGATCGAAGTCTTGCAGTTGATTCTGCTGACTGCCGTCGCTGTCGGACTCGGCTGGCGGCCGGAGGGAAACTTCGGATCCGTCTTGGCCCTGATCATTATGGGCACGGCGGCCTTCTCGGCGTGGGGTATTGCGGTAGCCGGGCTGTTGCGCGCCGAAGCCACTCTCGCGGTCGCGAACGGTGTCTTCATCCTGATGGTGCTGCTCGGCGGCTTGGTCATTCCCTTAGCGTCTCTGCCGAACGCCGTCACTACGGTGGCCGAGTTCTTGCCGTCGGCGGCTCTCGGTGAAGGCCTGCGGGCAGTGATGCTGGGGGTCGAGACCATGCCGCTGGCGTCACTGGGATTGCTCGCCGCGTGGGCGTGTGCTGGCGTCCTCGTCACTGTTCGCACTTTTTCCTGGGAATAGGAAGGCTCATTCATGGCTCCTCGATGGCTGCGGGCAATCTTTCTCACCAATGTGGTGGTCCAGACCGGCATCGTCCTCACCGGGGGGCTCGTTCGACTGACTGCTAGCGGCCTCGGCTGCCCCACATGGCCCGAATGCACCCCGGGATCCTTCGTGCCAACCACGATCCAGGAGCAGTCGTGGCACAAGTATGTGGAGTTCGGCAATCGGCTGCTGACGTTTGTTCTCGCTGTCGCTGCCTTGGCGGCCATTGCCGGTTGCGTGCTCTGGCGGCGGCAGTTGGCGCGCCGCGGCCTCGATCGGAGAAAACCGCTCTTGTGGCTGGCGCTCGTGCCGCTCGTGGGAACGATCGTGCAGGCCGTCCTGGGAGGAATAACGGTTCTCACCGGCCTTCATCCCCTGACTGTTGCCGCCCACTTCCTAGTGTCCGCGCTGCTCATCGCAGCATGTGTCATCCTCTACGTTCGTTCCCGCGAACCTGCCGATACGCCGATCGTCATCACGACCCACCGCGCTCTGCGGGTGTTAGCATTCGTCTTGCTCGCCACCGGATTCATGGTGCTCGTTCTCGGAACCCTCGTCACGGGGACGGGTCCTCACGCAGGTGACCTCGCCGTGGATAATCGTCTTCCCTTCGATATTCGCACCATCACCTGGATGCATGCCGATCTCGTGGTCTTGTTCATTGGACTGTTGATCGGGCTGATCGTGGCGGCCCACGTCAGCTCAGCGCCCCCGTCGGTGCGTCGGCGAGCATGGCTGCTGCTGGCCGTGAGTGCGGCCCAAGGAATCATCGGCTACACGCAATATTTCACAGGAGTGCCCTGGCTACTCGTGTTGGCGCATCTGGCCGGGGCCTGCGCTGTGTGGATCACACTCGTGACGCTCGTCCTAGCCACGCGCACTCGCGGCTACCCGATCACCAACCCGTTGGTTGGATCCCAGCACGTGGTTTCGTGAGACTTAGCCAATGTTGACGAAGAACGGATCGATCGCCACGGCTAGAAACAGTAGCGCCAAGTAGGTGATCGACCAGTGGAACAGGCGCATCGCCCGACCGTCCTGGCCACGAGTTACCCTGGCCAGCAGGGCGTGGGCCTCGCCAATGAACACCGCCCCTAGGACGATCGCAGCTACGATATAAACCCACCCCATGGGAGCGACGGGCACCAATATCAGGGAACAACCCACCATCGCCCATGAGTAGAGGACAATCTGGCGGGCCACGTCTCGGTCAGACGCCACGACCGGCAGCATGGGAACATCCGCGGCCGCGTAGTCATCGCGAAATTTGATAGACAACGGCCAGTAGTGCGGGGGTGTCCACAGGAAAACAATCATGAACAGAACAACAGGCGTCCAGGACAGGGAGTTGGTGACGGCCGCCCAGGCAATCAAAACCGGGAAACAGCCAGCCGCGCCTCCCCACACGATGTTCTGGGGGGTTCGCCGCTTGAGGCCCAACGTATAGATCACAACATAGAACGCGATTGCCCCTGATGCGAGAACTGCGGCGAGCAGGTTTACGGTCAGCCATAGCCACAGCACTGACGCGACTGACAAGGACAATCCGAAAATCAGGGCCCCTGCCGGGGATACAGTTCCTTGGACGAGCGGCCGGTGTCCGGTCCGCTTCATGAGTGCGTCGATGTCCCGGTCGATATAGCAGTTGAGACTGTTAGCACCACCGGCGGCCAAACTCCCACCGACGAGTGTCGCCACAGTGACCCACCATCCGGGGAAGCCTTGAGCCGCCAAAAACATCGTCGGAATAGTGGTGGCCAGCAACAGTTCAATAATCCGAGGCTTCGTGAGAGCAACGTAGGCACCAACATGCTGGGTCCAACCTCGCCCCTGCGGCGTCTGCCTATCCGCTTGCTCGTCCGGTGAGAGCCCCTCGGGGGCAGAGCGGACATCACGACGCGACGAAGACACGCCCACAGCCTACTACTCTGCCATCGCAGCGTGTGACTCCAACGCTGTGACCGCTACCGCAGGAGCGTCACGCAGCGCTTCCAGCAGCACCTGCCGCGCACGCTGGCGCCTATCGAACACCTCTCGTCCTCCGACGGCAAAGATTTGAATGCCCAATTGCGCAATTCGGCGGCGGGATCCTATGTCGGGCATGCATTGGTGGCCGAGATCCGACAGTATTGCAGCGTCGACTCCCGTGAGCCGACAGCACTCATTACCGGGAAAGACGTCCCCCGCACGGTCGGGGATGAATGAAGGGAAGTCAATGTCGGAACAGTTGGATTGGTCAGAACTCGACGAACGAATGGTGGACACGGTGCGAGTTCTCGCCGCCGACGCTGTTCACGACACCGGCAACGGGCATCCCGGTACCGCCATGAGCCTGGCTCCCGTCGCATCTGTGCTATTCCAGCGCGTGATGCGCCACGATCCCAGCGACCCCCACTGGATCGGCCGCGATCGGTTCGTTCTTTCGGCTGGCCATTCCAGCTTGACGCTGTATTTGCAACTGTTCCTCAGCGGCTACGGACTCGAACTCGACGACATCAAGGGTTTCCGTAAAGAGGGGTCACTCACCCCGGGCCACCCGGAATACGGGCACACAGTGGGTGTCGAAACCACCACTGGCCCCCTGGGTCAAGGACTGGCCACCGCGGTAGGCATGGCGATGGACGCTCGATATGTTCGCGGGCTACTCGATGCAGGCGCTGCACCTGGGGAGAGTCCCTTCGATCATCACGTGTGGGTCATCGCGGGCGATGGCTGCATGGAAGAGGGCATCACCAGCGAAGCTTCGTCTCTAGCCGGACACCAAAAACTCAGCAACCTGACCGTCATCTACGACGACAACCACATCTCCATCGAAGGCAACACTGAGGTTGCTTTCAGCGAAGACGTTGAGGCCCGCTACCGGGCCTATGGCTGGAACACCGAGCATGTCGATCTACTCCCCAACGGCAGTGTTGATGTGTTTGGGGTCTATGCCGCACTGCAACGGGCTCGGGCCTCTGAACTGCCCACCCTAATTCGGGTTCGCTCCATCATCGGCTGGCCAGCGCCCACTCTGCAGAACACGGGCAAGGCTCACGGCGCTGACTTGGGAGCAACCGAGATCACCAAGATCAAGGAGATTCTCGGGTTCGACCCGGAAAAGAGCTTTGAGGTTCCCGAAGGCGTTCTCGAACATGCTCGCCAGGTCGTGGATCGCGGGCAGGCCGCCCACTCAGCGTGGAACACTCAACTCGATCAGTGGAAGAGCAACCACCCTGCCAAGGCGGCGCTGCTCGACCGTCTCCTCACCCATCAATTGCCAGAGGGGTTCCGCGAGTCGATCCCGGTGTTCGAAAAGGATCTGGCGACACGTGCAGCTTCCGGCGAAGTGATCAACGCAATCGCTGCCGTCGTACCAGAGTTCTGGGGCGGATCGGCCGACCTCGCCGGCTCCAACAACACCACCATTGAAGGTGGCATGAGCTTCCTTCCCGAGGGGTCGATGGCGCCAGGAGCGAGTCCATACGGACGCATTCTGCACTTCGGTATCCGCGAACATGCAATGGGCTCGATCCTCAACGGCATCGCACTCGGTGGCTTGACCCGAGTGTTTGGTGGAACCTTCTTCACGTTCTCCGACTATATGCGCGGAGCCGTCCGCCTATCCGCCCTCATGCAGGCTCCAGTCACTTACGTCTGGACCCACGACTCGGTGGGTCTCGGCGAAGACGGCCCCACACACCAGCCGGTCGAACACCTCGCCGCGATGCGGGCCATGCCCGACATCGACATCGTCCGGCCCGCCGACGCCAACGAGACCGCTGTGGCGTGGCGAGCAATCCTGGAGAGGGGCAGGCCAGCCGGTCTCATCCTCACGCGGCAGAAGGTTCCGACGTTCCCCCAGAACGACGGAGTCGAGCGGGGTGCGTACGTAATGGTCAAAGAGGCCGGGGAATCGCCGGATGTCGTGCTCATCGGTACGGGCTCTGAAGTCCAACTCGCTGTAGGCGCAGCTGAAGTTCTCGAAGCCGCCGGAATCAGTGCTCGAGTCGTGTCGATGCCGTGCATGGAATGGTTCGAGGCCGAATCAGAGGAATATCGGGAATCGGTAATTCCCAGCTCCGTCAAGGCCCGCGTCAGCGTGGAGGCAGGCGTCGCTATGCCGTGGTATCGCATTATCGGCGATGCAGGTCGCGCCGTCAGCCTCGAACATTTTGGCGAATCCACCGACGGTGCGCGACTTCTCGAAAAGCTCGGCTTCACTGTGGACAACGTGGTCGCGGCCGCCCACGACAGCATTGCAGCCGCCCGCGGCTAGTCACCCCCAACCGCTCACTACCGCAATATTCAGGGCCGCGCAGGTGGCCGCTCATTACTAGCCCGCACATAACTAGCAAGGAGAAGACATGACAGACCGACTCAAAGAACTCAGCAAGGCCGGAGTTTCCATCTGGCTCGACGACCTCAGCCGTGATCGGCTCAGCAGCGGCAATCTCCAAGGCCTCATCGACAACTCACACGTTGTTGGAGTCACCACCAATCCGGCCATTTTCGACAAGGCGATTGCTAGTGGGTCTGACGCCTACGCCGACCAAGTGACCGGGGCCAAGGCTCGGGGCCTCAGCGTGGACGAAGCAATTCGCACCATGACCACTTACGACGTGCGCTGGGCGTGCGACCTGTTTCACAAGATTTACGAGAAGTCTCACGGCTACGACGGCCGAGTCTCGATTGAGGTCGATCCTCGCTTTGCCCGCAATACCGACGCCACGATCGCCGAAGCGGCAGCTCTTCACTTTGCGGTCGATCGCGAGAACGTGCTCATCAAGATCCCGGGAACAAAGGAAGGTCTCCCTGCGATTACCGCTACCATCGCTGCCGGCATCAGCGTCAATGTCACGTTAATCTTCTCGGTGGACCGCTACCTCGAAGTGATGGACGCCTGGATGACAGGACTAGAACAGGCCCAGGCAGCTGGTCGCGATCTGAAGAAGATCCACTCAGTGGCTTCGTTCTTCGTCAGCCGCGTTGACTCCGCTGTTGACAAGGAACTCGCCGCCATCGGATCTGCCGAGGCCCACGAACTGCGCGGGCAACTTGGCATCGCGAACGCTCGACTGGCGTACGCAGCCTTCGAAGAACTGCTCGATTCAGATCGCTGGCAAGCTCTAGAGAAGGCAGGCGCCCGGGTGCAACGCCCCCTGTGGGCCTCAACTGGAGTGAAGGATCCCGACTATTCAGACGATCGCTATGTCGTCCGATTAGCTGCCAAGCAGGTCGTCAACACGATGCCCGAGGCAACGATGGAGGCAGTAGCAGCTCACGGCGACATCGAGGGCGACACAATCACCGGAAACTATGAAGACGCCAAGGAAGTCTTCCGCAAAGTTCGCGACTTGGGTGTCGACCTGGACGCAGTCTTCGACGCGCTTGAAGAAGAGGGTGTCGTCAAGTTCGTAGACGCCTGGCAAGATCTCATCAACAATGTCGAGAGTGCAATTTCGTAGACCAAAGTGGTGGGCGGCGGTCGTCGCCCACCACTGATTGGATACCGAGTGCCAACGCTTCCCTACCGCAATCCTCTGCGGGATCCTCAGGACCGCCGTCTGCCGCGCATCGCCGGACCGTGCGGGATGGTGTTGTTTGGCGTCACCGGTGACCTGGCCCGCAAGAAGCTCATGCCAGCAATCTACGATCTGGCCAATCGCGGTCTACTCCCTCCAGGATTCGTTCTGATCGGCGTAGCCCGCCGGGACTGGGA
>CBFGTA010000044.1:0-16695 GCA_965651595.1 uncultured bacterium | reverse complement strand
CATCAGGGCCACCTGTCGGGGTGGACCCAGATATCGATAGTGTCCGCCGTGGGGTGGAGCAGTACTCACCACCTGGTGACTGAGAGAACGGGATCACACATTGGACCTCTACGAGTACCAAGCGAAAGACCTCTTCGCCGCTCACGGCGTTCCCACCCAGGCCGGAACGGTCGTCACGACCGCCGCCGCAGCTCGGCAAGCAGCGGAGGACTTCGGGGTCCCTGTTGTTGTCAAAGCGCAAGTCAAGACTGGCGGCCGCGGTAAGGCTGGAGGCGTCAAACTCGCTGACGATCCCGCCGACGCCGAAGCCAAGGCCGAAGGGATCCTGGGCCTCGACATCAAGGGGCACATTGTTCGCAAGATTCTCGTCACACCCGCGAGCGATATCGCCGAGGAGTACTACGTTTCTTTCCTGCTCGACCGCGCCAATCGGACGTTCTTGGCGATGGCCAGCGTCGAGGGTGGAATGGACATTGAGGAAGTCGCCGCCACCAAACCCGAGGCGCTAGCGAAAGTCCCGATCGACCCCCTCAAGGGTGTAGACCGCGCTCAGGCGGATGCCATCGTGGCAGCTGCGGCGTTTCCTGATGACGTGGCCGACCAGGTCGCTGACGTGCTCGTCGCGCTGTGGCAGACGTTCGTCAACGAGGACGCCACGTTGGTGGAGGTCAACCCTCTTGTTAAAGATCCAGACGGCAAGGTCCTAGCTCTCGACGGCAAGGTGACGATCGACGAGAACGCCGCATTCCGGCGGCCTCACCACGCGGGACTCGCCGACATCGAGGCCACTGATCCGTTGGAACTTAAGGCCAAAGAGAAGGGTCTCAACTACGTCAAGCTCGACGGCGAGGTGGGGATCATCGGCAACGGAGCGGGCCTGGTGATGAGCACTCTCGACGTCGTTGCCTATGCAGGAGAAGAATTCGGTGGAGTCCGTCCAGCAAACTTCCTAGATATCGGCGGCGGCGCCTCGGCAGCCGTCATGGCCGACGGCCTCGACGTCATTCTCGGTGACCCGGACGTCAAGAGCGTGTTCGTGAACGTCTTCGGAGGCATCACCGCGTGCGACGCTGTAGCTGACGGGATTGTGCAGGCCTTGGCGCTGCTGCAGGAGCAGGGAACGCCGGTGACGAAGCCACTGGTCGTGCGCCTGGACGGAAACAACGCCGAAGAAGGCCGTCGGATCTTGAGCGAGGCCAACTTGGCGGTTGTTGAACTAGAAGACACGATGGACGGAGCCGCGCGCCGCGCGGCCGAAATGGCTCAGTGAGGGCGAGACGACAATGGCGATCTATCTGAACAAAGACTCCCGGGTGCTCGTCCAGGGCATCACTGGCTCGGAGGGCAGTAAGCACACCCGGCGCATGCTCGAATCCGGAACCAACATCGTCGCTGGTGTGACACCTGGCAAGGGGGGTCAAGAAGTAGATTCCGACGGCCGCTCCATTCCGGTTTTCGACACAGTGTCCGAGGCTGTCGCGGCAACTGGCGCCGACGTCAGTGTGATCTTCGTTCCTCCGCGCTTCACCCGCGCTGCCGTGGTGGAGGCCGTGGACGCCGCGGTGGGTCTCGCCGTGGTGATTACCGAAGGCGTGCCGGTGCACGACACCGCACACTTCTTCAGGTATGCCCAAGAAGCCGGAACCACCCGCGTGATCGGCCCCAACTGCCCCGGACTGATATCGCCCGGACAATCCAACGTCGGAATCATCCCGGCTTCGATTGCGCAAGCGGGTCCCATCGGGCTGGTGAGCAAGTCTGGGACGCTCACCTATCAGATGATGTACGAACTGCGCGACATCGGATTTTCCACCTGTGTCGGTATTGGTGGCGATCCCATCATCGGGACGACGCACATCGACTGTTTACAGGCATTCGAGGACGACCCTGATACTGAGGCGATCGTGATGATTGGCGAGATCGGTGGTGACGCTGAAGAGCGGGCAGCCGAATACATTGCCGCCCACGTCACCAAGCCAGTCGTCGGATACGTCGCTGGCTTCACCGCGCCGGAGGGCAAGACGATGGGCCACGCCGGTGCCATCATCTCCGGTTCGGCTGGTACCGCCGAAGCCAAGCAGCAGGCACTCGAGGCCGTCGGGGTTCAGGTCGGGAAGACGCCGTCCCAAACGGCTGACCTGATGCGCGCGATCATCGCCCGCTAACCGCAAACGAGTCGCAGACACGCGCGCGGGGTTCAAGCAGCGGCAACACGTCCCGTGTCACCCTGTTAGTCATGTCAGGTCCTTCACGGCTGTCGTCGCGCTTCGACGAGTCGTCTGCACCGGTCGGAGAACGGACGAAAGCTTCGCGGCGATCTTCGAGGCGGGCGACTAGATCGCGCCCGGCGCCCCGCAGTCGACAACGAGCCACCTGGACCCGGATCCGTTGGGAACCTTCCGACGCGGTAGCTGAACGCCTGAGCGTCCCGGTCGCTGCAGTTCTCGCGGTTGTGTGGGCTGCGGTTCTGTCCTGGCTCGCCATCGGAGCCGTCCTCATCGTGGCGTGGATTCTGGGTGCTGGCGGTGGCGACATTGGTGATGTGATGCGACTGTCGGCTGTGGCGTGGCTCGCCACTCATCTGGCTCCGCTGGCATTGGAAGAGGGCGCGATGTCAGTGTTGCCACTGGCGCTAGTTCTGCTCCCGGCTAGTTTCTTGTGGCGCGCTGGACGATGGGCGGCTCGTCGGTCCGGCTGTTGCACCTGGGCCGACGCCAAGCCAATGATCATTGCAGGAACGGCCGCCTATGCCACCACCGGATTGTTGCTGTCGGCAGTGTCCACGAGTGAGGGAGCTTCCGTACGAGCGTGGTGGGCGCTACTGGCCACTGCCCTCGTGGCGTTCGTGGCGTTCTCGGCTGGACTGATCCGCGAAGCAGGCTTGGCATCTACGCTGACTGACCGGCTCAATCCTCGTGTCCGAGCCCTCGGCCTGGCAGTTAGTCTGGGGTGCGCGGCCATCATCGCTGGCGGGGCGGTGCTGCTGGCAATCTCGATGATGTGGCATTTCACGACGGCGCTGTCGATGGTGGATGCCCTCAGCCCGGGACTGCTCGGCAACGTCATGCTCTTGTTGCTGTCGATACTCTATGTTCCCAATGCCATCGTTTGGGCAAGCTCGTATAGCACCGGAGCGGGCTTTACCTTCGGTGAAGGTGCCTGGATAGCTCCGTTGTCCACGGCGTCGGAGCCCGTCCCAGCATTTCCGCTACTCGCCGCGATACCCACCGGAGCCGGGCCCGCTCTGGCCTTGGTCATGATCATCCCGCTCCTGGCTGGCGCCCTCATGATGCGTTGCTTCGCCCGATCGACTGGCAATTCACTGCCACTAGTGACCGCTAGTGCCCTCCGAACTCGACTCACGATGGCTGGTGCGGTTGCGGCAATCATGGGCGTGTGTTGCTTGTTGGCGGGAGGATCTCTCGGGGATGGTCGTCTGGCTCAGGTGGGTCCGGTGGCGTGGCAGTGTGCGGTGTTCGCCGGGCTCTTGGCGCTGGTGGGTGGTTGGTTGGCCGACGCAGTTGCCTCGATGGGGTCGCGGCGGTCGAACATGCGCGTCTGAACACCTCGACTAGCATGGCCCTGTGGTGAGCGCGCGACTTGTTGTCCTGGTGTCCGGTGGTGGCACGAATTTGGGAGCCATCCTGGACGCAATCGACGCTGGCCGCTTGGCTGCCACAGTGGTCGCTGTGGGTGCTGATCGAGCGGAAGCCGGTGGAATCACTCGAGCCCGCGAGGCGGGGATCGACACCTTCGTAGTCGATCCGAAAGCCCACGGTTCGCGTTCCGAATGGAACCAGCAACTCGCCGACGCGCTCGACCGCTATCGGCCTGACTGGATCGTTAGTGCAGGCTTCATGCGCATCATTGGCGAGCCAGCGTTGACGACGTACGCTGGCCGTATCGTCAACACTCACCCGGCGCTCCTGCCTGCGTTCCCAGGCGCCCACGCCGTAGGAGACGCACTCGCTTACGGCATTGCCGTCACCGGCTGCACAGTTCATTTTGTCGACGCTGGAGTCGATACTGGCCCAATTCTGGCTCAGGCGGTCGTCGACGTGGCGCCCGATGACGACGAGGCCACGCTCCATGAGCGCATCAAGGGCGTGGAGCGGCCGCTGCTGGTGGCCGTGCTACAAGCACTGGTCGCCGAGTCCAGTAATGAGCCGCCGAGTGCCACAGACGTTCGCCGCCAACTGTCCGCAAGCAGGCAAGTGACGACATGACCACCGACTCAATCGACCGGCACCCCATCCGACCCCAGAGAGGACCTCTTCCGTGACCCAGCGACCCATCCGACGAGCCCTGATTTCGGTATACGACAAGTCTGGCCTGGTCGACTTGGCCCGTGGCCTGGCGGCAGCCGGGGTGGAAATTGTGTCCACCGGATCCACTGCCCGGACGATCACTGAGGCTGGTGTTGCTGTGACGCCAGTTGCCGACGTCACCGAGTTCCCGGAGATGCTCGATGGTCGGGTCAAGACTCTCCATCCCCGCGTCCATGCTGGAATTCTGGCGGACATGAGACGAGACGATCACGAGCAGGCACTCGCCGACCACGGCATCGCCGCCTTCGAACTCGTGGTCGTGAACCTGTACCCATTCACTGACACGGTTGCCTCCGGGGCCAGTGCCGACGATTGTATTGAGCAGATAGATATTGGTGGGCCCGCCATGGTTCGGGCCGCGGCCAAGAACCATCCCAGCGTGGCGGTCGTGGTGTCGCCGTCGCGCTATGAGGAAGTGCTCGACGCCGTTGGTGATGGGGGCTTCTCCCTGAGTCAGCGGCAGCAACTCGCTGCCGAGGCTTTCCGCCACACCGCCAGCTACGACGTGGCCGTGGCTTCGTGGCTCGGCAACGTCGTGGTGAGCGATGAGCCCAGCCAGTCCTCTTTCCCCGCCTGGCTGGCCGGGGTCTACGAACGGGCGTCGGTGTTGCGTTATGGCGAGAACCCCCACCAGGAGGCGGCACTCTACGTTGCCGAGCATGCCCCCGCTGGCCTTGCCCAGGCCGACCAACTGCACGGCAAGGACATGTCCTACAACAACTACGTGGACGCAGATGCGGCCCGCCGAATGGCTTATGACTTCCCCGACCCGGCCGTCGCCATCATCAAACATGCCAATCCATGCGGTGTGGCGGCCGCCGACACCGTTGAATGGGCTCACGCCAAAGCTCACGAGACAGATCCAATTTCGGCCTACGGTTCAGTTATCGCCGCCAACCGTCCCGTGACCGTAACCATGGCCCAACAGATCGCCGAGGTGTTCACCGAAGTCATCGTGGCTCCCGGCTACGAACCGGAAGCGTTGGAACTCCTGCAGGCCAAGAAGAACTTGCGAATCCTCGTTGCCGACCCCATCGGGGCCGGATCGGCAGTTGAATCACGGCCGATTTCGGGCGGGCTCTTGGTACAGGTCGCTGACCGGATCGATGCCCGCGGAGATGACCCGGCAACGTGGCGGCTCGCGGCCGGAACGGCCGTCGACGACGCCACCATGGCCGATCTGGTGTTCGCCTGGAGAGCATGTCGAGCAGTGAAGAGCAACGCCATTCTCTTGGCGGCGGATCGGGCTGCCGTCGGGATCGGTATGGGTCAAGTCAATCGAGTGGACTCAGCTCGCTTGGCCGTTGCCCGGGCCGGGCAGGAGCGAGTTCGAGGGGCTGTTGCCGCATCCGATGCGTTCTTCCCGTTCCCCGACGGACTCGAAGTGTTGCTGGAGGCCGGTATCAAGGCAGTCGTGTCACCCGGTGGGTCTGTGCGGGATGAGGAAGTCATTGCCACGGCAGAGCATTTCGGGGCCACCCTGTACTTCACCGGCACTCGGCACTTCTTTCACTGAACGATTGGCAGTTCAACCGCTGTCCCTCCGGTGTGGCAGGCTCGCGTGAAGCCTGCAGCACCGGCCCCCGCCGTGGCCGTGCAGGCGCTGGCTTGGGTGGGGTCGGTCGCAGTCGGTGCGGCTTCGGTGGTGCAGTCGCGAATCAACGGGGAGGTGGGCACCGTCCTTGGCAACGGGCCGCTAGCGGCCTGGTGGAGCTTTGTGGTGGGGCTGGTCATCGTGAGTGCCACTGTGGCTGTGTGGCCAACCCAGCGTCGCCGGGCCGCGCACTTTGCCAGACAATGCCGCGACGGTCGCTGGAAGGATCTGCGACTGAGCCCGTGGCACCTGCTCGGCGGAATCGGCGGCGCCACCTTCGTCACTGCCCAGGCCTATAGCGTTCCCCTCGTGGGCGTGGCGGTGTTCACCGTCGTGGTCGTGGCCGGGCAGAACCTTAGTTCCCTGTTCGTCGACCGGTCGGGGCTCGGCCCGGCTGGCCCCCAGTCGCTGTCGACGCGCAGAGTGGCCGCGGCAGGGTTGGCAACCGTCGGGGTGGCTTTGGCGGTGGGAGGTCAGGGCAGTGCCCGCACGATCGTGGTGGGCGCACTGCTGCTGACGGTCTGTGCTGGCCTGCTCGTCGCCGTTCAGCAGGCCGTCAACGCACGGGTGGGAGTCGCATCCCAAACCCCGTGGGTTGCGGCAGTCGTCAATTTCGCCGTCGGCTGGCTGGCCCTGTCCATCATCGTGATCGTCACGACCGTGCTGACGGGAGGGGGGCGGTTCGCGCCGCCGCCTCCGTGGGAGCAGCCGGTCTTGTGGCTGAGCGGCGTCATCGGGGTCGGCTTCATTGTGATGGCGGCAGTCGCTGTCCGAGTCCTCGGGGTGCTCGAGTTCGCTCTGGCAGCGATCGCCGGGCAGGTCAGTGGTGCCTTGCTCGTCGATGTGGTGGCGCCCACTGCTGGAACGGTAGTCAATGTGACTGTCGTCATCGGTACGGTGATTGCGGGGGTTGCGGCCGCGCTTGCGACGGTCAGCCAAAGGGTGGTGCGTCGTGTGGAAAGATAAGTGACTGTGACTGCAACGATTCTCGACGGCAAGCGGATTTCGCGCGATATCAAGGACGAACTTCGTCAACGAGTGGCGCAACTAGCCGCCAATGGCGTGGTTCCTGGACTCGGCACTGTACTCGTGGGTGACGATCCGGGCAGTCGGGCATATGTGGCCGGCAAACACGCTGATTGTGCTGATGTCGGGATCCGTTCGCTGCGGGTGGACCTGCCCGGCAACGTTTCTCAGGAAGTTCTGCTGGCTGCCATCGCCGAGCTTAACGGGGACCCCGGTTGTACGGCGTACATCGTGCAGTTGCCTTTGCCCGCTCAGATAGATTCACAAGTCGTTCTCGAAGCGATTGATCCTGCCAAGGATGCAGATGGGCTGCACCCGGTGAACCTGGGTCGACTAGTACTCGGGGCCCCCGGAATCCTGCCCTGTACGCCCAGTGGGGTGGTGGAGTTGTTGCGCCGCTACGAGGTTGCTCTCGACGGCGCCCAAGTGTGTGTCATCGGACGGGGCATCACAGTGGGTCGTCCCCTTGGGTTGCTCCTCACCCGTCGCACCGAGAACGCAACAGTCACCCTGTGTCACACCGGCACTCGCGATCTCGCCAGTGAAGTGCGCCGAGCCGACATCGTGGTGGCTGCTGCCGGTGTCCCCCGCCTCATACAGTCGGACATGGTCAAGCCCGGTGCCGCGTTGCTTGACGTGGGAATCAGCCGAGTTGACGGTGCCCTCGTGGGTGACATTGATCGGGCTGCGTACGACGTGGCGAGCTATGTCGCCCCAATGCCTGGTGGTGTCGGGCTCATGACACGGGCCATGCTGCTGAAGAATGTCGTCGACATAGCCGAAAGCAACCTGGCCGCTTCCGACTGAGAGCTCACAGTGATGGACAGCACGGCCCACGTGGCGGTCCGGGGAGCGCTACAGTAGACGCCATGGGCAAGCGGGACGAGCCTGCCGTGCCGCAGGCACCGGGCTTCGATGACGGACCTGTTTCGGTGCGACCGCGCCTCGTGGATGTCTCAGCGGTTGATGGCAGGCGGGTTGACAGCCCAGCCTGGCAGCAAGCAGACCCTGCCGCCGACGATCGGGTGATCGCGTTTCCCACTCCGGGGCCTGGGCCCGCGGTTGATCCTGATGACAGGCCCTTGTCCTGGCCGTTCGCTCTCGTGAGCATTGCCTTCGTGGTGGCTCTAGTCGGAACGCTCACCAGAGGCGCAGTGACTGGCGCGCTTGCCTTCACGATCGCAATGGCTGCTTGGAGCATCTTGCGTGCCACCGTTGCTCAACGGCTGTTGGGGGGACTGGTGAGCCGATCGCGCCGAGTCGACGTCATGATCGGAACTGCAGCCACAGTGTGCCTGCTGGTCTTGACTGCTTTGCTGGCCGTTGACTGACGCTTTGTTGGCCGTGCAGTCGCCAATTTTCCGCCTGGCGTGATGGCCGTCCGGCGTCGCGCGATAGAGTCGAAGACGGTCCTATTCCTCGATGTGAAAGGCATCCCTTCATGGCACGATCTGGGAAAGCAACCGTCATCGGCGCTGGCTTCTATGGCTCGACCACGGCACTGCGGATGGCTGAGTACGACATTTTCGAGACAGTTGTGTTGACCGACATCGTGGAGGGCAAAGCCGAAGGCCTGGCCCTTGACATGAATCAGTCCCGGCCGATCGAAGGCTTCGAGACGGTGCTCGTCGGCCAGACCACCGGCACCGACGGCAGCGGCTACGAGGCGATTGCCGGTTCCGAAATCGTCGTCATCACCGCCGGACTTCCCCGCAAGCCTGGAATGAGCCGGATGGATCTCATCGAGACGAACGCCAAGATCGTGCGTTCGGTGGCCGAGCAAGTAGCCCGCCATGCCCCCGACGCGGTCGTGATCGTGGTGTCGAATCCACTGGACGAGATGACTGCACTCACTCAGCGGGCGACCGGATTCGACCGGTCTCGCGTCATGGGCCAAGCCGGAATGCTCGATACGGCTCGCTTCACTCACTTTGTGGCCGAGAAACTCGGTGTCCCGGTCGCATCAGTTCGCACGCTGACGCTGGGCTCCCACGGCGACACGATGGTTCCCGTGCCCAGCCAGTGCACGGTCGACGGAAAGCCGTTGTCTGATCATTTGAGTGCCGCCGACATCGACGACCTCGTCGTTCGCACCCGTAACGGGGGCGCCGAAGTGGTCGCCCTCCTCAAGACTGGCTCGGCCTACTACGCCCCGTCCGCGGCTGCTGCTCGGATGGCGAAGGCTGTCAAAGAAGACTCGGGTGCCGTCATGCCCGTGTGCGCCTGGGTTGACGGCGAGTACGGAATTCGCGGCGTCTACCTCGGGGTGGAGGCCGCGATTGGTGCTGGCGGAGTGCGTTCCGTCGTCGAAACCGACCTTACCGATTCGGAGAAGGCTGAACTCGTGGTGGCTTCCGAAGCCGTCCGAGCCAAGCAGGCCGACGTGGCCAACCTGTAGGCATTCGATCCGATCGGCCGCAACTGCGGTATCAAGACCGAGTCACCACCTGGCGGAGGAAGGACCACTGTGGCTGAGTTTCAGAAGATCAAGGTAGAGCGTCCAGTCGTTGAACTTGATGGCGACGAGATGACGAGGATCATCTGGTCGTTCATTCGCGAGCAGTTGATCGTGCCCTATTTGGACGTGGACTTGCGCTATTTCGACCTCGGAATTGAAAGTCGAGACGCCAGCGACGATCAGATCACGATCGACGCTGCTCACGCGATTCGCGAACACGGTGTAGGGGTCAAGTGCGCGACCATCACCCCCGATGAGGCTCGAGTCGAGGAGTTCGGGCTCAAGGAGATGTGGAAGTCGCCCAACGGCACGATTCGCAACATCCTGGGCGGGGTAATTTTCCGCGAGCCCATCATCATGAGCAATGTGCCCCGGTTGGTCCCGGGTTGGACCCAGCCGATTGTCATCGGTCGTCACGCGTTCGGCGACCAGTATCGTTCCACGAACGTCGTCATTCCCGGCGAAGGTGCACTCACCCTGACGTACACCCCGGCGGACGGCTCAGAGCCGATGGAACTAGAGGTCTACGACTTTCCCGGGCCAGGTGTGGCCATGGCCATGTACAACCTCGACGCCTCAATCCGCGACTTCGCTCGAGCATCGATGCGCTATGGGTTGAACCGTGGATACCCGGTCTACCTGTCCACCAAGAACACGATTCTCAAAGCCTACGACGGCCGGTTCAAAGATATTTTCGCTGAAGTGTATGAGTCGGAGTTCCGAGCGGACTTCGAGGCAGCTGGTATCCACTACGAGCACCGCCTGATCGACGATATGGTGGCGGCCGCACTCAAGTGGGAGGGCGGTTATGTCTGGGCGTGCAAGAACTATGACGGCGACGTGCAGTCTGACACGGTCGCCCAAGGATTCGGTTCGTTGGGCTTGATGACCAGCGTCTTGATGACTCCCGATGGTCAAACCGTGGAGGCGGAGGCCGCCCATGGGACAGTGACTCGTCACTATCGGCAGCACCAGCAGGGCAAGCCGACGTCAACCAACCCGATCGCGTCCATTTTCGCTTGGACGCGAGGACTCGACCACCGCGGGCGCATGGACGGCACCGGGGACGTTCGCCGGTTCGCGCAAACTCTCGAACGCGTATGTATCGACACGGTTGAGTCCGGTCAAATGACCAAGGACTTGGCTCTGCTCGTAGGTCCGGAGCAAGAATGGCTGACGACGAGCGAGTTCCTCAATGCAATCGACGAGAATCTGCGGGCTGCCCTCACTGTGTGAGCGCCACGGCCTCACCCGTACCACTCGACTTGTGGGCCGCCTCCAGCACTCTGAGGCCTGCCACAACGTCGTGCGGCTCGACCGGTAGTGGCCCGCCGTCGTTCACAGCGTGGACTAGCTGCTCGTAGAACTGCCCGTAGTGGCCCCTGGCCGCAGGGACCGGTTCCACCGAATCTACGGTGTGGACTTCCCCGCACGTCTGTCGCCATCGACCCCAGGAAGCATCGATGGGTTGCTCGCTGGCGCGCAGTCGTTGTTCTTGTTCGTCCATTCCCTGACTGACCCAAGCTGCGTCCAGTCCGCGGATGCGGAAGCGCATCCCGGCATCGGCTGCCACCGCACTGGCATGAAGTTCGGAACGAACCCCTCCGGCATGGGTCAGGATGATCAGAGCGTCATCGTCTGCTGTCGAGCCCGTGCGCTCGGTCCGCAGTTGGGCGTAGACCTGCTCGGCCGGACCGAACAGGTGGAGGGCTTGATCGATCAGGTGCGGACCGAGGTCCCAAGCGATCCCGCCACCGGCCGAGTTTGGCAAGGTGTCCTTCCAGCGTTGGGTGGGGTGCGGTCGGTACCTCTCGAAGCGAGATTCGAACGTGTGCACACGCCCCAAACGGCCTGACTTCACGAGTCCGCAGGCAGTTAGGTAGTCGCTGTCCCACCGCCGATTGTGGAACGCAGTGAGCAGTCGGCCGTGGCGGTGGGCCTCGGCGATGAGGTCGGCCGCTGCCTGGCTGTTCGTGGCGAGGGGCTTGTCGACCACGACGTGGGCGCGGGACTGTAGACATTCGCGAGCCAGTTGATCGTGAGTGTTGTTAGGGGTGGCCACCACAACAAGGTCAGGACCAACGTCGAGGCCCTCGCTCACCGTCGGCCACGTAACCACTGCCGGGTAGGTGGAGCGAGCTCGGCGAGAGCGTTCAGGGTCGGCCACCACGACGCCGAGAAAATCAATACCGTCACACGCGGATAGGAACGGGGCGTGGAAGTATTCCCCTGCAACCCCATACCCGATCAAGATCGTGCGTACTTGGCGAACAGACATGGGACGATTCAATCGCGGTTCGTCAAGAAGAGGCAACTGTCGCGGGCGGTTTTCGGGGCCAGCACGTGCATGGGCCGCAGGTGACCGGCAGGCAGGCGATACGGTGGGGCGGTGCTCACCATCGCTTCGGTCAACGTCAACGGCATCCGGGCCGCGACCCGCAAGGGTGGGCTGGAATGGCTGTCAGCCGCAGACCTGGACGTAGTGCTGCTCCAGGAAGTGCGCGCGACCCGTCCGCAGTTCGACGAATCCCTGGCCGGGACCCCACTGGGCGGATGGAACTGGATGGTGGCGCCTGCCGAGCAACTCGGACGAGCAGGCGTGGCGATCGGTTCTCCCTGGCCGTTGAGCGACGTCGAGTGGGGAGTGGGTCTGGCTGATCCCGTCCACTCAGGCCGCTGGATCGAGGCCACGGTCGATGTTCCGGCTCGTGCGGATCTGCGGGTAGCGTCGGTTTACGTCCACAGTGGAGAGGCAGGGACGGCTCGTCAGGACGCCAAGTACGCGTTCCTCGAAGCCATGACCGGCCGATTGGAGTGCCTGCGGCGGGAGCGAACAGGTCCTGTCGTGCTGGGCGGAGACCTCAACGTCGCTCACACCGATGCCGACCTGAAGAACTGGAAGGGCAACCGCAACAAGGCCGGATGTTTACCGGAAGAGCGCGCCTTCTTGGACCGCTGGATTCAGAGTGGGTGGACCGACCTTGGGCGCCACCACGCCGGTCAGGGGCTGGCGCCCTACACCTGGTGGTCGATGAGGGGGAAGGCCTTCGACACCGACACGGGGTGGCGGATAGATTACTTGTTCGCGAATGAAGAGCTCGCTTCCGACGTCGCAACCGTATCCGTTGCACGTGCGGCCGCCTATGACCAGCGGTGGAGTGACCACGCCCCACTCGTCGCCGAGTTTGTGAACGATTCGTCACTGGAGGAGACCGATGGCCACTGAATCTGAGTCGACGCGTGCGCCCGCGAAGGAGCAAGCGAGGCCGCAAGGGCTGCGGGTGCTCTCCGGAATTCAACCTACCGCCGATTCTTTCCAACTGGGCAACTACTTGGGAGCCTTGCGTCACTGGGTGGAACTCCAGAATCACAACGACGCGTTCTATTGCGTCGTCGACCAGCATGCGATCACGGTCCGCCACGATCCCGACGTGCTGCGGCGAAGGACCCTGTCGTCCTTCGCCCAGTTGTTAGCCGCTGGCGTAGACCCGAACCGTTCGACGCTTTTCGTCCAAAGTCACGTGCCGGAGCACTCACAACTGCAGTGGGTCTTGGCATGCCTGACCGGGTTTGGCGAAGCCGGAAGGATGACTCAGTTCAAAGACAAGTCCGCGCGGCAGGAAGACTCCGCAGTGACGGTGGGGCTCTACACGTATCCGATTTTGCAAGCGGCAGACATCTTGGTCTACCAGGCCGATGCGGTACCCGTCGGGGAGGACCAGCGCCAACACCTGGAGTTGACGCGTGACCTCGCGGCCCGCTTCAACAGCCGTTTCGGTGACACCTTCAACCTGCCTCGCCCCCACATCTTGCGGGACACGGCGAAGATCTACGACTTACAGGAACCCGGCTCCAAGATGAGCAAGTCCGCTCCTGCCGGGTGTGTGTTTCTCCTCGATCCGCCCAAGCGGATCGCGAAGCAAATCAAGTCTGCCGTGACCGATTCCCTCGCGTGCGTGCAGTTCGACCCCGAGAATCAGCCCGGAGTGTCGAATCTCATCACAATCGTCGCGGCTCTCCGTTCGGAGTCGATTGCTTCTATCGTCGAGGAGTTTGGAGGCACGCAGTACGGGCCGCTGAAGGTGGCCGCTGCCGAAGCTGTGGTGGCTCTAGCAGAGGACTACCAACGCAAGACCGAGGAGTACTTGGCGGATCCGGCCGAACTTCATCGCATCATGGTCGCCGGGGCTCACCGGGCACGCGAAGTGGCGGCCAAGACTGTCGACGAGGTCTACGATCGGGTCGGTTTCGTACGGCGATAACGCAGCCATCCCCAGCCGAGGATCCCGACGAGTACCACCACGGCCACGCCGACCCAGGCTGCGACGGGTAGGCCGCCGTCAGGTGGTGAGGTAGCGGCGGCCACAGCGTCGGTCCGAGGGTCGTCCGCGTCTCTTTCGGCACTGATTGCCGCGAGCGTGTCGTCCTGATCCGCGACTGGACCGCCATACGGGTCTAGCACCATCGCTGGCCGACGGTCCACGATCCGGGCCGGGACGGGCGCGGGCAGCGACCCGATGGGGGCGATATCTTGACGGTAGGTGAATCCCCAGTCGAAGAGTCGTTCGGCCATCGTGTTCGCCGACATTCCTAGACGCATGGCAGCGAATACTAAAGTCGTTTCGCCACGTTCGGCGGCCGCCACGAACGTGTGCCCGGCCATCGACGTGTATCCGTCTTTGGCGCCAACCACTCCCGGGTACTGGTCGCGCACGAGCCGTTGAGAATTGTGCAACGTATACGTGCCCCGCTCGTCAATCGGCGACCGGCCAGCGCGTGGGAAAGGAACTGACCGGTGGCCGATAGCACCACGGAACCCTTCGACATCTAGTGCGGCCCGGAAAATGGTGGCCAGGTCGTGGACAGTGCTCAACTGCCCGTGGCGGTCGAGACCGTTCGGGGTCGCGGCAATGGTGTCCGTCGCGCCGATCCGGGCAGCTTCAGTGTTCATCCGCTCGATAGCAAGGTCCCAGCCGCCGTACGCGTTGGCGAGAGCGCTGCCTGCGTCATTGCCGCTTGCGAGGAGCAGTCCATTGAGCAAGTCCGTGATGCGATAGGTGGACCCTTGGCGCAGCCCCACCCGAGTTCCCGGTTGATTGACGTCTTGGTAGATCGCGGTGTATTCGGAGGTCGGATCGAGGGCCGGGAGGAGGGCCAGGGCGGTGAGGACCTTCAGCGTGCTGGCGGGGGGAAGTTGGCGATGGGGATCGCGAGCCGCCAAAATCTCGCCAGTTGTGGCGTCAGCCAAGATCCAGGAATGAGCCGCCACGCGAGGCAGAGCGTCTCCAGCTAGACCGGAGGCCACTGCGGTTTCCGGGCGGCGCTCGGGTGAGGTCGCGGAAGCAGAGCTGCTGAAGCCCACAGGTGTCAGGCAGGTCACAAGCAGGCAGATGAGCGCCATGGCCACGTAACGCCCACAGGCAGGCTGCACAAACCCGGAGCGGGCGTTCACCGTCGGGATACCTCCGCGTTCGCCTCGATGCCGTCAAGTCGAGCCGGCGAGCCGTTCTTTACGCTCCAGGGGCCGACGTTCTATCCGCCGTCAGTTTAGTGGTCTGTTCGCCGCAGTCCACCGGGACTCGCCGCACCACTGTGGTTGCCCGATCGGTACACCACAGTTAACCAGTGTTAGTGGTGGCTTGGTCCCATTCGGTGAAGCCAATGACGAAAAGCCAAGCATTGACGACACCTCCGATGACCGCGGCCACAATGGCCGGAACGATCGCGTAGAGGGCCCCATCGATCCCGAACAGCAGCCCGACCCCCGCGGCCAGGATGAACAAGCCGACGAGCAGATTCGGTGTCAGATGGTGAAGTTGGCGGGTACGGGCAGAGGCGCCGGTGAGATCCATAGCGCGGCCGATGAGCCATTGGATGCACCAGAGGGCAACGGCTCCCACGATGCATTCGACGGCCAGGACTGCGCGGGGAAGGTTCGGGGTGGTTGCCAGTAGTGCGATAAATAGCGGGCTGATCAGGAGAACCAGAGTCTGTGCCGCTGTTTTGCGCAGGGCCGGAGACCCCAGTATCTGATCAGACTTGAGGGATATCGCCACAAACACCAGGCCCGTCAGGGCGCCGCTGCCGCCTCCCGCGATCACGAAGAAGTTGGCCCACGAGTCGAGATCCACTGGTCTACCGTGCCTCGTCCGTCAGTGACATGTTTGCTCAGCGCGGGTTCAGATGCGGGATTCGGCGATGGCTTGCTTGACCTCGCGAATGGCTTGAGTGACCTGAATTCCGCGGGGGCACGCTTCTGTGCAGTTGAATACCGTGCGGCAACGCCACACGCCCTCGGCAGAGTTCAGAATCTCCAGTCTCGTCTCGGTCGCGGAGTCGCGACTGTCGAAAATGAACCGGTGGGCGCCAACGATCGCGGCTGGCCCGAAGTATTGGCCGTCGTTCCAAAACACCGGGCACGAACTGGTGCAGGCGGCGCACAGGATGCATTTGGTGGTGTCGTCGAAACGTTCGCGGTCCTCGGCCGACTGAATCCATTCGCGACTTGGTGGATGGTCGGAAGTGATGAGGAACGGCATGACTTCCCGGTAGGCCTGGAAGAACGGCTCCATGTCTACGACGAGGTCCTTCTCGAGCGGCAGACCTTTGATGGCCTCGACGGAAATGGGTTTGGAACTCTTGAGGTCTTTGATCAGGGTCTTGCAGGCGAGGCGATTGCGGCCGTTGATGCGCATGGCGTCTGATCCGCAGATCCCGTGCCCGCACGATCGACGAAACGTCAACGATCCGTCTTGCTCACCTTTGATCTTGATGAGGGCGTCGAGGACTCGATCTGTCGGGTAACAGGCGACGACATAGTTTTCCCAATGGGGACCCTGATCGCGTTCAGGATCGAACCGCATGATGCGGAACGTGACATCAAATGGCTGCGGCGGGTTTGCGGGAGAACTGTCGGCACTCATCAGTACTTACGCTCCATCGGCTGGTAACGGGTGACAGTGACAGGCTTGTAGTCGAGGGACACACGGGCGTGACCAGAGTCGTCAATGGCGCGATACGCCATGGTGTGTTTCATGAAGTTGTCGTCGTCGCGCTGTTGGTAGTCCTCGCGGGCGTGGCCGCCCCGGGACTCTTTCCTTGCGAGCGCGCCGACGACCACCGTCTCCGCGAGGTCGAGCAAGAACCCGAGTTCGATGGCCTCGAGCAGGTCAGTGTTGTAACGCTTGCCTTTGTCTTGAATGGCCACGTTGCGGTAGCGCTCTTGCAGTGAGTGAATGTCGCCCAGCGCCTCGGTGACCCAGCCCCGCGACTCGAGCTCCGCGTCGAGC
>CBFGTA010000043.1:0-17004 GCA_965651595.1 uncultured bacterium | reverse complement strand
CGAACGCAAATAGACGGACTAGTCAATCTCACCCGGGTAATGGGAGCGGGTGGTGGCTTCTTCGCGGGTGATGGTGCCAGCGCGGACCAGTTGGCTGAGGTGCATTTCTAGGGTCTGCATCCCGTCGCGCTGACCGGTGATCATTTGGTTGCGGATCTGGTTGGTCTTGTTCGCGCGAATCAATGCCCGCACTGCCGAGTTGGCCACGAGGATCTCGTAGGCCGCCACGATCCCGCCGCCGGCCTTCGGTAAGAGCCGCTGATAGACGACTCCCGACAGGCTCGCCGCCAACTGCACCCTCACTTGCCCCTGCTGGCCGCCGGGGAACACGTCGATGACGCGGTCGATCGCCTGGGCAGCATCGTTAGTGTGCAAGGTGGCGAACACCAAGTGGCCGGTCTCGGCCAGCGTCAACGCTAGTTCGATCGTCTCCCGGTCGCGCATCTCACCCACCAGGATCACGTCAGGGTTCTCTCGCAGGGCGCTGCGCAGAGCCGCCTGGAACGAGTCAGTGTCTTCCCCTACTCCCCGTTGATTGACGATCGCTCGGGAGTGGTCGTGCTCGTACTCAATGGGGTCCTCGATGGTGAGGATATGGCAGGCGCGGTTGTGGTTGATCCAGTCCACCATCGCCGCCAAGGTCGTTGACTTACCCGAGCCCGTCGGGCCGGTGACGAGCACCATCCCTTGGCCGAGTTGAGCAAAACGGCGCACCTGGTCGGGCGAACTCAATGCGTCGAGGGTGGGGACTTTGCGGGGGATCATGCGCAGGACTGCGGCCGGATGGTTTTTCTGCCGGAACAAGTTCCCACGTATCCTCGCGACGTCTTGAAACGCGAAAGAAAAGTCCACGTCTTCGCCTTGGTTGAAGGCCGCGAGCTGCCGCTGACTCAACAGCGGGGTCACCAGTCCTAGTAGATCGTCATCACTAAGAGGGGCCTCGCCGTCCATCGCCACGACGTCGCCATCCACCCGCAGCGACGCCGCCAGGCCCGCAGTGAGGAACAAGTCGGTTCCCGTGCGTTGCCACATCACCGATAACAGCTCGTGTAGACCCGGTGGAATCGTCGTCATTGCGCCACCTTATGCCCCCCAATGCAGGTCTCACAACGGGTAGACTCGGGCGTATATGTATCCGTCGGGAGGACGAGTGACACACTCCCCTGCCCGGGCCGAATCCGCTGGAGATAACGCGGCGTAGTCAGACGGGAGGCACATCATGCGCTTCCGCCTGAACAAGAAACACGAAGAGTCACATTCTGACACCATTCAGTCATCTGTGATCGACTCGTTCGCATCCGACTCTGCCAATGGTGAAGTGCCCTCGCAGCAGGGCCCATCCGTTTTCGAGGAGCGCAAGAAGCGGCCCCCTTTACGCCTGGGTGACCTCCTCATCCAAAAGGGCGTCATCAGTTCGGACCAATTGGCGCGCGCAATTTTGGCGCAGTCTGAGAGTGGCCGCAAGCTCGGAGAGCTGCTCGTCGACCTCGACATGGCCGACGAAAAGGACATTGTCGACGCGCTCGCCCTGCAGCTTGGCCTCGAGAACGCGGGACTGAGCCGCGAGGCTCCCGACGAGTCGGCCGCCAAGTTGCTGCCCGAGAACGACGCCCGTCGCCTGCACGCGATACCGATTCGGTTCGCCGACGACGGGGTCGTGATAGTGGCAGTGAGCAATCCCACTCCCGACCTCGAACGCGAACTGCACCGCATCCTGCAGCGCCCCATGCGCATGGCGCTCGCGTCGTCGCCCGAGATTCAGTGGGCACTCGACCACCATCACCGGGCCCTCGAAGGTGTCGAGAGCCATATCGCCAGCTACATCGAAGCCCACGCTGAAGAGATCGCTGCGGCCGCGTCCAGCGTCAATGTCGAAACCGGCGGCGACGACGACTCACCGGTTGTACGCGTTGTCAACATGATCATCATTCAGGCGATGCGCGACCGGGCCTCGGACGTCCACATCGAACCGCAGCAGGACGTCGTGCGGGTACGGTTCCGCATTGACGGCAAGTTGCAAGAGGTCCTCGAACTACCGAACTCGATTGCCAGCGCCCTCGTCAGCCGCATCAAGGTGCTCGCTGGCATGAACATCGTGGAGCGGCGCCGCCCCCAGGACGGCCAGATCCAGACCACCATCGATGGTCACCGCCTCGACGTGCGGGTCGCCACCATCGGCACACTGTGGGGCGAGAAAGTCGTCATGCGTATCCTCGACAAGCGTCGCTCCCTACTCAAACTCAAACAACTCGGCATGGCTCCAGACACTCACGACAAGTTCGAGAAGATGCTGCGCTCCCCGTACGGCATGGTCGTGTGCGCGGGGCCCACTGGCTCGGGCAAGACCACTACCCTGTATGCCAGCCTCAACCAGCTCAACGACACCGACAAGAACATCACCACCATCGAGGACCCTGTCGAGTACGTCTTCCCCCACATCAACCAAATCCAGATCAACAAACAGGCCGGGGTCACGTTTGCGGCCGGGCTGCGGTCGATCCTGCGCCAGGACCCTGACGTCATTCTGGTGGGTGAGATTCGCGATGAAGAGACCGCCGACATCACCATCCAGTCCACGCTGACCGGCCACTTCGTTCTCAGCTCGATCCACGCCACCGACGCCGTGTCCACGATGTTTCGATTCCTGGACATGGGCATTGAGCCATTCCTGATCGCATCGTCCCTGCTCGGTGTGGTTGGTCAGCGTCTCGTGCGCCGTATCTGTGACGACTGCCGGGCGCCCTACGAGCCCACCAAGGACGAGTTGCAGTACTTCCTGGAATCAGGCGGCAAACCTGACACCACGTTCTCGCGCGGCCAGGGCTGCAACTACTGCAACCAGACCGGCTACGCCGACCGGGTCGGCGTGTACGAACTGCTCGAAGTGACCGAGAACCTGCGCACTCTGCTGGTCCAGCCGAACGTTACCCAGGCGGAGATCCGCGAACTTGCCCGCAAGGAGGGCCTGCGCACAATGCGAGAGGAAGGCGTGCGACTGGTAGAAGAAGGCGTCACCACTATCCACGAGATCATCGCCAAGATTTACACGATGTGAGTGTGACCGATGCCGACCTACCAGTTCACTATCACCGCCGAAGACGGCAAGACGCGGCGCCAATCGATTAAGGCCGCTTCGTTTGGGGCGGCCGCCCTCGAATTACGCAACGAGCGGGTCGACTTCCAAGGTCTCAAAGAGAAGCCTTCCATCCTGGCGATGGAGCTCACCAAGTCGAAAATCAAGAAGAAGGAACTGCTGCACATCTCGCGGCAATTGGCTGCCTTCATCCGGGCGGGAATTCCGATTCTGGACGCCTTCAACGAACTCGCCGAAGAGGCCGATTCGCGCGCCGCCAAACGGGCGCTTTCGCAGATTGCCTCGGACATTCGCACCGGCTCGACCCTGACCGAGGCCGTCAATCGGCACCCCGGTGACTTCCCTGAGTACTACCGCGCGATCCTGGCGTCGTCGGAACTGACCGGCGACCTCGACAGCATCCTCATGCAGCTCGCCGACTATCTCGAACAAGACATCGAGACTCGCGCCAAGATCACCGGTGCGATGATCTACCCGGCGGTCATCACTGGGTTGAGTTTCGTCACGATCATTGTGATGACAGTGTTTGTGCTGCCACAGTTTCAGAAGTTCTTCGAAAGCCTCAACGTGGAATTGCCGCTGCCCACGCGCATGCTGATGGCGTTCACCGGATTCCTCACCAGTAAAGGCCTGTACCTGCTCGCTGGACTCGTCGTGTTCATCATCGTGTACCTGATTTTGATGCGGGTTCGGCCGGTGCGAAGGATTCGCGACCGCATGCTGTTGCGCGTTCCGGTGATCGGCCCACTCATCCGCTACGCCATGGTGGAGCGCTACACGCGGCTCTTGGCCAGCATGATCGATGCCGGGATCCCACTCCCGCGGGCCATGACGGTGGCGATTTCGAGCCTCAAGAACGTGCTCTTCGTTGACCTACTCACCGAAGCGCGAGAACGCACCATGGCCGGGGACGGCATCACTGTTCCGCTGCGGGAGACGGGACTGCTGCCGTCCATGGCGGTCCGCATGATCCGCGTCGGTGAAGAAACCGGCACCCTGGACCAACAGTTGCTCGTCGCCGCCGACTATTACAAGTCCGAACTCGACTACCGCCTCAAGCGGGCCACAGACCTGATCGAACCCACAGTGCTGGTGGTGATGGGTGGCATCGTCGGGTTCATCGCCGTCGCCCTGGTGTCGGCGATGTACGGAGTGTTCGGTTCAACCGAGCTACAAGGTCAAGGCCCGCAAACTACCCAGCCTGGACAGGTAACGGCGCAGATCGGCTTGTTCGCCCCGCACTAGACACAGCACTGCGCCCGGCCCGGGTGCACAGCACGAGGAGGTGAGTCACATGGAACCCTCCCCCCGCGCTGCCACGAGCAGCGACACCGGCGATCAACGCCCTGCCGATAGTGGCGAAACCCTCGTCGAACTGCTCATCACCATCATGATCATGGGCATCGTCGGGGCCGCCTTCGTGGGGGTATTCCTCATGTCGATCACCGCCACGGCCGCGATGGATTCGAGGGTCAGCACCCAAGCGGCCGCTCTGGAATGGTCCCAGGTGATCCAGGACGCCGCCTACGTGCCATGCGCCGATCCGGGTGACTTCCCCACTCTGGAGCAGTCGGTTCCCGACATCCCCGACGACATGGTCGGCGTGATCACGTCCATCGAAGTATGGTCGGACAGCACAGAGGAGTTCGTTGCCATCGACGAGCCGTGCAACGATGATGGTGCGCAGTTGATCACGCTCAACGTGTCGGCCGGGACCCTGCCAGCGGCCGAGTCCTCGTTCACCTTGTCGATTGTGAATCGCACGTCATGAGCGCGCCACTGGACCGGATGCGTGCCGCACGGATTGCCCGTCTCGACGATGCGGGGCTGTCCATCGTGGAAGTCGTCGTGGCGACGGCGATCGCTGGCCTCGTCTTCGGGGCGATCGCCTCGACTATCGTGATCGGGATCCGCATCTTCCAGAGCACGTTCGTTAACATTTCTGCCTCGTCGACGCTAGAAACTGTGGACCTCTATTTCCGTCCTGACGTTTGGTCGGCGAGCAGCGCCACCATCACGGCCTCGCCACCTGATCAGTGCGGGCCGGGCGAGGCGATCGTGCAGTTCACTGATGACTATGTTGACGAGAACTTCCAAACCACGACCCGCTACGTCAGCTACGCCTATCAGGACGATCCGACGCCCAATGATGGAATTTCGCGGAACATGTACCGCCACACCTGCGAAGATGACAACGGGGAACCTGCCGCGCCACTGACCACGGCAACCTTGGCCACCAACTTGTCGCAGACCAGCGCCCCGTTGGCCTCGTGCCTTCCCGGCCCGTGCGGGCCGAGCACTCGGGAAGTGCTGCTGCAGGTGTGGGACTTCGACGGCCGGGAGTTGCGATTCTTGGCGGGAAGGAGACAACAATGACCGAACCTCCGGTTGACTCCCCCCGCGCCTTCGACCAGTCCGACTCGGGGGCGTCGCTGGTCTTGGTGATCGCCTTGTTGGTGTTCGTCGGCATCACCGGCGCGGCCATCTTGGCGTTCAGCAGCAACGCCATCGTCCGCTCCTCCATCACTCAGGACTCGGTGCGCGACCAGTCCGACATCGACAGCAGCGTCGAAGTCGCCATCAACAACCTGCGCAACACCAACTACAACAACCCGGCCGCCGCCTGCCCCGAGATCGAGGTGCCCGGCTACAACCTCGACGGCGACTACGAGGTCACCTGCACCGCCGAGAACGGCACGGGCATCGAAGGGGTCCCTTCTGCAATCGTCAACAACAACAACCGCCTCCCGCATGGAATCATCGCCACAGCCCCAGAGGGCAGTTCCACTGGCGGAGTTGTCCAGTACTCGGGCGAACCCTTCCAAATGATCGGTGGAGTTCTTGCCAGTGCGTCGATCGACGTGACCGAGGACGGCGCGATCAATTCAGAAGTTGGCAGCATTCAAGCCAGCGAATGCGTCGGTCTGGTGACCTCGTATCCTGCAACCGACTGCGAGGCCATCGATGCGGGATCCAATGCACCAGCCTACGACCAACCTGAAATCGTCGACCTATACCCCGGGCCGGGTTTCCCGACCGCTGTCGCGATGGAAGACATCAATCCAGACCTGCCCGAATGCGTCGCGGGGGGGAGTTTCCGGATACCAGCCGGGTACTACACATCCAGCCAGCTACTGCAAGATGCACTGGATAACTGCGACGCGAGCGTCTTCCATTTGGAAGCTGGCGCAACCTTCTTCTTCGATTTTCGCGACGAGTCTGCGCTGACCATCCCCGGTGGCGTCACAGTAGTCGCTGGGCAACCCAACGGATGGACTCCGGGTCCGACTGTCAGCACACCTTCTGTTCCGGGAGCATGCATCAGTCCGACCGCAGACCGCCCAATAGAAGAAGCCGACAACCAGGGAACGCAGATCGTGGTCGGCCACGATAGTCGGATCGTCGTTGATGGCAACTTCGAAGTATGCGGCCCGTATTCTGCGGACAATCCACCGATCTCGATCTTTGGCGCAACCGACTCTGAAGGGCCAGCAGAAGATCCGGCGTTCATCGACCCCACGCCATACTCAGAGACCTTATTGCCATCCACGAGCAGTTCGACGTCCTCAACAACGTCCTGCAACGGGACCTTGACGGCACTCGGTTGGCCCCAAATGAGCGACAACACACGCCAATTCAGTGGCCTAACGTCGATTGACTCGCTGACGAGCGGATCGCCCGCCGCAACGGCCAACAACCTCACAGGTACGGGAGGCCTTAGCACAAGTTGTATTCAACTAAACGGATTCGCACCGACGGACGGGCCCATTAGCGCGGGCACAGTTGCTGAGCTTGCAACAATCCAACTCCGCGACGAGCAACCGAACCCGGCATATGAAGTCGCCGTTGTAATAGCGCTACGGGATTCATCCGGTGCGATCCAAGGAAGCCCATTCACATGGACGGTTGGCGCTACACCCACGGCATCACTCGCCTACCGACAGCTTCCGGATGCCCTGGGCTTCGCCGACCATTTCCGTGATTTCGTTGACACCCACGGATACTCGGGTGCGCAGATTACCTACGCAGTGCGTCGTGGAGCCGCCGACGGTACTCCCCGGTTCAAGTCGCTGCAGCTGACAGCCGCAATCGACACACGCATTCCCGATGTTGCCGTCATGCTGCCACAAGTGGGCAGTGGAGGCTCCGGTCCAAGTCAGTCGAGTGCTGAAGCATGCGATCCTTATCTCAGCGGATCCAACCCACTGATCAACCGAACGATGAATTCAGATGACTCGCGCCGCTTCACGCCCCTCACGGGCATCGATTCCTTCGCGAACTCCGATCCGGCCGTTCCGGCAACGGCACTGGGCACTTCAGGCGCAAACAGTGTGTCGTGCATCGTGATGAATGGCTTCGTCCCTCCTGACACCTTTACTGATTCGATAGTGCCAGCTGGCACCGAAGTCTCGTTAGCCTCGCTGCAAGTTCTCGATCAGCAGGGAAACCGTGCCTTCACGACCCGTATTCGGATCGTCCTTCTCGACGAGAACGGCGACCCGCAGGGAGCGCCTTTCGATTGGGATGTTGGCCCGACGGCGACGAATGGCCTTACCTATCGACAGATTCCCCGTCCACTGGGTTTCGATCAACATGTCGCCGATTTCGTGGCGGCACACGGCCTGAGTGGGGCGCAGATCGTCTACGCAGTGCAACGATCGGGGAGCCCGGGCGACGCCGTCTTTAGCTCGATTGAGTTCTCTGTAGCGTTTGAACAGGCTGAGCCGCAGTTCACGACGTTGGCGCCCGCCGATCCCAACACAGTGGGCGGCCCGACCCAGTCAGCGAAGGCAGTGTGCGATCCGTACCTCACGCCCGCCCCGCCAGAGGGATTTGGCTGGGGGGCGATGAACACTGCAGTCGGCAACCGTTACGCACCCCTGACGGCCGTTGACGTCTACAACACATCCTCGCCATCTGAGGCCACAGGTCTCTCGAACAACCGCACGTCGTGTGTCCTGCTCGAGGGGTTCCGCCCCCCGACGGACACGTATCCCAGCGGGAGAATCCCGGCCGGATCGCCCGTGAGCGCCACCGTGCTAGGAATAATTGACCAGCAGGCAGTCACGACCTACAACGTCCGAGCCCGGATCTACCCAGCAGGCGAAGACGGACTCGTATCTGCCGAACACTTCGAATGGAATCCGGGCACGCAGACCACACTGGCAGCCCGCCAAACTTCCGGCGCAACAGCAACGGCTCTCAACGATTTTCTGGCCAACTTCGTCAACGAGAATGGCTATTCGGGCGCGCGCGTTGTCTACGCCGTTCAGCGCACTTCCAACGCAGGCGGAGTTTCTGCGCGAGTCGCTCGACTATCCTCAGCTCGACTATCGTTCACCCAGGGTGCCAATAACCTCGCACTCTTACCCAACACATCAACGGCTGATCCGGTCAGTTCTGTTTCTTCAGCATCAGCATGTAACGACTACCTAGGGGCGACAGGACCCAATACGCTAGGGATCGGCCAGACCATGAACACAGACGACTCCCGCGCTTTCTCGCCGCTAACCGGGATAGGGACGTTTGCCAATCCCGACCCTGCCACAACAGCGAGCAACCTGAGCGGGACCGGCAATCTCAGCGTCTCGTGTGTGGTCTTGATTGGATTCGAGCCGCCGGCCGATGACTTCCCAGGCGGCGTGATTTCCTCCGGGTCTGCAGCGACACTGGCATCTGCCGTCGTCCGCGACGGCCAGACCACCCCCACACCTAACGTACGTGCCCTCGTCGAACTCTTCGATGAGAATGGCGACACTCCGGAGAATGCCTTCATATGGGACATTGGGGGAACTCCCACAAATTCCTTGACCTACCGTCAGACAGCATCCGCTTCAACTCCGAGCTTCGAAGACTACTTCTCGGGATTCGTCGAGGATCACGGATATTCAGGGGCCCGGATCGTCTATGCCGTCCAACGCCAAGGCGTCAATGTCACGCCCTACGTGGCGTCCCTCCAGATGTCTGTCGCCATCGACCAAGCAACACCCGCATCATCCTCCATGTGGCCATTTACCAGTGAGGTTCCCGGCGGCCCCTCCGTATCATCGGCAACTGCGTGCGAACCATACTTGAGCGCGACCGGAGCCAACACCCTGAACATCGGCCAAACCATGAACTCCAACAGCAGTCGCGCGTTCTCACCACTCGACAATGTCGATACATTCGTATATTCGCCTCCCGCCCAAACCGGCGCCAACCTGCAGAACCCTGCTTCCAACACTGTGTCTTGCATCGTGATGAATGGGTTCGCACCACCGGTGAGTTCTGTGCCGGCTGGCACTCCATCGACTGCCATCGGCCTCCAGGTAAGAGATCTCCAAGGAGTATCTAGCACTGTCGTACGGGCACAAGTTGAATTGTTCGATGCAAATGGTTCTCCGCAAGGCACCCCGTTCATTTGGGATCTTGGGGCCACGCCAACGGCTGGTGCGATCTACAGACAAGCTTCCCAGGCAACGTTTGGGAGCTACTTTGCCGACTTTGTTGCCGAGCACGGGTATTCCGGTGCTCGCGTCGTCTACGCAGTACAACGTGGGGGTAGCAATGTTCGCCCCGAGTTTTGGGGCGTCCAGCTAAGGGCAGCATTTGGTGCACCGATGGATACTTTCAGAACGCAATTGCTGCAGGATTGCGCCCCGAGTGATCCTGGCTGCGGTTTTCTCCGGTCGGCAGGCGATGCAACGGTCGCGATGCAAGGCGCCGTCTACGCCCCCAACGGCACTGTCGATACGGAGCTCTCTGGTGTCGACTACACGCCGTTCAACGGCGGACTGGTGGCTCGGCAGTTCTTCTCCAACATCACTCCGGCCAACGACTTCACGGGCCCCAACGACTACCTGGTGAGCGTGCCGCACACCAGCCTCACTGCGCGCTTCGAATCGCGCCGAATCGTCGAGGGCAACCCCATCGATCCGCCAGTTGCGGTCGCCACTGTGCGGTTCAAGAGCGACCAAGTGAACCCAGCACCGGGGACCCGCCGAACATACGTTGATGCCTGGTCGGCGTACCGCTTCGGCGTACCGAACCCCTAGCAGCCAGCGCGCGCATGCCCGGCCGCGGCCAAAATGAGCGTCACCACCACCAGGCGGCGACCGCGGCCAGTAGGAAGGCTGGCCCGCCGCACACGTAGCTGCCCCACGCGGCTGGAGAGGGTCGCCAGGCGGGGATCCATTGGCTCGCTAGCCACGCCACCCACCACACGACGACCGGCACCCACGACACCGACGCGAAAAGGACGCTCGCCCCTGCCACCCAAATCGCAAGCAGCCACCGGGCCTTGCCCTGCGACCGCACCCACTGCTCGTCGGGCCCCGTGGCGGCCAGATCTGCGGTCCGTGGGGAAGGGCTGCCCCAGGCGGCAACGCCGACCCCCACCACGGCCGCGACCGTCATCTGCAGCAGGTGCCATCCATCGAGTGCTCCCAGTGTGGCCGCCACGGTGAGCCCCGTCGCAGCGCTGGCGATCGCGCCACCCACGGCTATTCCCGTCGGCATCCCGAAGCTGTCGTAGTCAATGCCTACGGCGCTGATCCACAAGGAGACGACCACAACGCCGCCCACCACACCGGCGATGAATGTCGGCAACGGGACCGGCCCCCAGGGCACTGTCATCCACCACAAGGCCACCAGCCCAAATATCACACCGGTGAGCAGTTCCACGAGGGGGTAGCGGGCCGAGATGGGCTCTTGACAGTCGCGACACTCACCGCCGAGGGCCACCCAACTGAAGACTGGAATGTTGTCGCGGGCCCGAATGCGGTGACCACATCGCGGGCAGGCCGACGGAGGACTCGACAGAGACACTCCCTGCGGCACTCGGGCGATCACCACGTTCAGGAAACTACCGATGATCAACCCCATCACCACCGCGAAGGCGAGCACGAGGATGATGACCGCCGTTTGTCCCACCGGATGAGCGACCATGAGGCACTATCCTCAGCGATATGGGCCCGGTTCGCAATGCCACGCGACGCACCGGGTCGAACCGCGCCCCGGATTCTGGCAACGTCATGGCGAATGCGGCGATCGGCATGATGTTCGTGGTGCTGTCTATGGCGATGGTGTACGGGGTCGTCGCCGGTCCGTCCGATATTGCTCGCGATGCCCGCACCCGATTCGATTGCCAAACTCTCGCGCGCGCCTACGAGATGTATCGCATACAGCAGCCCGGCTCGATTGCCCCCTGGTCAACCTTGTCGGCAGCCGATATTGCGGCCGGCCGCACCGCGAGTGACCTGCGGGGATTTTACGATTCGGGCATCATCCAAGTGTCCGGTCAGCTCACAACAGAGTTGGAGATCGCCTACGTCACGGCCACTCAGACGTACTCCGCCTTCGAGGAGATGTCGAACACCGAACTGCTCACTGCGACGCGCCAATATTGCCAGTGGCAGATCGAGCAGCCCCGGGCCGCCAGTTCGGCTGCGCCCGCGGGGAACCCGGTCACGCGTTCGGTGCTGTGACCGCTCCGAATGTCCGCTTGCCGCGCCGCACCAGCCACCATCGGCCATGGATGAGCCGATCCCGGCCGATCAGTTCTTCCCCATCGGTGATGCGCTCGTTGTTGAGGTAGGCGCCACCCTCCGCAACGGCCCGCCGCGCTTCCGACCGCGACTTGCACACGCTGGCAGTTACCAGCAAGTCAACGATAGTCGGTTCTTGCTCAGCCGTCCACGCCCCGTGCGGTGCGGTGCGCATGACTGCCGCGACAGTGTCCTCGTCCAGGTCGCTGATCTCGGCCCGCCCGAATAGTGCCCGACCGGCCAGTTCGGCCTGTTCGGCGCCCCTGTCCCCGTGCACGCAGCGGGTGAGTTCTTCGGCCAAGGCCCGCTGTGCGGGGCGCGTGTGCGGGGCGGCCTCCTGCTCGGCGAACAGAGCCTCGAGTTCGGGGCGCGAACGGAACGAGTAGTACTTCAACAGCTTGATGACGTCGCGGTCGTCAGTGTTGATCCAGAACTGGTAGAACTCGTACGCCGAGGTCAAGCTCGGATCGATCCAGATGGCTCCATCGGCAGTCTTGCCGAACTTGGTGCCGTCTGACTTTGTTACCAGCGGCAGCGTCAACCCGTGCACTGTTGCGGCCACCTCCGGGCCTTCGACGCGGCGAATCAGGTCCAACCCGGCCGTGATGTTGCCCCACTGGTCGGCTCCCCCGATCTGCAGGCGGCACTCGTATTCGCGCAGCAAGTGGAGGTAGTCGAACGACTGCAACAGCATGTAGCTGAACTCGGTGTAGCTGATCCCCTGATCGGCCAGCCGGTTCTTCACCGAATCTTTGGCCAGCATGACGTTGACGCTGAAGTGGCGGCCCACATCGCGAAGAAAGTCAATGACGCTGACATCTGCGGTCCAGTCCAGATTGGACACGATGCGCGCAGCGTTGTCACCATCGAGATCCAGGTAGGCGCTCACTTGGTCCCGCAGACTGTCGACCCACCCGGCTACAACGTCAGTGGTGTTAAGCTGCCTCTCCGCGCTACGCCCGGACGGGTCACCAATCAGACCTGTCGCTCCCCCCACCAAGGCGATGACCCGGTGGCCAGCGAGTTGAAAACGCCGCAACGTCAGCAAAGGCACGAGGCTTCCCACGTGGAGACTGACGGCGGTGGGGTCGAAGCCGCAGTAGAGGGTCATGGGCCCTGCAGCGAGTTGCCGAGCGAGGGCGTCCAGGTCGGTTGACTGCTCGATCAGTCCGCGCCACACCAAATCATCGAGGAATTCCTGCTGCGTGCTCACGGAACGACCCTAGTGGGCGCCGGACGGTGCGCACTGACGTAGGGGTCGTCGGGCACGAAGAAGCGCCACCTCGTCAGGCCGCCAACGCCCGACACCCCAGTTCGGGTCGACACCCCCACCGGGCCAATCCCATCGGGCGCCAAAGTGAGCTCGAATCGCGAATCTCCGAGCAAGTCCACCCCGTCGTGCTCGCCGCCGATCCCGACCGCAGCGGTGAGGCGGCCCGGACCGCGAGCAAGATCGCGTTCACGCCGACACACACCAGACTCTTGGCGCAACTGCCACGCCAGATCCACACCTTCCATGATCTGGCCCGCCCGCAGCAGAATGCCACTGGCCTCACCGGCCGGTCCGGCAACCACGTTGGCGCACCAGTGCATCCCGTAGGAGCGATAGACGTACAGGTGGCCACCGGCGGCGAACATTGTCTGGTTGCGTCGCGTCTGGCCCCGGAATGCATGCGATCCGGGATCCTCGCCTACCCCGCCGTAGGCTTCCACCTCGCAAATACGCAACGAAATCGTGCCGGACGGAAGGTGATGAGTCAGAGCGGCGCCAAGCAGCGCCTGAGCTACCTCGTCGACAGGTTGCGCGAAAATGCTGCGATCGATCATCTCCGTCCTCCCGTCAGCCGATGTTCATTCTCAGGTCAGCCCTGTTCCGGCACAGCTAATCAGCGCTGCCCGGAACGGTTTAGAGCCACGTGGGCCGGTCGGGAATGACTCCCGCTTGGGCCCAGGCGCGGTCGGTGGTGACTGTTTCGGCCAAGGCCGCGACCTGCTCGGATACCTGCTGTGGTCCCGTGCCCGCGCTGGTAGTGCGAGCGGCCAGGGCACCCTCCACCGTCAGTACGTCGTACACGGCTTCCGTGAGTTGAGGGTGCAGCGCGAGCAGGTCAGCGGCAGGCAGCTCCCACAGTTCAACGCCACTCGATTCGGCGAGTTGAACGGCCTGGCCGGCGACCTCGTGAGCGTCACGGAACGGCACCTGGGCGCGCACCAGCCAGTCGGCGATTTCGGTCGCCAAAGAGTGGCCGGACGCCGCCCCGGCCGATACGGCTGCCGGGTCGAACTCCAATGTGGCGACCATGCCGGTCATGGCTGGCAGGACGAGCGTGAGCGTGTCCAGCGAATCGAATACCGGTTCCTTGTCTTCCTGCAGGTCCCGGTTATAGGCGAACGCCAAACCCTTCAATGTTGTGAGCAGTGCGACGAGGTTGCCGATCAGTCGGCCGGACTTGCCGCGAGCCAGTTCGGCGATGTCGGGGTTCTTCTTTTGCGGCATGATGCTCGAACCGGTCGACCACGAGTCGTGTAGCCGCGCCCAGGCGAACTCTTGAGACACCCACAGGCATACCTCTTCACCGAGGCGCGACAAGTGAACGCCGATCATGGCGCACACGAACAAGAACTCGGCGGCGAAGTCCCGATCGGACACTGCATCGATGGAGTTCGCGGCTGGCCGGTCGAAACCGAGTTCGCGGGCCACCCGCTGCGGGTCCAGACCCAGCGACGAACCCGACAGCGCCCCAGATCCGAGCGGGCACACCGCCGCGCGAGCGTCCCAGTCGCGCAGGCGGTCCACGTCACGCAGCAGGGCGTGGGCGTGCTTGGCCAGTTCATGCCCGAGGGTGACGGGTTGGGCGTGCTGAAGGTGAGTGAATCCCGGCGCTGGCGTGGCCTGGTGGGAGCGGGCCTGCTCCACAATGGCGTCGCACAAGTCGAGGGTCACTGCGGCCAGGCCGCGGGCGTGGTCGCGCAGGAACAACCGCAGGTCGGTGGCGATCTGGTCGTTGCGGCTGCGGCCAGCGCGAATCTTGCCGCCCGTCGCTCCGAGGGCGGCGATGAGCGCCTGTTCCACGACGGTGTGCACGTCTTCGTCGTCTGGCCCCGGAACCAGTGATCCGTCGCGAACGGCCTGCCCCACGGTGGCGATCGCCCCGTCCACTTCGGCGAGTTCGGCGTCACTGAGCAGACCTGCCTGGTGGAGGACTCGCGCGTGCGAGCGGGTTTGCAGCAGGTCGTAGCCAGCCAGGCGAAAATCAAAGTGGGTCGACACCGACAACGCCTGCAACTCGGGGCTCGGGCCGGTCTGAAACCGCCCACCCCACAGCGCCTTGCTCGCCGGTGCGGGGGCGTTGCTCGCCGGTGCCGGGGCGTTGCTCGCCGGCGCGGGGGCGTCAGGGTGTTGCGCGCCGTTCGTCGGTTCAGTCATTGGTGAGGTCCTCGTGGTTCAGGTCACGCTTGGCCGCCAGTTTGCTGGGCAGGCCGAACAGTTCGATGAATCCCTTAGCGAGTGATTGGTCGAAGGTGTCGCCCGTGTCGTAGGTGGCCAGGTGGAAGTCGTAGAGACTGTCTTTGCTGCGTCGGCCGTTCACGACGGCCCGCCCGCCTTCAAGCCGGAGCCGAACTTCACCGGTGACCGGCGCGTTTAGTTCAGTCAAGAAGGCATCGAGGGCTCGCTTCAAGGGGGAGAACCACAACCCGTCGTACACGAGTTCCGTCCACCGCTGCCGCACCGATCCGGCAAACCGCGCGAGGTCGCGCTCGACCGTCACGTTCACCAGTTCGCGGTGGGCAGCGATCAGCGCCATCGCCCCGGGTGCCTCGTAGACTTCGCGGCTCTTGATGCCGACCAAGCGATCCTCGACCAGGTCGATCCGGCCCACCCCGTGAGCTCCTGCCCGCTCATTGAGCTGCTCAATCGCTTGCAGCATCGTGACATGCTGGCCGTCGATGGCCACCGGGACGCCTTGGGCGAAAGTGATGACGACGTCTTCGCCGGGCAGGCCCCGGGTCGGGTCGGACGTGTAGTCGTATACGTCTTCGATCGGTGCGTTCCAGATGTCTTCCAAGAACCCGGTCTCCACTGCCCGGCCCCATACGTTCTGGTCAATTGAGTAGGGGCTCTTCTTCGTCACGTCGATCGGCAGCTTGTGCGATTCGGCGAACTCGATGGCCTTGTCGCGGGTCATGGCGTAGTCGCGGACCGGCGCGATGCAGGTGAGATCCGGAGCCAACGCGCCAATCCCTACTTCGAAACGCACCTGGTCGTTGCCTTTGCCGGTGCAGCCATGCGCGACCGTGTCGGCACCGTGCTGGCGAGCCGCACGCACCAAGTGCTTCACAATGACCGGCCGCGACAGGGCCGACACCAAGGGGTAGGTGCCCATGTACAGGGCATCGGCGCGCAGTGCGGGAGCGCAATACTCGTCGGCGAATTCGTCCCGGGCGTCAGCGACATAGGCCTCAACCGCCCCGCAGTCGAGGGCGCGCTGACGAATCACGTCGAGGTCTTCCCCGCCCTGGCCGACGTCGACGGCCACCGCCACCACTTCAGCGCCGGTGCGTTCGGCGATCCAGCCAATTGCGACTGAGGTGTCCAATCCGCCGGAATAGGCCAGTACGACTCTCTTGCTCACTGCTGCTCCTCTGGGTGGGGGTGAATGGTGCTGGTGTTGGTATTGGTCGAGCAGTGCATCATGATCGTCGCCGCTGACCGGCTAGCTGGGCGAACTGCTCGGCGACGCGATGCCCCCCGTCGGATTCTCTCGTGACGATGAACACGGTGTCGTCACCAGCGACGGTACCGAGCACGTCCGGTAGCTCGACGTGGTCGATCGCGAGGGCCAGATAGCCTGCCGCCCCTGGCGGGGTCCGGATGACCGCGATGTTTGCCGAGGCGTCGACGCTGGTCAGCAACTCGGCGAGCACCCGCCGGAGTTTGGTGGTGGCGGCCGTGTTGCCGTAGACGCGCGGCTCGGGGTCGGCGCCATCGTTGGGAACACCGTAAACGCTGCGGCCCTTGTCGTCGGTGAGTTTGATCGCCCGCAACTCGTCGAGATCGCGGGACAAGGTGGCCTGGGTGATGTCGAAACCGTCGTCGGCGAGCAAATCGCGCAATTGTTGTTGCGAGTCGACGGCGTGCTGGCTGAGTAGTTCAATAATGCGCTGATGGCGGGCGGCCTTCGTCACGACCCGACCGGTCGGGGTGCTAGCAGCCGACGATTGACTCATGGTTGCGACGCCTCCCCAGCTATAACGCGGTCCAGGATCCTGGGCAGGGCACGCGTGAATCGAGCGGCCTGGTCGGCAGTCAGAATCAGGGGTGGTGCCAGTCGAATGGTGTCGGGCGCGACGGCATTGACAAGGAAGCCCACCTCGCGGGCGGCA